>CAYWXH010000001.1:0-83269 GCA_964462295.1 uncultured Atribacterota bacterium
GCAATCTCTCTTTTGCGGCCCCTCAACCACCTTGGGTACCAGAGATTGCCACGTCGCTTCGATCCTCGCAATGACAATGAGGGAGAGTGGGCTCCTCGCAATGACAGTTAGGAAGTGTACGGGTTCCTTACAATAACGTGAGAGATCGGTTGTTTTGTCGGAGCGAAAAGACCCTCCCCGCAATGACGAATGAGACTTCGGAACAAAAACTATCCTTCCTTGCAATGATGTAGTGGAATACATACAAGCTTTCGTAATAACGGTTTATAGTATGAGTACTTATCATAATGATATGGGAGAAAACAATAGCAATTAGAGGATAGTAATAGTAGATAGCAATGACAATTCAAGATACCTATATAGAATATAAGGGTAATTTATAGGGCTTAAGATACAATACCTTCTATGATACCCCCGCCTATAAGGTGATCGTCTTTATAAAAGACTGCAGATTGTCCAGGAGTTATAGCATATTCACCCTCTTTTAAAAGAGCAACCTTTATCTTATTAGGAGATATATATTCAATTTTTGCTTCTTTTTCAGGTGTATTGTATCTTACCTTTACCTTATAAATATTGTTTTCGGGTAATGTGTCATACGATGGGGATGTAAGATCTCCCACTATAAACCCTTTTTGGATAAGTTCTTCTCTCTTAGAGAGTACTATTTTGTTCTCCTCTGGTAGAATTTCTCTTACATAGAGCCTTTGCCCTGAAGATACCCCAAGTCCTTTTCTCTGGCCGATGGTATAGAAGGGAATGCCTTTATGGATACCCAGTACTTTCCCATCTTTTGTAATAAACTCTCCCTCTTTTATATCTTTTTTATAAGCCCGTATCAACTCCTTATAGCTATCCTTTATAAAACATATATCTTGACTTTCTTTTTTTGGAGGGAGCTTAAGTACCTTATCTTGCATCTTTCTTACCTCTTCTTTTGTGTATTTCCCTAATGGAAAAATTGTTTCTCTAAGGTCTTTTTGGGTAAGTCTATAGAGAAAATAGGATTGATCTTTCTTCTTATCTTTTCCTTTTTTTATAAATAACCTTCCTTTAATATCTACTATGTCTGCATAGTGACCAGTTGCAAAGATGTCTCCATATTCCAGTGCCTTTTTCTTTAGAATCCCAAATTTTATCCTAGGATTACACATTACACAGGGATTAGGAGTTCTTCCACTTAAATACTCTTTGATAAAGGGTTTTATGATTTCTCTTTTAAATATTTCTCTTATATCATATAGTATAAGTTGAATACCTAAAACCTTTGCTATATCTTCTACTCTATTTATATCCATACTGTCTATATGTATCATGGTAATACCTACTACTTCATATCCTTTTTCCTTTAGAATATATGCAGAAATGGCACTATCTATTCCACCACTTAGACCTACAACTATTTTTTTCTTCATCTTTGTATAAGATATTTCTTTATAGATTCTTTTTCTTGTGGATATACCTCTATTTCTGTCTTCTTTCCTTTTCTTTCTATAATTATCCATTCTTTTTTGTTTTCATGATCGGCATATGTAAGTGTAATTTCAGAAGATAGATAAATATCCTCTTCTTTTTCTGATTGCAAAAGAGAGGTAGGTCCCATGATATTTTTAGGGTATAAGATAGTGTATCTGTTTTTGTATCCTGAGAGGATTTCGTTTTCTCTTTTATTTCGCCCTACTATAAGCTTTCTTCCAGATGGGAGCCTAAAGTGTCTTCCTATTTCTAAGAGTTTTATATTTTCCATATTGTATTCATTGTGATCTATAAGTTCTTTTAGTCTTTTTGCATACCCAGGATCTGTAAGTTTACACCCTCCTGAGGGTGTAGGATATTTTTCTATCCCGTATTTTTTTGCAAGTTCAAATTGGGGTTTTCGTGATCTACCTGATATGGCATATAGATGTTCTCTATTTACATATCCCAACTTTTCTGGCTCTGTTTCTGGTAGCAATTTTGCAGAGAGTGGTCTTAATATTTTTCCCGAGAGACCAGACTCTTCTTCCACTATCTTTAATGCTATTTTATTTTGGGACATAGGACGTTCTCCTTTTACCTCTCCTGTTATGAGAAAGGAAGCACCAACTTTTTCCATAAGCTCTCCTGCTTTTCTAAACATATATGCATGACAGTCTATACAAGGGTTCATATTCTTTCCATACCCATGTTTTGGATTATGTACAAGATTTAGATATTCCTCACCAAATTCTATTATTTTTAACTCTATTCCCAAAAGTTTTGCATACTCTATAGCCTTATCTGGAGAGTAAAAAGGGGATTTAAATGTAACTCCTATCACCTCTATATCTTCATCCATTATTATTTTTGTAGCAAGAATACTATCAAGCCCACCAGAAAAGAGCGATATTGCCTTTATCTTTTTCAAATTGTTTCCCTCACCTCCTCTATTTTTTGAATATCTCCCTTTACTTGAATAAGGACGATGGCAAGGAATATAAGACCTGCCCCTAGCATTTTAGTATGTGTTAAGACCTCTCCTCGAAATATATACGCAAATAATCCTGCAAATACAGGTTCAAGAGAGAATATAAGTCCTGCTTCTGTATTGGGCATTTTGCTTTGAAACTTGTTTTGTATATAATATGCCAAAACTGTACCCAAAAGTGCATTTAATACTATACTTTGTAGGCCACTATACTTTATCGTAAAAGTATATGTACCCATAAAAAATGAAGTAATAAGGCTTAATATAGCTACTGTAAAAATCTGTACTATAAGAAGTTTTACGGGGTCGTATATTTTAGTATACCTACCTACAAGTACAATCTGAACTGCAAATAGAATTGCACAAATAAGGGTAAGCATATCACCTATGTTTACACTTTTTATTCCTCCTTTGGAAAAAGATAAGAGGTATAATCCAAAGACTGCAAGGATTGTTCCAAAAATAGTTACAAATGAGAGCTTCTCTTCCCTTAAGAAAAATGATACAAATGGGACAAATACTACAAATAGTCCGGTAATAAAGGCATTGTTAGAAATAGTAGTGTATTTTAATCCTATAGTCTGTGATATATATGCAAAAAACATTGTAATACCTATGAGAAAACCGATTTTAAATTCTTCTCTATTTATCTTTCTTTTTGATGGAAAAATGAGAATTAATGCCAAAAAAGCGAGCAAAAATCTGAGACCTATAAAATATATAGGGTCAAGGTGGGCTATACCATCTTTTACCCACATAAATGTAGCCCCCCAAATCATTGTTGCAAATACAATTGCAATTTTTGGTAAGTATTTATCTGCAAATTTCATTATCTTTTACCCTTGTAAACAGTAATGTTCCTATTATCCCGAAAATTCCTGCTAATATAAAGGGAGAAATCTTCATAAAGTGAACCATGAAGTATGCAGCAACAGCAGGGGTAAAAGAGGATAAAAGCCCACTTATTGTGGCAAAAAGTCCTATCATTTGTGAACGTAACCTCTGAGGGAAAACTCCTGTAAGATATGAGTTGTAGGCAATATGTCCCAATTGTGAAGTCATAAATACCAAAATAAAAGGTATTATATATAGAATATTTCTCCCAAGTAGGATCCATGTAAATAGAAAGATTATATGCAAGATTAAGTTTCCAGTAAGTACCCTTTTATCTGTATATTTTTTAATAAGGTATCCACCTATAAAGCTTATAATTACTGCTCCTAATCCTCCTATACTGTATAATATATTTACACTTGATTTGGTAAGTTTTAACACTTCTTTACTGTAAATGGCGATAAAGGGACCATATGTAGTAAGGGAAAATACGGCATAGAAAAGGGCAGATGCTGTAAGTAAAATGATAAACGCCCTATTTTTTAGGACATCTCTTAATGGGAGTCTATTAAAGCCACTTTTTTCTCTTTTGTAAAAATGTGTTTCTTCTAAGAATAAAAGCCTTAATATCCCATTTATGAAGGCTATTATTGCTGTAATTAAAAGTAGAGTTTTTACTGTAGTGTATTTTAATAAAATACCGCCCATAAATTGCCCTAAGGCTATCCCTCCTGATGCACCTAATTCTAAGAGAGAAAATGCAGCGCCCTTTTCTTTTTCTGATACAGATTCTGCAATGAGTGCTATAAATGCAGGAAGCTGTATGGCAGATACCATATTCTGAACTGATGCAGTTATAACAAGCATAATCCAATTATGAAAAATGTACCCTAATAGGAAAAATAGGGCTGCTATAAAGGTGGGATATACTATTAGCCCTTTCCTGCCAAATGTATCAGAAAGTATCCCCCCTGGATATTGAAAGAGGAGAAAA
Organism: uncultured Atribacterota bacterium; assembly: GCA_964462295.1. Taxonomy (GTDB): domain Bacteria; phylum Atribacterota; class JALVIU01; order JALVIU01; family JALVIU01; genus JALVIU01. The sequence goes on from CAYWXH010000001.1 coordinate 4,275, forward strand.
GATATGGATATAATAGAATAGGAAAAACCTACCTGTATATCTGTAGCGCCAAGTTCCTTTAGATATATAGGTAGTATAGTAAACCATGAAAATATGGAAAATGTCATTAATGCAACAGTTATTGATATGGTTATAATATTTTTGTTTTTCATGTTTTGTATTTTATCAGAAAGCCTTTAATTTTGCAAATATTTTATATATAATCTGAAGGTCTTATAGTGTATCCCGCCTAATTTTTCCGCATCATTTCTCATGGATAGATTATCTTTTCCTATAGTGCCTCCTTCTACCCATTTATACCCATATTGTTTGGCGAATTTAAGCCCTTTCAAGTATATGCTTGAGGAAACGCCTTTTTTGTGCCAAGAGGGAATTACAAACATTATAAAAGATTTTGCACTTTTTATCCTTTTTTTATAATACAAAAATTTTAGCCATCCAAAGGGAAATATATGACCATTTAATCTTTTTAATACTTCGTTATAATTAGGTAGTGATACATTAAATCCTATTGGTTCACCTTTTTTTGAATATGCCATTATCAATGAACCTGGAACTCCTAGAGGTTTAAGCTCTTTTGCGGTTTCTTTTATCTCTTCTATTGTAGGAGGAATTATTGGATCTAACCAATCATCTGGTATCGCATGATCCATTACATATTTTAAGTCATATATTACTTTATTTATCTCTTTAGGATTTATTGCCTGTATAGTAAAACCATACTTATCCATAGCATATCTTGTTCCATTTTCATATCTTCTTAAGTCTAGCTTTTCAAGATGAAAAATATAAGAATAAAATTCATAATATGTTTTATAGCCTAGCTCTTCTATAAAATTTTTATAATAAGAAGGATTATAACTCTCTAAAAGTGATGGAGATGTTTCGAAGTTTTTTACCAAAAGTCCTCTAAAATCATCCCCATTAGTAGGTGAAATAGGGCCTTTTATTTGAGTCATATTTCTTTTCTTAGCATATTTCTCCACTTCTGAGAATAAAAGATTTACTACTTTTTTATCATTTACTGCCTCAAATAGGGTAAAGTATGTCTCCTTTGCCCCTTTTGTTTCATTAAAGAACTTATCGATACCGCAAGTAATTCTTCCCAAGACTTTACCCTTATCTTTTACTATAAAGTGTGTATAGGGTCCTCTTTTAAATAATGGTGTATTGCCTTGTGCAATTTTCTTTGCATCTGAAATAAGGGGAGGTACCCAATAAGGGTCTTCCTTGTAAAGATTGAAAGGAAACATTATAAATTCTTTTAGGAGTTTAGGTGTATTTACTTCATAGATTCTCATTATAGTTTTTTATCCCTTCTTCTTTTATATGATTATATGGACAGTTTCTATGCATATTAAGATACAAAATTTATATAACTACAGTATTTGTATTTGGCATTATAGCAAAAAGAAATTGAATTTACAAGCTCCGATAAATTAGGATATGCGCCCATTTACTTTTCGTCTTGGAGTTTTTCTTTTAGATAATCTATAAATAATTTTGTAACAGGAAAGAATTCTTTTTCTCTTCTCTTTATAAGTAACACAAATCTTTTAGTATCAATGTCTTCTAATTCTACACCCTTAAGTAATCCAAACTCTACCTCTTCTTTTATTGACAGTACTGAAAGAACTGCAACTCCAAGTCCTTTTTCCACCATCTTTTTTACAGCCTCGACATTTCCAAATTCCATAAAAGGGGAAATGATGTACCCTTTTTTGGTGAGTGATAATTCGAAAAAAGCCCTAAGTGATGACTTTTTCTCTGTAAGAATTAGATTTTCCTTTCTTAAATCCTTAATTTTTACCTTTTTTCTTTTTGCAAGCTTATGTTTAGGGTGTACGGCTAAGATGAGATTATCTTCTATAAGTGGTTCTATTTCAAAGATGTTTTTTGTTTTCTCTGTGCCTCGTTCATCTACAATACCGAAATCCACCTCATTTTCCTCTACCATATTTAAAATTTCATGTGCATAGGTTATTCTTACGTGTGTTTCAATATTAGGATAAGTTTTTTTAAAGTCTTTTAGTATATCTGGGATTATATGTATTCCTGAGATCATGCCTGCCCCAAAATTTAATTTGCCAAATGTGGGGTCTTTTATCTTTTTAACCGCAAGTTTTGCCTCTTCAAAAATAGATATGATTTTTTCTGCATAAGGAAGGAGCGTCTCTCCGGCTTTAGTAAGATATACCCTTCTTCCTATTCTTTCAAAGAGTTTGATTCCATATCTTTCTTCTAAAGAGCTTATTTGTGAGCTCACGGCAGGTTGGGTTAAGTTTAGCTCTTCTGCTGCTTTTGTAAAACTTTTAGTTCGAGCTATTGTATAAAAAGTCTTTAATTTTTCAAGATCCATATGACACCTCTCATTTTTATATTAGCTTATAACTCTATTTTATCATAAAAATTAAAATAATTAATTTGACAAATAAAAAAAATTGTATTATTCTTTAAAAAAATCGAATAATTTAGAAACAGTAGCTTAAGGTTAATTAGAAGGGCTAAAATAAAATTTTTAGGTTTTTTATTATAATAGAAAAATATATTAAAATAAAATAGCGTATAATTATAAAGGAGGAAAGTTCTATGTTTAAACTTTTGGGTGGTATCTTTCTAGGTTGGTCTTTAGGTAGTAATGATTCTGCCAATGTTTTTGGTACAGCAGTTGCAAATAATATCATTAAATTTAGAACTGCTGTTACAATTCTTGCTACTTTAGTGTTAATAGGGGCCCTTGCAGAGGGATATAAGGGTTTTGCAACTCTTGGTAATATCACTCGTCAAACTCCTATTACTGCAACAGTCGCATCTTTTGCTGCAGCACTAACGGTAACACTTATGACATACTTAGGTCTTCCTGTCTCAACATCGCAAGCAATAGTGGGTGCAATTATTGGCATAGGTATTGTAAATCATAATGTAAACCTTTCTGCTCTTCCTAAAATTTTTTCGGCATGGGTACTTACACCTGTTGGCGCTGCAATAATTTCTTTTTTGCTTTATCTTGCTATAAGAATAATAATAAAAAAGTATATAAAAAATCAGGTGCTTTTTGACAAGTTTATACTTGTTGGATTTTATCTTGTTGGTGGATATGGGGCGTATGCGTTAGGTGCAAATAATGTTGCAAATGTTACTGGTATATATGTTACTTCAGGAATGCTTACTCCTTTTATGGGGGCATTGTTAGGAGGGCTCTCTATAGGTTTTGGAGCAATTACTTATAGTAAGAATGTTATGATGACTGTAGGAAAAAAACTTTTGCCCCTTGATTATTACTCTGCATTTATTGCTATCCTTGCAGAAGCTATAACTGTTCATATCTATGCGGTAATAGGCATCCCAGTTTCTACTTCTCAGGCAATAGTAGGGGGAGTTTTGGGGATAGGCCTTGTTACAGGTACCCGAACAATTAACAAGAGAACCCTTAGAAATATTCTTTTTGGTTGGGTAGGTACACCCACTATAGCAGGTGTCATTTCTTTTGGTATATTTAAGTTAGTAGGTTTACTATAAATATTTAGAATAAATATAAGGAGGTTTAAAGATGGGTCTTTGGAGAAATGAAGAAAAAGCTGAGGAGTATATAATTAATCATTTTAACTTGGTAATAGAAGAGTTTGATTATTATACTGATTGTTTAAAATCATATTTTGATAATGATTGTCAGGTCGATGATGCTATTATAGAAAAAGTGGAAAAGGTTCATAAGGCCGAAGGTAAGTGTGATACCGTAAGGAGAGAATTTAAAGAATTTCTTTATGAAGGTGGTATTTTACCAGAGGTAAGAGAAGATCTTATGAAACTTATCGATGCAAATGATAGGATTGCAAACAGGATAGAATATATAACAGATTTTTATACACTTCAAAAAATTCATATCTTTCACTCTATAATAGATGAAGTATATAAGATGAATGAAGAATCGCGTAAAGGACTTCTTGCGTTAAAGGATGCCCTTTCCCTCTTTTTTACCGATCATGATAAGGCAAAAGAAGCTATAATAGCTGTTCAGAAATCTGAACACATAGTGGATACTTATGAAAGAAAACTTATAATCAAAGTATTTGACATGAACGTTTCTCTATCTGAAAAGATGATATTAAGAGAGCTCATAAATCTTATAGGAGATGTTTCTGATTTCTCCGAAAACTCGGGAGATATTATTAATATGATAATGATTAAGAGAAGTTTATAAAAGGGCATGGGCCCTTAATAAAAAAAGGGGGGTAATACTATGAAAAAGAAGAGTCTTTTATTGATATCTGTTTTATCTTTACTGATATTGCTTTTTTCAGGGTTTTCTTATGCAGAAGGATATTTATATCAACAAAATATTGAAAAATATCAGCCATTATCCTTGGTTACTTCAAGAGAATATAAGTTCTTATTGGGGACAACACCTTTTGTAAATGGCTTAGATAACGGGTATAAGAAATTATGGGAAATAGCAAAGGCTGTTGCAAAAGAAAAAGGGTTTCAAGTAAAAGAGAATGAAGATGCATTTAAAGTTGGTATTTCTGCAAAAATTTACATGGATACACAAGATGCCCTTCTAAGAGTAGCAGGGTATGTACTTCGGAAACAGATAAAATATAAGAAGGGTAAACCTACGACATCTTACAAATTTACGGCCAAATTCATAAGCCCTGATCTTTACAAAGTACTCGGTACCAGTTTTCCTCTTCCTGTTGGTATTAAGAGTTCCAGAAAGATAGAGGAGAATGTTTCTCTTGATAAAAATGGAAATCTTAGAAGCTATTTTGAAAATGCTATAAAGGTAAAGACAAAAAAAGAGCTTTGTAAAGATACTTTTGGAAGCTGGAAAGCCCTCTTTTTAGGTCTTGGTAATACATGTATGGCAAATGAAGTAAAATTGATTCCTCGTGTTGCCTATTCTTATAAGGTAGAACCAGGTGTTATATTGTTTGGTGATGGAGTAAAGGGTGAGGTAGAAATAGAGCTTTGGACACATGAGTTAGGAGGAGCTCCTTTTACAGGGGAGTTTTCTTTTACAATAAAAACAAAGGATTATTATAAAGTAAAGAATGCACTTAAAAATTCAGAAGATTTTTATAGGGCATTTGCAAGTGCCGCCTTTAATTTTGCACCAAAAGATGCTTTTAAGTGGAAAGGTTCAAAAGTTAGGGTATTGTTCAATATGCCAGTAGAAAAATAAAAAATAGTTATGGGGGTGTATAGTTATGGGAGAAGATCTTTCTAAAATAATACCAAGATGGGAATGGAGGACTTTTGGGGAGAATTTTGGAGAGGCCGAAGATAAGATAAGGTCTCATGAGATGAAAACTGAAAAGAGAAGTGCTGAGGTATACATTTTGTCTACGGAAAGCATGCAAAACACGAAGATAAGAGATGGGCTTATGGATATCAAGGTCCTTCAAAATGTAAATGAAGATGGATTAGAACAGTGGAAGCCCGTATTTAAAGAGGCCTTTCCCCTTAAGAAAGAGCAGATTACTGAGGTTTTCAAATTTTTCAAGGTGGATGTTCCAGAATTTAAAAAGGATGTCTATTCTTTTGATGAATTCTTAGAAGAACTTATCAAACCCTGCAAAAAGTTGAAGGCTATTGATGTTACAAAGGTAAGACATATATATAATATAAATGAATGCATAGTAGAGATAGCAGAGGTTACAGGGGATGGAAAACCTACAAGGACAGTAGCAGTAGAACAGGAAGATCCTAAGAAAGTTGTTGAAACAGTAGAAAGTTTGGGACTTAAAGGTTTTGAGAATATAAATTATATTAAGGCTCTTAAAAGACTTGTAGGTATGCTATAATTAGGGGGTGATATAAATGGCAAGATATGCAACTTTAGATGTGGGTTCAAATTCAGTACTTATATATATTGCAGAAAAAGATGATGCTGGCAATTTTAAAACCTTAGAAGATAGGGCTGCTATAACTAAATTAGGAGAAGACTTAAAAGAGACAGGTGTCCTAAAGCCTGAAGCAATGGATAGAACAATAGAGGCACTAAGAGAGTTTAAGGCACTTATGGATAAGTATAATATAGATGATTATGCAGCTATTGGCACTATGGCTTTAAGAGAAGCCAAAAATGCTAAAGAATTTTTGGAAAGAGTAGAAAAAGAGGTTGGACTAAAGATCGAGGTAATACCAGGAGAAGAGGAGGCAAAACTTTCTCATCTTGCAGTAGTCTTAGGTCTTGGCATAAAGGATGAAGATGTGGTAATATTTGATATAGGAGGAGGAAGCACAGAGTTTATTTTTAGTAAAGGTCCTCAAATTCAAAACAAATTTAGTCTAAATATAGGGGCATTGGTATTGACCAATAAATTTCTTAAGTTTGATCCAGTAAAAAGAGAAGAACATGATGAGCTTTTTAAGTATTTAAAAGAGGAATTTGCTAAGGTAGAATTTCCAGAAAAAATAGATAAAGCAATAGGAATGGGAGGAAATGTAACAAGCATTACAGCAGTAAAGTTTAAGATGGAAAAATATGATCCTAATAAAGTTCAAGGTGCAGTTGTTACAAAAGAAGAGGTGAAGAATCAGATAGAACTCTATCTTTCTAAGACAGTAGAGGAGAGAAAATCTATAGTAGGGCTTCAGCCAAAACGTGCGGAAACTATACTTGCAGGTGCTACGATTCTTTATGCTATTTTAGATAGGCTTGGCATGGATTCTTTTGTGGTGAGTGATAGGGGTATAAGGCATGGTCTTATGTTTGCAAGGTTTTCACAAAAATAAAAAAAGGGGGTATTTTTATGAGAAAAGTTAGTCTTTTAGTAAGTTTACTCTTGATTTTTGTATTGATTTTCTCAGTTTCTGCTTTTTCTAAGTATCCAGATAGGCCTATAACTATTGTTGTGTACACATCACCTGGTGGAGCAATAGATATAACATCGAGACTTATTGCAAATATAGCTAAAAAATATGTAGATGTACCTATTGTAGTGGAAAATAAGAAGGGTGCGGGTGGAATTGTAGCTACACAGTATGTTCTTTCTAAACCTGCAGATGGATATACTATTTTTGGTATGACCAGTTCCGTTATTTCCTCTACCATAAAGGGAAGAAGAACCAAAAACTTAGATAAGCTTTACTACCTTGCTATGATGGTAAAGGATTACGAATGTCTTATTACAAACAAAAAATTGAAAGTCGTAACCTTTGAGGATATTATTAAAGATGCAAAGGCCAAAAATGGTAAACAGCTTTGGGTAGGTCCTGCAGCAGGTGGAACAGACCATTTATTTGCCATGAAAGTGTGGAAAGCAACAGGAATAAAGGCAAAATGGATCCCATTTAAAGGTGGATCTAAAGCAATAGCTGCACTGCTTGGTGGCCATGGTGTAGTGTATGTAGGAAATCCTCAAGATACTATAGGAAGACCAGATCTTTTCGTTGCTGCTGTGGCATCTCCTAAGAGATTAAAGGGTTTTGAAGATTCACCTACCTTTGAAGAACTTGGTTATCCTCAACTTACAGGAGAGGTTCTTTGGAGAGGTTATGCTTTAAAGAAAGGTACCCCACAAGATAGGATTAAGTTCTTAGAAGACCTATTTGAGAAGGTAAGTAAGGATCCTGAGTGGATTTCATTTGTAGAAAAAGGCTCTATGGCACCCGTATTTATTAAAGGTGTAGAGTTTGCAGTAGAGGTTGCAAAACAAAAAGCAAAAGATACAGCTTTCTTAAAGGAAGCTGGTTTGATTAAATAAGCATCATTTGGATGATAAGTTTAGAGAGAGGGAGGGCATTTATCTCCCTCTCTCTAAAGAGGTGATAAAATGGGAACCTTTATATTTTTGGGAATATTAATAATATTTTATATAGGGGCAGTGTTTTATCTTAGAAAACCTTCTTTTGATAAGAAAAGGGGAACTATACTAGTTTCTTTATTTCTTCTTTGTCTCAGCCTTCTTTTTTTATATGTTACATTTTCTTTTCCAGAAGAGGAGGGCGTAGGTCCTGCTACGGTGCCAAGGCTCTGGATAGGGCTCTTAATATTGTTTAATATTTTCCTTATATATAGAGTGGTAAGGGGTATAGAAGAACCAGATGAAGAAAATGGAGATCCTTGGAAAACCATAAAGTTTATTGCACTTATGATTATTTATATTGGACTTTTGAATATTATAGGTTATTTTATAGATACTTTTTTGTTCCTAATAATTGCTCCTCTTATGCTCTATTATAAAAGGATAGTAAATTTATTAGCTATTTCTGTAATATGGATAGTTTTTGTATATTATGTATTTATTCAGACACTTCATATTCCTATTCCATTAGGCTTTTTTGCCAAATAAAGAGGTGAGATAATGGGTGATCTTTTATCAAACATACTTTTGGGCTTTGGAGTAGTCCTTACACTAAAAGGTATTTTTATGATTATTATAGGTGTTATTTTAGGCATACTCATAGGTGCTACTCCGGGTATGTCTCCTTCTATGGGTGTTGCCTTACTTGTACCTTTTAGTTATGGGATGAATCCGGTAGCTGCTTTTATCTTATTTGTGGCAGTTTATCAGGCAGCTAATTACGGAGGCTCTATTACGGCGGTTGCGATAAATACACCTGGTACACCTTCTGCAGTAGTGACAGCTATAGATGGCTATAAACTTACAGAGAAAGGGAAACCGGGAGAGGGCTTAGGTGCTGCACTTATTGCATCTGTAACAGGGGGTTTTATAGGAACTATAATTCTTATGTTTTTCTCCATCCCTCTTGCTAAAGCTGGCCTTAAATTCGGCCCCGCAGAGTATTTTTCCCTTGCTTTTTTTGGGCTAACCACAGTTTCTTCATTGGGAGGATCAAGTTGGGTGAGGGCATTTATAAGTATTGCATTCGGGCTTCTTGTAAGTACAATAGGAATGGATCCTATATCAGGTGCAAGTAGATTTGATTTTGGTATTGTAAATTTATTTGATGGTTTTGCCCTTATTCCCAGCATGATAGGCCTTTTTGCATTGGGAGAAATTTTCTTATCTATAGAGAAATATTCTCCTGGTGTACAAAAGATGATAAAGGCCTTTTCGAGTAAATTACCAAGTTTTAAGGAATTTTGGAGAATAAAAGATATTATATTAAAATCTTCTATCTTAGGTACGACTATAGGTATTATTCCTGGAGCAGGGGCAACTATCGCTACTTTTATATCCTATAGTGAGGCAAAGAGGACAAGTAAACATCCAGAACTCTTTGGGACAGGTATAATAGATGGAGTAGCTGCAAGTGAGGCTGCAAATAGTAGCTCTGTAGGAGGTGCGCTTGTACCTCTTTTATCATTGGGTATCCCAGGAAGTGCTACAACGGCTGTACTTATTGGGGCCCTTATGCTTCATGGTCTTGTTCCAGGTCCTGAACTTTTTCAAAAAAATCCTCAAATTCCTTACGGGATATTTGCAAGCCTTATTTTTGCCAATCTTTTTATTTTAATATTCGGACTTTTAGGGAACAGATTGTGGTTGAAGATTATATCATTCCCTAAATCACTTATTTATCCTTTGATACTTGCTATCTCTGTTCTCGGAAGCTATTCTGTAAAAAATTCTCTGTTTGATGTATGGACATGCCTTGGATTTGGTATAATTGGGTGGCTATTTAAGAGATATAGATTCCCTGTGGCCCCTGTTGTTTTAGGAATGGTACTTGGGGGGATGATGGAAAATAGTCTTCGTCAGGCCCTTATGATGGGTGGGCCACTTATATTTGTAAAAAGCCCTATAAGCCTTGTACTTCTTAGCCTTTCTTTACTCCTCTTTATAAAACCTTTTAGAGATGAGGCGAGAAAGAAAAAGGAAAAGTCTAAATAGGACGAAAAGTTCCATTTAGACTTTTCCTCTCTTTCCTCTTTGTCAAAAAAATGACTTGCCCAAATAGATTTAGTATGATATACTTTTATACTGTAAATAATTTGGAAATTTGGGTGGTCAGATGATAAAACTATACAGGGTCACAAAAAAATATCCCCATGGTGTAGTGGCTCTTCGAAATATAACCCTTGAAATTGATAAAGGAGAATTTGTCTTTTTAGTAGGCCCTACAGGTGCGGGAAAAAGCACTTTGCTGAAGCTTATATATAGAGCAGAACTACCTACAAGTGGAGATGTTATTGTAGATGGAAAAAACTTAATAAAAATGAGACAAGGTCAGGTACCTTATTTTAGAAGAAAAATTGGTGTTGTATTTCAGGACTTTAAGCTATTAAGAGATAGAACAGTCTTTGAAAACGTAGCATTTGCACTACGAGTTACAGGAGCAAGAGATATAAAAGAAAGGGTGACTACAGCACTTAGAATGGTTAATCTTCTAAGAAAAAAGGATGAATTTCCTAACAAGCTTTCAGGTGGAGAACAGCAGAGAGTCTCTATTGCTCGTGCCATAGTTAATGACCCACACATACTTATAACAGATGAACCCACTGGAAATCTTGATCCAGACTCTTCTTGGAGTGTAATGGAACTTCTGCAAGATTTGAATTTTAGGGGGACTACCATTATTATGGCTTCTCACAATAAGATGATAGTAGATAAAATGGGTAAAAGGGTAGTAAGAATGGAATCTGGAAGAATTGTAGAAGATGTAGAGAAAGGGGTTTATTAGTATGAATTTTTATACCTTTTCTTATTTTGTGAAAGAGGCCTTGAAATCTCTTAAGAGAAATTTTTTAATGAGTCTGGGTGCTATTATTATAATAACTTCTAATCTATTCTTTTTAGGTATTTTTGCCATATCTTTTATTATTCTTTCTGGTTCTATAGGAGATTTTGGTGATAAATTAATAATAAATGTTTACCTTGAACAGAATATTTCTAAAGATAAAATAAATGAGATCTATTACTCGATATTTTATTGGCCAGAGATCAAAAATATAAAATATGTGTCAAAAGAAAAGGCAAAAGAAGAGCTGGAAAAGGTTTTAGGCGATACTGGTAAATTGATTTTTCCTCTTATAAAGAAGAATCCTTTACCTGATTCTTTTGAGATAAAAGTAAAAGATATACACTTTATAAAAAATGTGGTGGCAAAACTTAAGAGTATAAAAGGTATTAAAGATGTAGAATACGGAGGAGAAATAGTAGAAAAGGTAGAAAAATTAGATTATATTCTTAAGAGGTGGAGTATTCTTATCTTTTTGATATTAATCCTTTCTTCTATAATGGTAATATCGAGCACTACTCAGCTTACTGTGTATGCAAGAAGAGATGAAATTGAGGTAATGAAGTTGGTAGGTGCCACAAATTGGTTTATAAGATGGCCCATTATGTTAGAAGGGGTTTTTGAAGGTTTTATAGCAGCTACCCTTTCTGTAATTATGACATATAAGATATATGAGACAGTAATAGTTAAGATTCAAGAGCTTTTACCATTTCTTTCCTTTAGAGGAAATATAAATGAATTAATATCGGTTTTTGTATTACTTCTAGGGTTGGGTATTGTCATAGGTGCATTTGGAAGCCTATTCTCAACTACTAGGTTTTTAGAGGTATAGATATGAAGAAATTCTTTTGGATATATTTTTTTATCTTTATTTTTGCCTTTCAAGTAGCATATCCAGGAGAATTTATATCTGACCTTGATAAGGAAAAAAGGAAACTTGAAACCCTAAGACAGCAGATAAAAAAGATAGAAGAAGAACTTGGAAAGATAAGAAAAACTAAATCAGGACTCGAAAAATATTTAAAGAGGCTTGAATATGGCCTAAGTAACATCGAAACTAATATAAATAAGATAAATACAAAAATCTATTTTTTACGAAAAAAGATAAAATTTATAGAGAAGAGTATGGAAAACACAAATAGAGAGATAAACGAGTTGACAGGGGTACTTTCTGATTATCTGTATCTTTTATATCGAAATGGAAAGGATAAGATTCTGTTAAGGATTCTCCTTACTTCTTCTGATATAAGCGATTTTATGATGAAAGAGAGATCTATCACTATTATTACAAAAGAAGCTGCCCGTCTTATAAAATCTTTAAAAGAAAAAGCACTTTATTTGCAAAAAGAAAGAGAGAGATTGGAAAAGGAAAAGGAAACTCTATATATAATCCTTCAACAAAAAGAGTTGGAGCGACAAAAATATAAGCTTATGATACAGGCTAAAAAGGAGACTCTTAAGAAACTTTATAATGACGAAGAATATTTTAAAAAGACAAAAAAACAGTTAGAAGAAAGTAGTAAAAAGGTAAAATCTATTATAGAATCTTTGAGTAAAAAAACTAAAGAAAAAACATATTCCAGATTAATAAAAAGAAAGGGTATTTTGGCTTGGCCTGTTAGGGGAAAGGTTGTAAGTCTTTTTGGAAAAAAGGTTCACCCAGAATTTAAAACAGTTTATTTTTCCTCTGGTATAGATATATTAGCGAAAGAAGGGGAAAAGGTGAGAGCTTCTGCAGATGGTGAAGTTATTTATGTAGGCTCAATGAGAGGGCTTGGTAGGCTTGTAATAATATACCATGGGGGAAATATTGCGACAATTTATGCCTATCTGAAGGACATTTTGGTAAAAGAGCATGATGTGGTTAAAAAAGGTACTGTTATAGGTACAGTCGGTCTTAGTCCCAAAACAGGAGACCCTACTCTTCATTTTGAAGTAAGGGTAGATACTGCACCTGTAGACCCCCTTCAATGGTTATAAAAATATATAAGTTGGAGGTTTGTGTATAATGAAAAGGATAAGATGGATTCTGGTTTTTGTACTTGTTTTTTCACTTTTTACTGTAGCTTCTTTTTCTAAGGAAGAATATAATTTTGATTTAATGAAAGAAGCTATAAAGATCATTAAGAATAAGTATATAGAAAAAAATGTAAAAGAACAAAATTTGTTAAAAGGTGCATTAGAGGGTTTGGTTAATTCTTTAGATGATCCATATAGTTACTATGAAGACCCTGAAAGCCTGAAGAGAGAAGAAGAAGATCTTTTAAAGGGTGAATTTGGTGGACTTGGAATTTGGATTACAATTAAAGATGGTGTACTTACTATTATTTCTCCTATAGAAGATACCCCTGCATATAAGGCAGGTGTTAAGGCAGGGGATCAGATAGTTGAAATAGATGGAGAATCTACAAGTGGTATTACATTGAGAGAGGCTGTAAATAAATTAAGGGGAAAAAAGGGAACAAAAGTTACACTAACTATTAGAAGAAAAGGCCTTTCTAAAAATATAAAGATTACAATAGTTAGAGATATTATAAAAGTAGAGAGCGTAAAGAGTAAAATTTTTTATGGAGACATAGGTTATTTAAGGCTAACAAGTTTTAATGGAAAGACATATAAAGATATGAAAAAGGCCTTAAGGAAATTTAAAAATAAGGGTATAAAAGGTATTATTTTAGACCTTAGAAACAACCCAGGAGGTCTTTTAGCTGTTGCTGTAGATGTAGCAGGTGAGTTCCTTCCCGATAAGAAGATAGTATATATTGTAGACAGAAATGGAAAGAAAAGGGCACTTTGGTCAGGGGATGGAGATTTTCCTGATATTCCCCTTGTAGTTTTGGTAAATAAAGGAAGTGCAAGCGCATCAGAGATAGTATCTGGAGCTATAAAGGATTATAAAAGAGGACTTTTAATAGGACAAAAGACCTTTGGAAAAGGTTTGGTACAAAATGTATTTATGCTTTCAAATGGAGGAGCCCTACACCTTACTATTGCTCGTTATCTTACCCCATCGGGTGCATATATACACAAAAAGGGAATAGAACCTGATATAGTAGTGAAAGAGGAAGAGGGTGAAAGAGAAGCCCATGGAGAGAGTGCAAGAAGTGAAGTTAGTATAAATGACCGTGTACTTGTGAAGGCAATTGAAGTAATAAAAAGTGAAATAAACAAATCCAAAAATAGCCCTGAAGGTAAATGAAAAAATATTTGGTTTTACTCTTTATTTTGTCTGTATTAACTATTTTAATTACTATATTTATATATTCTCCTTATCTTGCGAGGGAGCGGGGTTTTATAGTAGATAAAGTTAAAGCCTTTACCAATAGACCGCAAAAAGTGAAGTTGGAGGAGGGGGTAGTCTATACCCCAACCCCAACCCCTACTCCTTCTCCACTTACCTATTTGGTAATAGTACTTGATGATTTTGGATATGAGGATAAGCTCATAGATCGTTTGCATGAACTTTCTATACCTGTAAATCCTTCTATAATACCTTTTTTATCTTATTCTAAATATGTTTTAAAAAGGGCTAAGGAATATGGTTTAGATCCCCTTCTTCATCTTCCTATGGAACCTATGAATCCCTCTCTTAACCCGGGAAAAGGTGCTATTTACACCTCTTTTTCTGACGAGGAGATAAAGAAGCGGACAGAAAATGCATTAGATGCTATGGAAGGAGTTATAGGGGTAAACAACCATATGGGTTCTCGTGCCACTACCTCTGAGAGGGTTATGAAGGATGTTATATCTGTGATAAAGGCTCATAATTTATTTTTTTTAGACAGCCTTACTATCTCCTCTTCTGTAGGGTATAAGGTTGCCAAAAAGGAAGGACTTCCTGAGCTTAAGCGAGATATTTTCCTAGATAACTATAAAGATGAAGATTATATAAGAGGTCAACTTGAAAAATTAGTAAAAATTGCCGAGAAAAAAGGTTCTGCTATAGGGATAGGGCATGCCAATGCTATAACAATTAATACTATAGAGGATTTTCTGCCCATATTTAAGAAGAGGCATATAGCTATTATATCATTAAAAAATTATGTAGAAAAAGGACTCTACAGTGGAAAGAATTGATATTGCCAATATTGAGGGATATAAATACATAAAAAAATTACTTGAATTTACTTCTGGAAAATGGGAAGAGGTTTATTTGGTGGGTGGTGCAATTAGAGATTATTATCTTGATAGATCTTCTTGTGATCTTGATTTTGTGGTCCCATGGAAAGAAGATATTCTTGCCAGAAAGTTTGCAAATAGCATAGGGGGAAAGTTTTTTATATTGGGAGATAGAGAAAGGGTAGCAAGGGTTATTCTAAAAAAGAAAAAAAAGATATGGAAATTTGATTTTACTGTATTTCGTGGAAAAGATATATATGATGATCTTGAAAAGAGGGATTTTACTATAAATGCGCTTGCAATTTCTATCTTTGACCCAGTGCTTATAGATGTCTTTGCTGGTCTGTCTGATATAAAAAAGAGAATATTAAATCCTATAACTAAACATATCTTTATAGATGATCCCCTTCGTATTATGAGGGTATTTCGTTTTGCATATTCTCTTTCTTTTTTTATATCTAACACCCTCTATGACTTAATAGAGAGGGATAAAGACCTTCTTACTAATGTATCAGGTGAGAGGATTAGAGACGAGTTTTTTGAGATTTTGAAAGTTTCATCCTTTCCTTTGGCCTTAAAAGAATTGTACGATAGGAAGATATTAGGGGTGATATTTCCTTCTCTTAATTATGATTATGAATTGTATAAAAGATATAAACTTGTTATAGAGGATGAGTTATCAGTAAGATTTAATATATACAAAGAAAAACTCTATAGCTATCTTTCTAAAGAGACATCTGTAGGAAGAAAAAAGAAGGAGATCTTAAAGGTTAGTTTAATGTTTTTATTTTCTAATTCTTCAATGTATGAAAAATATTTCGAAAGATTAAAACTTACAAAAGGTGAGACAAAGAGTATTCTTGGTATTATTAAACAGACAAAAAGGTTTTTACAGGGAGATAGGGCTTCTCTTTCAGACCTTTTTTCCTTACCGATATACCTTCAAGATGAACTTCCTGGTATTGCCCTTTTACTATACTTATTTGAAGAGCTCTCCTTGGCTTTTGAGATTTTAGATATTTATTACAATAAACTTTTGCCTGGGAGAGAATTTCCAAGGTTTATAGATGGGCATATATTGCAAAAGAAGTGGGGTTTATCTTCAGGGCCGAAAATAAAAGAGATTTTAGATAAGGTAAGGGTAGCTCAGATTGAAAGAAAAATTTTTACAGAAGAGGATGCCTATAGGTTTGTTGATGAACTTTTGAATAATTGACCTTGTAAGGAGATTCTGTTATAATGTATAACATGTTAGAGATACCTTGGGGCTTAAAAGATCTATTACCTGAAGAATTTGAAAAGAGACTTTATATCAAACAGAAGATAAGAGAACTTTTTCCCCTATGGGGATATAGAGAACTTACCACACCTACTTTTGAGTATTTTTCTGTGCTTTCTATGGGAATAGGTGAAGACTTAAAATCCCAAATGATAAAATTTATAGACCGAAATGGTCAGATTATGGCACTTCGTCCAGAATTTACTACATCTATTGCAAGGATTATAGCGACAAAGCTCTCTTCGTCTTTGCCTCCATTTAGGTTTTTTTACCTCGATAATATATTTAGATACCCTAAAGAAAAAGGGGTAAACAAGAGGGAAATTTTTCAAACAGGTGTAGAGTTAGTAGGAGAAGGGGGGGTAAGGGCAGATGCAGAGGTTGTATCTTTACTTGCCACTCTTTTAGATGAACTTGGTGTAAAAGACTATAAAATAATTATAGGAAGTACATCTTTTTTCCGTGCCCTTTTAGATGAATTTGAGATTCAACCTCAAATGGGGGAACTTTTAAAACACTATCTTTCTATTAGGGATTTTGTGAGTTTTTATAATGTGCTAGATACCCTTCCAAAGGAGAAAAAGAGAAATTTGAGAACAATATTTTCTCTCATTGGAGATAGAGAAGCATTGGATGAGATTTCTTTGCTTGTAAAAGGTGATAGAACAAAAAGTGCTTTATCAGAACTTAGAAAGTTTTGTAAAATAGTTGAGTATTATGGTATATTGGGAAATTTAGAATTTGATTTTTCTTTCTTAAGAGATATGGATTATTACACAGGTATAGTTTTTGAGTTATTTGTAGAAGGAATAGGCTATTCCTTTGCAGGAGGGGGAAGATACGATAATCTTTTGCCTAAAATGGGAGTAGACTATCCAGCAACAGGTTTTGCTTTAGAGATGGGGGGACTTTTGGAGGTATTAGATAATAAGATCCCTTTAGAAAATGGTGTTTCTTTGGTAGTTTCTCCTTCTTCTTATGAAAGATATGCGATAGATTTTCTGCAAAAAAAGAGAAGAGAGAGAGAACCTATAGAGTTAAAAGTGGCTAATTTTGAAAAGGAAGAAGCAATAGAATATGCAAAAAAGAGATATATAAAAAGGGTCTATTTGATAGTAGGACCTGAAAAAATAGAAATTATTGATATTTAGAGGGAAATATGACAGAACTTACTATAGCACTTACAAAGGGCAGCCTTCTTAAACCAACCCTTGAGCTTTTAAAAAGGGCAGGGATAAGGTTTCCAGAGCTTGAAAGAGGTTCAAGAAAATTAATATTTGAAAGTGAAGATAAAAAGTACAGGGCAATTCTTACACGTGCTACAGATAATCCGACTTATGTAGAATATGGTGCGGCAGATTTAGGTATATCTGGAAAAGATGTCATAATAGAAGAAGCAAAACAGGTTTTTGAACTTATGGATTTGGGTATAGGAAGATGTAAAATGGTACTTGCATTCCCTAAGGATAAAATTACATATTTTCGAAAACATGGCTTACAATCTATAGTAATAGGCTCTAAATATCCAAGAATTGCCGAGGATTTTTTTAGAAAAAAGGGAATACAGGTTGATATTATAAAGCTTTATGGGTCTGTAGAACTTGCCCCTTTAGTAGGGCTTTCTGATGGTATAGTTGATATAGTATCTACGGGTAGGACCCTAAAAGAGAATGGACTTGAAGTTTATGAAGATATATTAGACATAAGTGCTCGTCTTATTGGAAATATAGTAAGTAGGAGGACTAAGTATAGGATATTGCGGGAGTTTGAAGAAAAAATTCGAGGAGTTTTGAATGGTGAATAAGATAAATGAAATATATATAAAAAAAGGTCACGAAAAAGATATATTAAAACACCTAAAAGAGGAAAAAGAAGATACAAAGGCCATAGAAAAAAGTGTTTTAGAGATAGTAGAAGATGTAAAAAAAAGACAGGATGAGGCGATTTATTATTATCTTAAAAAATTTGACAAAATAGAAGGAGATCCACCATATAGATTAAGAGTAGAAAAAAGGGAGATAGACGAGGCTTATGAAAAGGTTCGCAAAGATATACTTTCAAGTTTTGAGAAGGCAATAGAACGTGTAGAAAAATTTCATAAATTTCAAAAGGAAAAGTCATGGATTGTATATGATGAAGAGGGGAGTACCTATGGGGTACTTATTCGACCCCTTAAAAGAATAGGGATTTATGTACCAGGGGGTAGAGCGAGTTATCCTTCTACTCTTATAATGGGTGCAGTACCTGCAAAGATTGCAGGGGTAAAGGAGATTGTAGTTGTTACCCCGCCTTCTCCTTTTATGGAAGTTTCCCCATACATACTTGCCGTAGCGAAGCTTTTGGGGATAGATGAAATATACAAAATGGGTGGGGCGTATGCTATAGCCGCTTTAGCCTATGGAACTGAAAGTGTAAATAGGGTGGATAAGATTGTAGGACCTGGCAATATATATGTTACCTTTGCAAAGAAATTGGCATGGGGAGATGTCGATATAGATTCACTTGCAGGGCCAAGTGAAGTGGTTGTTGTGGGAGATGATACCTCTTCTCCAGAACTTGTTGCCCTTGACCTTATAGCACAGGCAGAGCATGACCCTATGGCTCGTGCAATCCTCATATCCCCATCTGAAAAATTGATAGAGAGTGTAAGAAGTATTATATTTGAATATATAGATGTCCAGCCAAGGAAAGAGATAATAACAGAATCTATTGCAAAGAGAGGATTTATAGTAAGAACAGAAGATATAGAAAGTGCCGTTTCGGTCTCTAATTTTATTGCACCTGAGCATCTACAACTTTCAGTAGATGATCCGTTTAACTTACTTTCACTTATAGAGAACGCAGGGGCAGTTTTTCTTGGACATCATGCATCTGTACCACTTGGAGACTATATCGCAGGGACTAATCATATATTACCTACAGGAAGAAGGGCTAGATTCTCTTCAGGACTTGGTATACATAGTTTTTATAAAAGAATTGATTTTTTCTATACAAAAAAAGAACTTTCTGAAAAATTGGGAAAAGAGGCCTCTCCTATGGCTGAAGTAGAGGGCTTTTTTGCACATAGAGATAGATTATTAGGAAGGAGTAGAAAATGAATATATTTAAGGAAAATCTAAGAGAATTATCCCCATATAGTGTAGATCATGTGCCTTACAGGGTTAAATTGAATGCGAATGAGAATCCCTATGGTATTCCGAAGGAAATAAAGGGCAAGATTTCAGAGATGGTAAAAGAGTTTGATTTTTCAAGATATCCAGACCCTATGGCAGATGAGCTAAGAGAGGTAATTGCGAAAAGGTGTAAAGTAGATAAAGACATGATTATAATAGGAAATGGATCAGATGAACTCATTAATTACCTTACCCTTGCATTTTCAGGAAGGGATAGGGTAGTTACATACCCTACTCCTACCTTTCCCATGTATAGGGTATATACTATTCTTACAGAGGGAAAGCCTATACCTGTGGAACTTATGCCAGATTTTTCTCTTCCCGTGGGAAAACTTCTATCTACCCGTGCACATATTACTTTTATTTCATACCCTAATAGCCCCACGGGTAACTATTTTGATGAGGAAGATATTTTAAAGGTGATAGAGGGTACAGATGGGGTAGTTGTGGTAGATGAGGCCTATTATGAATTTGGTAAGAGAACTTTTCTAAAATATCTTGAAAAATATGAGAATCTTGTTATACTTAGAACCTTTTCAAAGGCTTTTGCTTTGGCAGGTATGAGGGTAGGGTATCTTATTGCAAATCCATATATTGTAAGTGAACTTTTAAAGGTGAAAAGTCCATATAATATGAATTCTATGTCTATTAAAGTGGCAAAAATTGTATGGGAAAACTATGATAAATTAGAACCTTTTGTAGAGAAAATTATAAAAGAACGAGAAAGGGTATATAATATCTTACAAAAAGAATTTCCACAGTTTAAGGTGTTTCCTGGTGTGGCAAACTTCTTATATGTAAGAACAGACGATAAAGAGGATATAATAAGAAAAAGATTATTAGAGAAAGGCATACTTATAAGGACATATAAAGACCCTCTTAATAATGATGCATATGCTTTAAGAATTACCATTGGAACACCAGAGGAGATGGATACACTATTAGATGCCTTAAGGGAGGTTGTATCTTGAGTTTTGTCTGGATAGATGAGAATGTAAAAAATGAGAAGATAGATACACTTATATTTGATATAGATGGTGTATTGATAGATACAAGGCTTTCTTATAGTGAGAGCATAAGGATTGCTTTGGATATATACTTTAAAGAGATCCTTGGTTTTGAAGGGCCATCTAAATTTTTCCCTTATGAAGAAGTGGAGATGTTTAAACTTGCCGGTGGATTTAATAATGAGTGGAATATTTTAAAGGCCATAGCTATATTTTTTATTGCAAAATCAATTATTTATAAAACAAAAGATTTAGAGATTTTGAAGGTAAAAGAACCAAGGCTTCCTTTCCTTCTTAATAAACTAAAAAAGTTGGGAGGGGGCTTTGAAAGGTTTTTAGGGCTTTTAAAGGAGGAAGACTTGCCAATTGATAAGGTTTCCTATGATGAGGAAACACTTGTAAGAATTGGAATGGAAAGTTATGCGGGAAAATACACAAAATTACTTTATGGATTTGAACCCCATTATTTTAAAGGTAATGGGGTTATAGAAGAAGAGAAATCTTTATTGGCTGATGAACTTCTTGATGTTGTAGAAAAATACAAGGTCGGAGTACTTACAGGAAGACTCAAGGAAGAAGTCGATATAATAAAATCAAAGGTAAAGCTTTTTGAATTTGTGGATGATAGATATATACTTACAAATAGTGAAATCCCTGACAAGCCTGACCCAGCAGGGATGAAGATATTAAAAGAAAGATTGGGATTTGAAAAGGCTGTATTTGTAGGGGATACGATGGATGATTATAGGGTTACGGAAAATTATAATAGGGAAGTAGGAAAAAAAGAGGTGCTTTCCTGCATGGTCCTTTCTCGAGGAACAGAAGAAGATGCAAAGATAAGATTTGATACATATAAAGAGATAGGTGCATCTTTCGTATTTCCTACTGTAAATGAATTTTTAATATATCTGAGGGATAACCATGGAAAATAGAACCTTTACCTTAACAAGAAAGACAAAAGAGACAGATATTAGGTGTAAAATTAATTTAGATGGTGTAGGTATGTCACATATTGAGACAGGTATACCCTTTTTTGACCATATGCTCATATCTTTTACCAGGTATGCAAGATTTGATTTAGATATTATTGCTAAAGGAGATTTATCGGTAGATTTTCATCATACAGTAGAGGATATAGGTTTGGTATTAGGAAAGGCGATCCTTGGCGCTTTGGGAGAAGGTAGAGGTATAGAGAGGTTTGGTTGGTTTTTATTACCCATGGATGATGCCTTGGTTAGGGTGGCATTAGATATAAGTGGTAGGCCCTATCTTTCCTATAATGCCACATATAAAGAGGAAAGAGTAGGAGAATTTCCCGTAAGTCTTGTGGTGGAATTTCTAAGGGCATTTTCCAATGAGGCAAAGATTACACTACATATAGATGTTTTGAAGGGGGAAAATGCCCATCATATAGTAGAGGCTATCTTTAAGGCATTAGGGAAGGCACTTGGAATATCTTTATCTGTTAAGGGAGATGAAATACCATCTACAAAGGGGTTGTTGATATGATAGTTATAGTTAACTATGGAGTGGGAAACTTTGGAAGTGTAGAGAAGGCCTTAAGATTTTTGAAAAAAGACGCAGTAATAAGCAATGACCCAGAGGTTATTGTTCGTTCAGATAAGATAATACTTCCTGGTGTAGGGGCATTTCGTGATGCTATCGAGTTTTTGGAAGGTTCAGGACTTATCCCTCTCCTAAAGGAAGAGGTGGCAAAGGGCAAACCCCTTCTTGGTATATGTCTTGGTCTTCAACTTCTTTTCGAAGAGAGTGAAGAAGGTGGCCTATTCAGAGGGCTTTCTTTTATGAATGGTCGAGTGGTAAGATTTGAAGGAGACATAAAGGTTCCTCATATGGGATGGAATAGGGTTTACGAAAGTTCCCCGTCATATCTTTTGAAAAATATACCCAATGGTACTCATTTTTATTTTGCCAACTCCTATTATGCAGATACAAAGGATGAAAAAGTAATAAAAGGCATTACCGAATATGGGATAGAGTTTCCATCTGTGGTAGAGAAGGGCAATATGTTTGGTACCCAATTTCACCCGGAAAAAAGTGGGGAAATGGGTCTTAGAGTCTTGGAGAATTTTGCAAATTTATAAGGAGTAAGAAATGCTTGTAATCCCTGCTGTTGATATAAAAGATGGAAGATGTGTAAGGCTGTTTCAAGGAGATTATGCCAAAGTAGAGGTATTTTCAGAAGACCCCGTTGAGGTTGCTAAAAAGTGGGCCCAATCTGGTGCAAAGCTTATCCATGTTGTGGATCTTGATGGTGCTAAAGAGGGTCGACCAGTAAATAAGAAAACAATAGAAGATATAGTAAAAAGTGTAGATATAGATGTAGAGGTAGGTGGGGGAATAAGGGATGAAAAGATTGTAGAGGAATATTTTTCTCTTAATGTTAAAAGGCTTGTGATAGGAAGTATGCTTTTTAAAAATCAATCTTTAGCTAAAACACTTCTTAGTATATATGCTGGTCAAATTATTCCAAGTCTTGATGTCAGGGATAAAAAATTGGCCATATCTGGATGGTTAGAAGAGACGAAATTTACAATAGATGATGCTATTCCTTACCTGGAAGGTTATGGAGTAGAAGAGATTATAATAACAGATATAAAAAGAGATGGTACCCTTGAGGGTTTTGATACCTCTCTATTAGAGTATATAGTAAGAAAATACCCAAAGATAAAGCTTATAGTGGGGGGAGGTATTACATCTTTGGATGATCTTAAAAAGATAGCTTTCTTTCCCAATGTGAGGGGTGTCATTGTCGGAAAAGCCCTCTATACAGGTACAATAGATTTCAAAGAAGCGAATCGCTTATATGGAGGTAATTGATGCTTGCAAAGAGGATTATACCTTGTCTTGATGTAAAAGAGGGCAGGGTAGTTAAGGGGATAAATTTTGTAAGTTTGATAGATGCAGGTGACCCTGTAACTCTTGCTAAAATATATAATGATGAAGGGGCAGATGAGCTTGTTTTTTTAGATATAACAGCATCTTATGAGAAAAGAGATATTATGCTTGATGTGGCAGAACAGGTGGCAAAGAATGTATTTATCCCATTTACTGTAGGTGGAGGAATAAGAAATATTCAAGATATAGAGAATCTTCTTATGGCAGGTGCGGATAAGGTTTCTATAAATACCCAAGCTGTTAGAAATCCAAAGTTTATAGAAGAGGCTTCAAAAAGATTCGGGGCACAGTGTATTGTGGTAGCCATTGATGCAAAAAAAGATAGAGATAGATATAGGGTCTATGTAGAAGGGGGTAGGACACCCACAGATCTTGATGCAGTTTTATGGGCAAAAGAAGTAGAAGAAAGGGGAGCAGGAGAAATTTTGCTTACGAGCATAGATAAGGATGGCACAAAAGATGGCTATGAGCTAACTCTTACTAAGGCAATTTCAGAAGCTGTTTCTATTCCTGTGATTGCATCGGGGGGTGCAGGAGATAAAGTGCACTTTTTTGAGGTCTTTGATTATGCAAAGGCAGATGCAGCGCTTGCTGCATCTTTATTTCATTTTGGTGAACTTAAGATAGGTGAGCTTAAATCATATCTTAAGGAGAAAGGAGTTGAGGTAAGATTATAGTGAATGACATTATAGACCAAATAAGATTTGACGAGAAAGGTCTTGTCCCTGCAGTTGTGCAAGATTATTCTACAAGACAGGTATTAATGGTAGCATATATGAATAAGGAGGCCTTGCAAAAAACCCTTGAAACTAAGATTGCTCATTATTTTTCTCGATCTCGGAGGAAACTTTGGAAAAAGGGTGAGACATCAGGTCATTTTCAGTATGTAAAAGAGATCAGGATAGATTGTGATGAAGATACTATACTCTTGTTGGTAGAACAGGTAGGAGTAGCCTGCCATACTGGACATTATTCTTGTTTTTATAGAGAGGTAACTCCACAATTTAATATAGTAGAAAAAGAGGAACCCTATGATGTATTGGGTGAGGTTATGGGGATTGTTAAAGATAGAAAGATAAACCCTAAAGAAGGCTCTTATGTAAATTACCTCTTTTCCCATCCTGAAGATAAATTACCCAAAAAAATAGGAGAGGAGGCAACAGAGGTAGTAATTGCCTATAAAGATAAAGATAGGCCACAAATTATATATGAAGTTGCTGATCTATGGTTTCATACTATGGTACTTCTTGGTTATATGGATATCCCTCTTTTTGAAATATTCCAAGAGTTAAAAGGCAGGAGAAAAAAGAGATAAGTGCCTTTATTGGAAAAGGTTCACTATAAAGATATTGTTATATACCATTATGATGAAATAGAATCTACATCAGATCTTATAAGAGATTTTGATAATAAAGGTACTAAAATTGTATTATGGGCCGATACACAGACTAACGGTAGGGGAAGAAAAAAAAGAGATTGGGTATCTCCTTTGGGAGGACTCTGGTTTACCCTTTCTTTTGCTCCAAAAGATTTCCCTCAAGAATTCTTACCTTATGTGGTAAGGATTCCTGCCTTGGCAGTCTCTACTGTCCTTATTTATTATGGGATTTCACCATCCATAAAACCCCCAAATGATATTTATGTGGAGAATAAGAAGATTGCTGGAATCCTAATCGATACAAAGATAAAGAATGAAAGGGTCGAAAGGATATATATAGGTATAGGTCTTAATATAAATAACACCACTAAAATACTTCCTCTCCCAATAAGAAGTAATGTAATAACTATGTATGACCTTTTTCCTAAAGATTACTCTATCAAGGAAATACTTTTTGAGATATTGGATGGTATATTTAATGGATTTGATACTTTATTTAAAGACAAAAAAGATATAGATAAATTATGGAATAAGATAGTTATCCAATAATTTTTTTAAAGATTGTACCATTTTTCTTTAACCAATCATATACTATCCTTCCTTCATTTGGTAGGCTAAAATCCTTCACCCCTAGATCCATATATTTCTTTATATCTTCTTCAGTATAATTTACTCCAAACTCTACTCTGGGCCTTATACCTTTTTCTATTGCTAATTTTATTGTTTTTGCTTCTGCCTCCTTTACCTTTGGATGGTTACGTTCCCCAGGATGCCCTATACTCATAGAATAATCATTGGGTCCAAATTGAACCATATCTATACCTTTCACAGATAAAATTTCGTCAAGGTGTTCTACTGCCTCTCTTTTTTCAATCATGATGGCAATTACTACATCATCCATAGCTTCTACATATGAGGGATGCCCTGACTCTATAAAATATCCTGTGTTCCTTCTACTTGCCGCTCCATTTAATCCTTTTCTTTCGGGTGTCTCTGCCTTCACTATCTTTACGCATTCTATTACATCTTCATATGTCCTTATATCTGTAAAAAGTACATTTTGTATTCCTGCGCCAAGCGCCCTTTGTGCAATAAATGCCCTATTGTTTTGATCTATTTTTATCATTGAAGACATATCAAAAAGTTCTATAGCTCTTGCAATGTTTTCAAGATCGTGTAAGGTCCATGAAGTATATTCTCCCAAAAATTCTATATAGTCAAATAACCCTGTATAGCCTATAATCTCTGCCATTCCTGCCCAAGGAGATAACATTCTTGTGGCAAGTGTAGGTTCTCCTTTTCTTATCTTTTCTCTAAGTTTATTTTTCCTCATCTTTTCCTCCCTTTTATTTAAAATTTATATTATTATATCATAAATTCTCATAGTATAGAAACTTATTAGGGTAAAACCAGAGCGTAGTCTTTTAAATACGTATAGCTACCTTTTTAAAAAAGAAATTTCGATTTTTGAAGAAAATCTAAAGAAAATCGAGCTATGGTGACATATTTCTGATTAATTATTGCAGATGAAATTTATTGAAACTTAGTGATATTTGCTGAATTTTGCTGAAGAGTGTATAATTTTTTAAAACTTCTTAAGGGAGGGTATAGACATGAAAAGGCTTTTGGTTTTTGGTTTAGTCTTTCTCTTTTTATTAAGTGTAACAAGTTTTAGTTTTGCAAAACCTATTGAGGTGAAGATGTGGTTTCATTCGGGAAGGGGTGAAGAGAGGGCTGTCATTAATGATCAGGTAAAGCGCTTCAATAGTATGCAAAATGAGGTAAAAGTTATAGCTGTTCAGCTTCCAGAGGGAAGCTATGCAGAACAGGTAAATGCAGCAGCATTGGCAGGAGATCTACCTGATATTTTGGATCTTGATGGTCCGTATGTATCAAATTATGCTTGGGCAAAGTATATAAGACCATTGGATGAATTTATATCACCCGAACTCCGAAAAGATTTCTTACCATCTATTATTTCTCAAGGCCTTTATAATGGTAAGATTTATGCCCTTGGTACATTTGATTCCGGACTTGCTATGTGGGGAAATAAGAAATACCTGGAGAAGATAGGTGCAAGGATTCCAAAGCATGTTGATGAGGCATGGACATTTACTGAATTTATGAGTATATTGAAAAAGCTTAAGGCATTAAAAGAAGTAAAGTACCCTATAGATTTCAAGATAAATTATGGCGTAGGTGAGTGGTATACTTATGGATTTTCCCCTATCTTTCAGGCATTTGGTGCAGACCTTATAGATAGAAAGACTTATAAGAGTGCAGATGGCATATTGAATGGACCTGAGGCCTTAGCTGCGGCAGCGTGGTTCCAGGCATTGTTTGCACAGAAGTTTGCAGATTCTAATCCTCCAGGAGATGCTGAATTTATAAATGGTGAGGCCGCTATATCTTGGGTAGGACATTGGGTATGGCAGCCTTATCATAAGGCTTTGGGAAATGATCTTGTCTTATTACCTATGCCAAAGTTCTTTAAGCAGGCAACGGGAATGGGCTCCTGGGCATGGAGTATTACGACAAAATCTAAGCATCCAGAAGCAGCATGGAAGTTTTTGGCATTCTTGCTTAAACCAGAAGAGATTCTTAAAATGACTAATGCAAATGGTGCAGTACCATCTCGTTTCAGTGCTATTTCAAAATCTGAACTCTATAAGAAAGACGGACCTTTGGCTATATTTGTTGAACAACTTAAAACAATCGCAGTTCCAAGACCTGTAACACCTGCATATCCTGCTATTACTTCATCTTTTGCAAAGGCTATAGATAACATTATAAAGGGTGCAGATATTAGAAAAGAATTAGATAATGCAGTAAAAGAAATAGATCAAGATATAGAATACAATGCTGGATATCCTATGAAATAGTATCTTTTCTTTTTTGGGTGGGTAGGTTTTTCTATCCACCCATTTCTTTTATATAAAGGAGCGAATTATGAAAAGACATTTAAATTTTAGAAGTAATAAAAAGGCAATTCTGTTATTTCTATTGCCTGCTATAATTTTGCTTTTATTTTTTATAATTATCCCCTTTATTATGGCATTTTTACTCTCTTTTACTAATCAACGTCTTATCCCTGCGCCTGTACCTACGAAATTTATAGGGGTACTAAATTATAAGATACTCCTTAAAGATGAACTTTTTAGAAAAGGTCTTTTAAATACTTTTTATTTTGCATTAATAGTAGTTCCTCTTCAGAGTGCTTTTGCTTTGGGACTTGCCCTTTTGGTTAATAAGAAGCTAAAGGGTGTAAATTTTTTTAGGACAATATATTTTATTCCTACAGTAACTGTAATGGTTGTTGTGGCTGTAATATGGAGTTTTTTATATCATCCTGAAGGCCTTATAAATGCCTTTCTTTCTGTTATTACCTTTGGTAAGTGGAAGCCTATAGATTTTCTTAGCAATCCTTATTGGGCTTTTCCTGCTATAATGTTTATGTCTATTTGGCAGGGAGTAGGATTTCAAATGCTTATATTTTTAGCGGGATTGCAAGATATACCAAAAATACTTTATGAAGCGGCAACTATTGATGGTGCAAGTGGATGGAAGCAGTTTATATATATTACATTACCTCAATTAAAAAATACCACTACTTTTGTTATAATATCTACAACTATACTTGCATTAAGGCTTTTTGATCAAGTAAAAATTATGACAAATGGTGGGCCAAGGGGTGCAACATATACCATCATCCTTCATCTTTATAATATGGGATTTAAGAGGTTAAATGTGGGTTATGCATCTGCCATTACAGTTGTGTTTTTCTTAATAGTCCTTTTGATTTCTGTGGTTCAGAGGGCACTTCTTGGTGAAACAAGGGAGGTGGGATGATTGCATAAGACCAAAGTTGTAAACAATGTATTAAGTTATGTGCTTCTTGTTGGGTTTGCCCTTTTCTTTTTATTTCCACTTATATATATGATTTCTACAAGCCTGAACCCAGATGAAATGAATATACTTAAGATTATGGGTTCTATAAAGGCCTTTTTCCCATCCCATATTTCACTAAAAAATTATGGAGATGTGTTTAGGAGGATGCCCTTTGGAAGATTTATGTTAAACTCTATAATAGTGGTTTCATCTACTGTTATATTGGGTATTTTTGTAAATAGTATGGCAGCATTTGCCTTGGCAAGATTTTCATGGAAGGGAAGGGGATTTCTTATAGCGCTCATTGTGGCACTCATGATAATTCCTTTCGAGGCAATAGCTATACCTCTTCTACTTATAGTTAATAGACTTGGTTGGCTAGATTCTTATCATGTACAGATTATACCCTTTATTGTAAATCCATTTTATCTATTCCTTTTTTATCAATTTTTTATAGGTTTACCGAAAGAACTTGAGGAATCAGCACTTATAGATGGGGCAAGTTGGTTTAAGATATACTGGAATATCTCTATTCCATTATCAAAGCCTATTATTGCTAGTGTTGCAATTCTTCATTTTTTGCAGCACTGGGGTTTTTTCTCTGGCCACTTATGGTGACAAGAGGTTATTCATATAGACCTCTTCCAGTTGCTATGCAGGTCTTCTTTGGCCAGTATCCAAGGAACTGGGGTGATATCATGGCCTTTGCAGCAATGATGACTGTTCCTGTGATCTTATTGTTTGTATTTTTACAGAGACAGTATGTAAATACGGCAAAAACTGCAGGGATAAAATGAATAAGAAGATCCTTTTAATAGGAGAATCTTTAATTGATCTTATCTCTGGTAACTATGTAAAGAGTGTAAAAGATGCAGACTCTTTTACTCCACATCTTGGGGGCTCTCCTTTTAATATAGCAACAATGCTTGGAGATTTAGGATTTAAGCCTTTTTTCCTTACTAGAATAGGAGATGATCCTTTTGGATATCTCATTGTAAGAGAATTAGAAGGCAGAGGTGTAGATACTACTTATGTACAGATGGATCCATATAGTCATACTTCTATGGTACTTATTGCAAAATCTAAGGAAAATCATGATTTCTTACCTTTAAGAGATGCCGATTATAAATTGGTTTTACCAGATGAAAGTATTATAGATAATCTTTTAAAAAGAGTGGACATAATTCATTTTAGTAGTTGGCCTATATCTCGTCTCCCTTCTCGACATACTTTAGAAAATATATTGATTAAGGCAAAAAAATATGATATAAAAATATGTTTCGATATAAACTATAGACGTAAACTTCTAAATACTAACTTTGATGCCATAAGTTATATAAAAAAATTGTTAAGAGATATTTACATGGTAAAACCTTCTGTTGAGGATGCATATGAGATCTTTGGAGAGAAAAGAAATGATGAATATATAGATATGTTTCATCATTTCGGGGTAAAGTATGTGGTACTTACATTGGGGAAAAAAGGTGCCTTGGTATCAGATGGGAAAAAGATACAAACCCTTCCGTCTCTTGCAAAACATCCTGTGGATTCGACAGGTGCTGGAGATGGTTTTTGGGCAGGACTTTATTATGGGATAAGGTTAGGGTATGACATATTTAAATCAGCAGAGATTGGAAGCATTATTGCAGCATTTAAGACAGATTCTAAAAGTCCAAGTGAGAGGCTCCCTTCCTTGGAGAGGCTTAAAAATATGTATAAAGTTAAGGAGAACTTATGAGAGTAGCATTTTTGAATCCTCAAGGTAATTTTGATTCAAGAGATAGTTATTGGGGGTTACATCCTGATTTTGGTGGCCAATTGGTATATGTAAAAGAGATTTCTACTGTACTTTCTTCATGGGGTATAGATGTAGACATAATAACAAGAAGGATTATTGATCCAGACTGGCCTGAATTTTCAGAGCCTATAGAATATTATAAGGGAATAGATAACTTAAGAATCGTAAGGATTGAGTTCGGTGGCAAAAAATTTTTAAGAAAGGAAAAACTATGGCCATATCTTAAGGATTACGCTAAGGGCATAATAGATTTTTATGAAAGAGAGGATAGGTTCCCAGACTTTATTACTACTCATTATGGAGATGGTGGAATATCGGGTACCATGATTAATCTATGGACTAAAGTCCCGTACACCTTTACCGCACATTCCTTAGGTGCACCTAAAATGGAAAGGCTTCTTGTAAGTGAAAGGGAAAATTTTAAAGAAATAGATGAAAAGTATAATTTCACAATAAGGATAAATGCAGAGAGAATAGCTATGAAATATTCTGTAAAAAATATAGTAAATAGTAATGTAGAAAGGTACGATCAATATGGGCATGGGCTTTATAAAGGTTGGATAGACATAAATGATGATAGTCGTTTTGAAACTGTATATCCTGGTGTAAATACGAAAATATTTAACCCTTATCCTAAAGATATAGATACTGAAATAAAGAAGAAAATTTTTAAGAAATATCCAAAAAATCACTTGCCTTGGGTTATTCTTTCAAGTAGAATAGATGCAAAGAAGAATCATATAAGTGTAATAAAGGCATATGCAGAAAATAAGAGATTACAGGATTTAGCTAATATATTTGTCGTAACTCGGGGTATAGATGATGTATTTAAAGATACTCTTTCAAAGAGTGATGAAGGTATATTATCCGATATAATATCAGTTATAAAAGAAAATCGTATAGAAGATAAGGTTTTATTTTTTAATATTGAAGGACAACAAGAGCTTGCAGCACTTTATAGGATAGGTTTTGAAAGGGGTTCAATCTTTGCATTACCTACAATACATGAGCCTTTTGGGCTTGCTATCATAGAGGCCATGGCCTGTGGTCTTCCTGTAATGGCTACAAAGCATGGAGGACCTGTAGAAATACTCAAAGAGAGTGGAGAAGAGTATGGACTCTTAATAGATCCTGTAGATACAAAAGATATAGGAGAAGGAATATTAAAACTTATAACATCTTCTAAGTTATATAAGGAATTTTCAAGAAAGGGAATAAAGCGTGTTAGAGAGAAATTTACTTGGGATAGTGCGGCAAAGAAATATTTAGATATTATAGAAAAAAATTTGGATAAGACTTTGATAGAACCAGAAATTCCCTCTTACTTTTTGAACGGAAGAGGAATACTATTCTTATAATATAGGAGAGAAGCTGTGAAAAATAAAGATATAGGCAGACCCTTGGCTGAGGCGAGAAGACGTCAGATTTTAAAGATTATAAATAAAAGAAAAAGCGTAACAGTTCAAGAAATTGCACATATGTTGGGAGTATCTTTGTCTACAGTACGAAATGACCTTAATATTTTAGGAAAAAATGGGCTCATATATCGTACACACGGGGGTGCGCTTACAAAGGAGAAATTTAATCCAGAATATCAAAAAAGTATCTCTCAGTTTTCAGAAGTAAAGGCAAAAATAGCAAGAAAAGCACTTGAATTTGTAGAACCTAATGATACAATCTTTATTGATTCTGGAAGTACCACACTTGCATTTTCTGAAGAACTTATAGTATCAGACATACCATGTCATGTGATTACTAATTCTCTCTATATAATAAATACACTTATAGATGCAGAGAATATAACTCTTCATGTTATTGGTGGAGAGTTTAGAAAAAGAACCATGAATTTTATAGACCCTGAGCCAGATCTTAGTAAGTACGGTATATTTAAGGCATTTATGGGGATAAGTGTTTTTGATAGAAATGGTTTTTATGTGTCTAATCTATTTGAGGCAAGATTTAAGAAAATGGTTATAGATATATCTCAGAAGGTTTTTATGTTGGCAGATTCAAGTAAATATGGAAAAACATCTACGGCCCTTATAGAGAAGTGGAAAAAAGATTATATACTAATTACCGATAAAAAGGTAGATATACTTGGAAGTTTAGTCATTGTTTAATTTTTTGTAGTTTCCTTGATATAGCTCTCTAGGATATTTTTTTCTGTTTTTTTCTAATTTCTCAAAGGATGCATCGATTATATCTATATCCAGTTTATTAGCTAAATGAAGAAGGTAGATAAAAACATCCGATATTTCCTCTCCAATTTCTTGTAGTTCTTTTTCAGTATATTCCCTTGGTTTTTTGTCTTCCCATTGGAAATGCTCAAGGAGCTCTGCTGCCTCTATAGATACAGAAGTAGCCAGATTTTTCGGAGTATGATATTTCTCCCAATTCCTTTCTTTTACGAATTTTTCTATCTCTTCTTGTAATTCTTTTAATCGATTCATATTTAAGTATAACATAAAAAGTGGAAAAAGTATAGGCATCATCGATGATGCCTATACTTTAACTTACTCCTAACTTCCTTCTTCTAATTCTCTTTTTATCTTTTTATATTCCTCTTCTGTTATCTCACCTTTGGCATATCTTACCTTTATAGCATTTATTGCTTCCTTGGTGAGCTCTTCGTCCCGAGCGTCCTTGCCTTTTATACCCTTTATTGCATAGTAGATAACCAAACCTACTATTATTGCAAAAATAAGTCCCATAATCCAACCTCCAAGTGGAAAATTAAAAAAATGTGCAAAATAACACCCTTCTCCTTCGCCTACAATACCATGAGCATAAGCAATCATTTTTGCCTTCCCTCCTTTTATTTGCCTTTTAGAACTTGATTCATAATTGTCTCAAGCTCCCTGATTTTTTCATCTATATTTCCAGTTGTTACTGCATCTTTTACACATGTTTCCATATGTTTTTTGAGTACATTCAAATTTGCTTTTTTTATTAGAGACATTACCGCAAGGAGTTGATTTGATATATCTATACAGTATTCCTGGTTTTCTATCATTTTTTCTATATGTTTTAATTGGCCCTGTGCCATTCTCACAAATTTTAGGGCAGTTTTATGTTTTGGGTGCTCCATTATATCCTCCTTTCATTTTAAATTTATCCTACCCCCCTGGGTAACATTTTAATAAGAGTATACTACTATAATATAATTTTGTCAAGTCTTATTTTAAATTTTTCCTTATAAATTAATTTAAATTACCCCTTGACAAAATAAAATATAGTGGTATACTATACTTAAATTTGATATACCCAACCCAAGGGGGTAGGGATATTATACAAGGAGGTTAATATGAGTTACTACTTTAGCAAGAGAGTAAAAGGTGATTTTGAAGAGGTAGTTGGTAGGGTGAAGGAAGAACTTAGAAAAGAGGGTTTTGGCGTACTTGCTGATTTAGATGTAAAAAAGACTTTAAAAGAAAAATTGGGAGTGGATTTTAGAAATTATAGGATATTGGGTGCATGTAACCCTGTTTTTTCTCATGAAGCATTTCAGGCAGAAGATAAAATAGGGACAATGCTTCCATGTAATGTAATTGTACAAGAATGGGAAGATGGTGTAGAAGTGACAGCTGTGGATCCTGTTGCATCAATGATGGCAATTGAAAATCCGAAGATAAGGGAAGTTGCCGAGAAAATCCAAGAGAAATTGAAGGGAGTAATTAATAATGTGTAAAATGGAAAAGAAGGGAAAGAGAGAAAAATGTAAAGGAAAGAAACAAGGGAAAGATATGATGAAAAATAAGATGAAAGAGAATATGGAAAAATCATCTTCCAAAGTAGAGAAAGTTCATTAGAAATAAGCATGTACTGTCTCCACATGATAGACTATCATGTGGAGACAGTTTAAGGAGGATTTTATGAATAAAGAGATTAGAAGAGAAAAAGGCATGACCAATCACGAAGGGCATTTTCATCATCCAAAAGAGACAAAACATAAAGATGACAGGGGACACGAAGAGCACCATATGAGCCATGGTAATCACAAAGGACATGATCATCATAATCACCACAAGAAGATGGTAGAGGACTTTAAAAAGAGATTTTGGATATCTTTAGTGGTTACAATTCCTGTATTAGTACTTTCACCTCTTATTCAGAATGCCTTGGGAGTGAAAGATAAACTTTCTTTCCCCGGAGATATCTATGTACTATTTGCCCTTTCTACTTTTGTATTTTTTTATGGTGGGTATCCATTTTTAAAAGGGCTTTTTGATGAATTAAAAAAGAAAAATCCAGGTATGATGACACTTATAGGAGTGGCAATCATAACTGCCTATACATATAGTGCATTTGTGGTTTTTGGAATGAAGGGAAAAATCTTCTTTTGGGAACTTGTCACCCTTATAGATATTATGCTTTTGGGGCATTGGATAGAGATGAAATCTGTAATGGGCGCATCCCAAGCATTAGAAGAGCTTGCAAAACTTATGCCACAAGCGGCACACAAGATTATCTCCTCTGATAAGATAGAGGATGTCCCTCTTGATAGCCTTAAACTAGGGGATAAGGTGCTTGTGAGGCCAGGTGAAAAAATACCTGTAGATGGAATCATAGTGAAAGGTGAGACCTCTGTAGATGAATCTATGCTAACAGGAGAGAGTAAACCTGTTTCGAAAAAAACCACTGATAAAGTGATAGGTGGTTCGATAAATGGGGAAGGTGCTATTGTTGTACAGGTTACTAAAACAGGAAAGGATTCTTTTCTCTCCCAAGTTATAGAGCTTGTAAAAGAGGCTCAAAAGACCAAATCAAAAACGCAAGATCTCGCAGGAAAAGCAGCCTTTTGGCTTACTATAATTGCCTTATCAGGAGGAGCTATAACTTATTTTATATGGGCACTGATTGTGGGAAAAGATATAGCCTTTGCCCTTGAAAGGACTGTTACAGTTATGGTAATTACCTGTCCTCATGCCCTTGGTTTGGCGGTTCCATTAGTAGTTGCAGTATCTACTGCTATATCTGCAAGAAATGGTCTTTTAATAAGGAATAGGATAGCTTTTGAGAGAGCAAAAGATATTCAAGCAGTTATTTTTGATAAGACTGGTACACTTACAAAAGGGGAATTTGGTATTACTGATGTTGTACTGTTTAGTGAAGATATAACAAAAGAAGAGCTATTAAGTTATGCAGGATCGATAGAGACAAATTCGGAGCATCCTATAGCTAAAGGTATCACTAAGGCTTCTAAGAAGATTTTCTCTGTGGATAAGTTTAGGGCAATCCCTGGAAAGGGTGCAGAAGGTATAGTAAATGGGAAACATGTAAAGGTTGTAAGTCCAGGATACCTAAAGGATAATGGGTATGAATTAAATAATAGAAAGATAGAAGATATATCTTCCCAGGGTAAAACTATAGTATTTGTTATCATAGAAGAAGAGGTGAAGGGGGCTATAGCACTTTCTGATATAGTAAAGCCAGAATCTAAAGAGGCTATAAGTATGCTTAAAAAAATGGGTATTAAATCTATAATGCTTACAGGTGATAATGAAAAAGTTGCAAAATGGGTTGCTGAGGAAGTTGGAATATCCGAGTATTTCTTTGAGATCTTGCCTGGAGAGAAGGCCAAAAAGGTAAAAGAGATTCAATCTCGTGGACTTACTGTTGCAATGACTGGAGATGGTATAAATGATGCACCGGCACTTACTCAGGCCGATGTAGGAATTGCTATTGGTGCAGGTACTGAAATAGCAATTCAATCTGCCGATATTGTTCTTATAAAGAGTGATCCACGAGATGTGATTACCCTTATAAAATTAGCTAAATCCACTTATCGGAAGATGGTTCAAAATTTAGCATGGGCAACAGGATATAATGTAATTGCTATACCTTTGGCAGCAGGTGTACTTTATCAGTATGGAGTCTTATTAAGCCCTGCAGCAGGTGCATTTTTGATGTCCCTAAGTACTGTAGTTGTAGCTATAAATGCTAAATTTTTACACCTTGATTAATCTTGTATAATAATATAAAACAGGGGTTGAAAAAATATTTATCTATGATATAATATCTTTAGAAAGGGGGGATGTGACATGAATGGAGTGGGAAATGTCACCCTCAATGCCAGATCTATCGATATGATGAACAATCTGCTGAAAAATGTAACAGAAAAGAATATGGATTTCATGAACAAGATGTTGAAGTACAACACAGAGCAAAAGGTGCAGGATAACAAAAATTCTCTAAAGGAGTTTGGTATAGGTACTATCTTGGATATGTACGGATAAGGTAGATTTGGTATCAAAAAATTGAATATCTTTTGGGGTGTAAGGGAAACCGGTGAGAATCCGGTGCGGTCCCGCCACTGTAACCTGAGTTGAAGCTCTCTGGCGCCACTGGGGAAACCTGGGAAGGAGGAGAGTGGATCAGGAAGCCAGGAGACCTACCTCAAAAGAGCAGATTTACTTCCTTCGCGGGTTAGGGAAGTAATAAAAAAGGAGCCTGCGAGGCTCCTTTTTTATTTATAAATAAAATTAATTTAAATAAAGGAGGAAAGTATGAAAACTTTCAAATCTATTTTTATTTTTGTATTTATTTTTCTATTTTTACTGTCTTCTTTCGCTTTTTCTTATCCTATCACTATAACTGATGCTACAGGGACCTCTATTGCCATCAACAAAGAACCCTTACGTATTGTCTCATGCGCACCCTCTAATACAGAGATAATATTTGCATTAGGAAAGGGGGATAGGTTAGTAGGTGTTACGAATTATGCAGATTATCCAGAAGAGGCGAAAAAGATTGAAAAAATAGGAAAAATGGTTCCACTTAATGCAGAAAAAATTATATCCCTTAAACCTGATATAGTATTTTGCTATGGAGGGTTTCAGTTAAAAGAGGCACTTAGAATAAGAGAACTTGGCCTTAAAGTTGTAGTACTTGCTCCAAAGACAGTAAAAGATACATTGGAAACTGTAATGTTAATGGGCAAGATTCTAAATGCTCAAGAGAAGGCAAGCGAAATTGTAAATAG
Source organism: uncultured Atribacterota bacterium (assembly GCA_964462295.1). GTDB lineage: Bacteria > Atribacterota > JALVIU01 > JALVIU01 > JALVIU01 > JALVIU01. The sequence continues at coordinate 41,468 of CAYWXH010000001.1, forward strand.
TTTTAAGGATAGACTTGCTAAGATAGAGGCCAAAGTCAAAAATATACCCTTAAATAAGCGACCAAAGGTTTTTATAGGAAGTATGTATGAACCTATATATTCACCTGGAAAAGGAACACTTTTAGATGAGCTTATAACCCTTGCAGGGGGAAAGAATATTGTAAGTGCAAACGGATGGCTAAAAATTAGTCCTGAATTTGTGATAAAGGCAAATCCTGATATAGTAGTTATACCCATTGGTGTAATGAGTATGACGAATTTAGAAGATGCAAAGAAAAAGCTTTCAGAAAAAGAGGTATATAAAAATATAAGAGCTACAAAAGAGGGAAAGATTTATTTTATAGATGAGAATTTAGTATTTAGACCAGGACCAAGGCTGATAGAGGGAATAGAAAAACTCTATACTTTTTTCTATGAAAAGTAGTTTATTTAATAAAAAAATAATAATTTTAATAGTACTTACATTACTTCTTTTATTATTAATGATTTTTTCTGTAACTATAGGTAGTGTAAAGATTTCACTTACTACTATAATCTCTATGTTTAAAGGAGGGCATGTTGATAGCGCTTCGAGAGTTATTATACTTAGGCTAAGATTACCAAGAATAGTGATGGCTGTTATCACTGGAGGGACACTCTCTATTGTTGGCGTGTCCCTCCAGGCCCTATTCAGAAATCCCTTGGCAGATCCATATATTATAGGTATCTCTTCTGGTGCTGCATTAGGTGCCACCTCTACATTTTTTCTCCAGAGGATAGTAGGAAAATTCTTTGTATTTTATCTACCCCTTTTTTCTTTTTTTGGGGCTTTAGTTACAATGCTTTTGGTTTATAGACTCTCTCTTCTAGGAAGACGGGTGATAATAGAGAATCTTTTATTATCAGGGGTTATTGTAGGATTTATAGCAAGTGCCTTAATAACACTTATTATTGCTTTTGCGGGAAGAGAAGTGCATGATATACTTTTTTGGCTTATGGGAGACCTCTCTCATGTGAAGTGGGAAAATATTTGGTTTATACTTGGTCCTATAATTATTGCAATTTATCTTTTGTTGCATTTTTCTGTAGAGTTAAATGCTATCTCTTTAGGAGAAGAGGTAGCATTTAATCTTGGTATAGACCCAGAGAGGCTTAAAAAGATTATATTTTTTATAACCTCTTTTTTAATAGGCTTGATAGTATCTTTTTCTGGAATTATAGGTTTTGTAGGTTTAGTTATTCCCCATATAATAAGGCTTTTAGTTGGGGCTGACCATAAGATAGTTATGCCTGCATCTATTTTAGGTGGGAGTATATTTTTGTTGTTGTGTGATGATATTGCAAGGACGGTTGTTGCACCAAGTGAACTTCCTATAGGGGTTATAACCTCTCTTATAGGTGCACCACTTTTTATATACCTATTAAAGAAAGTAGGCTACAATGGATAATATATTAAGGATAAATAACCTATCATTTTATTATCAGGAAAATGGATTTTCTATGGAAAAAGTAACCTTTTCCATAGAAGAAGGAGAGATTTTTGGTATTATAGGCCCTAATGGTTCTGGAAAAACGACACTTTTGCGACTCATCACAGGGTATCTAACTCCTTCTAAGGGCTCAATATTTCTTTATGGAAATGACCTAAGAAGAATTGATATGAAAAAAAGGGCTAAGACTATCTCAGTTGTCCCACAGAATATTACGACTTTTTTTAATTTTAAAGTAAAAGAGATAGTGGCACTGGGAAGGATGCCATACAGGCGAGAGACTACATTTTTGGAAGATGAGAAAATAGTAAGAGATGCTATGGAAAAAGCTCATATTCTACACCTTTCGGATAGGAAATTTTTTTCGCTAAGTGGAGGAGAAAGGCAAAGGGTTCTAATTGCAAAATCTTTTGCCCAGAAACCAAAGATTCTTTTACTCGATGAGTTTACGAGTCATCTCGATATATATCATCAAAAACGCATAATAGATATTTTACTTAGAGAAAAAAGGAAAAATTCTCTCACTATCCTTGCTACATTTCACGATATCAATCTTGCAAGTATTTTATCAGATAAAATACTAATTATGAAAGATGGGAAGATTTTATCCTACGGAAAGCCAAGTGATATAATAAATAAAGATATTATAAAGGAGACTTATTCTATTGATCCTATAATTGGGCCACATCCTAAATACGATGTCCCTCAAATATTCTATCCTTAGCTTTTTATTCTGTTACTTTTAGTTTTTCTATAAATCTTCTCCTTCTTTCCTCGTAATCTATAAGCCTTCTTTCATATTCTTCTTCCATAAGTGGAGAGGATATCAAAAAGTCTGCTGTGGCCCTGTTGCAGGCAAATGGGATATTCCACACTGTAGCAAGTCTTATGAGGGCCCTTACATCAGGGTCATGAGGCATAGGCTCTAAGGGGTCACAAAAGAATATGAGAAAATCAATTTTTCCATCTGCTATCATAGCTCCTACCTGCTGATCTCCTCCTAATGGTCCACTCTTTAATCTTGTAATATTGAGTCCTAACTCCTCAGTGAGTATGTGTCCCGTAGTTCCTGTAGCATATAGATTATGTTTAGAAAGGGTGCCTTTATTAAATCTTGCCCATTCTAATAAATCTTCTTTCCTGTTATCATGTGCAATGAGTGCAATATTTTTTACCTTATTCATTTTTATTGTTTTGTATATGTCCATCTTACACCACCTCCATTGTTTTTTGAGTATATACTAATTTAAATTAAGTATAGTCAGGCAGGAAGCCTGACTATAGGCTATATAAAAGATAGGTCAAAATCACCTATTTGCCCCTTTTCGCCATTTTCCCTTTGATAGTAAGATAGAGATGTGAGTGCCGAATTTTTTAGAAAAAGATGAAATTTTAAATAATTTAGATTTATAGATTCAATACCTGCCTTATATAATGGTGTAAGTTCTCCTTTTTCTGATTTTCCGTCTCTGTTTAGGTCTCTAAAAAGTAGGAGTTTTTTAAACATGGGGTCCTTTAGATTCAAAATGCCATTTTTGTCCCAATCAAGTTTGGAAAGTTCTAAAAATCCGTTTAGCGCACCATTTTGGTCTCCAAAAAGTTCTTTTCCACTGTCTATTTTACCATTCAGATTCCTATCTAATGCCAAAAATGCATCATCACCTGTTATCCAACTTGTAAGTTCCTTTTTTCCATCTCCATTTATATCAAACATTACACCATCTTTTAGGGGCAAGAGGTCAAACCCATCCCCATCTAAATCTACGATGAGAGGATCTGCCTTATGTGCCGTATGTGTTACCTGTATGTCTATTGCCATTCTTAGTTTCATGCTCCTCATAGTAGATGTTGTAACTATTTTTTCATTCTCTTTTGATACAGTTTTTTCTTTTTGCATAATTTCTAACTTTAAATCAATTTTTATATGGGTTCTCTCTGCAATGCTTTGTAGGTCTTTCGCATTTGCCTTCTGTATTTTGTCTGCAATATTTTTTATACTATTTTCTATATGATTCATGGCCTTTAGATGATTGTTTTTGACCTTCAGTGCCTTTTCCATTTTTGTTGCAAGTTTCTCTGCTGCTTCAGGATTGTTTTCCTCTAAAAATTCCATAAGTATGAGATATTTTTTTGCAAGTTCTGGGTCATCTTTGTAGAGTTCATCGATTTGTTCAGATACCTTTTTTGCAAGATCTGGATTTAAGGTAGCCCATTTTAGGGTTTTTAATGATTCATACCCTCCCTTTTGTAGTTTTGTTTGTGAAAGACTGAAACTGGTATAGTCAAGGTTTAGAGAAAGATTATACTTACTTGTTTTCTGATAGGCGCTACTTTTGCCATTTTGAATAAATTTTTCTTTGGCAAATAGTTTCTCAGAGGCAGATAGGTGAAAAGAGGTAAAATCTAAACTATCCTTTACAATCTCCATCTTTTATCCCTCCTTGGAATCTTATCTACCGTCCATGGTAGATTCTTCTGTTATTTTTATCGGAACTTTTTTTGGTAAATTTTATTATTTTTTGTCTAATGATAAGGAATGATTTTTAAGGTTTTTTAAAATAGATATATAATAAGTAGATGGATATGATTCCTAGGGTTAAAATATTTAAATAGAAGGCTTTTATAAGGAGTAGAACCCCCACTATAAGTAAAACTATTCTTTGCCATAAAGTGAGAGTAGATTTTAAATATCCCATACCTGCTGCACTTATTACCGTTATAGCAATGATAGCTCTAATAAGTGAATATATTATATTTAAGGGGCTGGAAAGTAAAAGAAGAGAATTATCATATACGAATAAGTATGGAATTATAAAGGCCGAAAAACCTAAAAGTAGTGCAAATTTTGCTGTTTTTACCCAATTTGCATCTGCTATTCCTGCTGCTATATATACAGCACCACATACAGGAGGAGTAATGGCAGATATTATAGCAAAATAGAATACAAAAAGATGTGCTGCAAGAGGATGTATGCCTAACTTTATAAGGGCTGGTCCACCTATTACTACAGCTACCAAATATGCGGCAGTTGTTGGGACCTCCATCCCTAATATAAGAGATGTAATCATAGTAAGTAAGAGTGCCAAAAATAGGTTATCCTTGCTAAAATCGAGAATAAAACTTGAAAGCTTTACACCAAGGCCTGTCTGATTTATTATACCTATAATGATTTGGGCACATGCAGTGATACTCCCTATGATTGCCGCCTGTCTTGCACCACTTACTACTCCTTTGTATAATTTTTGCCAAATAGATTTTAGATCTATATTCCATGATGTAGAAAGGGGAAACATGAAAAGTGTTACAACCACAGTCCAAAAAGCGGCATATTGTGGTGTATAACCCTTTATCAACAGTACTATAAGAGTTATTAGCGGTACTATAAAAAATAAAGATGATTTTATTGTATCAAGGGTAGATGGAATCTCTTCTGGGGGAAGTCCTGATTTTCCCTCTTTTAGAGAATAAAAATGTATGCCAACACCTACTGAGTAAAAATATAGTAAAGCGGGAATAGTTGCAGAAAGTGCGATCTTTAGGTATGGTATTTGGATGAGCTCTGCCATGATAAAGGCCCCTGCGCCCATAATGGGAGGCATGATTTGACCTCCTGATGATGCAGTTGCCTCTACTGCCCCTGCAAACGCTTTATCATATCCGATTTTTTTCATCATAGGGATAGTAAAAACTCCTGTGGATGCTACATTGGCAGATGCACTCCCTGATATACTTCCAAAAAGTGCACTTGATATTACTGCTACTTTGGCGGGTCCTCCTATAAATCTTCCCGCTATTTTAAGTGAAAATTTTATAAAACCCTCTCCACCTCCGCTTACCACAAGCATTGCTCCAAGTATCACAAAAATTGCTATAATATTTACAGAAATCCCTACGATTATCCCCCAAATTCCGTTTGTTGTAAGGTATAGCATTCCTAATATAGAGGTAGGTTCAAATTTTACATGTCCAAAATAACCAGGCAAAAGGTGTCCGAGGAAGGCATAGAGCAAAAAAAGTGTTGCTATAATGGGTAAGGCTGGTTTTACGGAACGTCTTGCTCCTTCAAGTATCATTATTATCATTATAATTGCAAGAATTTCTTGGATCTTTCCTTCCATTATTCCATATTGATAGGTGATCTTCTCATAAAAAAGTGTAATATAGATTGCAGAGGAAAAGCTTAATACAGATAGAATGATATCCCTTATAAGTTCATTTTTTGTCTTTTTTGGGGGAAAGTATAAGAATATGAGAGGTAAACTTAGGGCAATATGAATACTTCTTTGAATAATATTAGGGATAAGTCCTGAAAATACAAGGTATAAATGGAAAAAGACAAATATAAATGATAGTACATCTCTTATTATAGGTAGATAGTCTTTTTTGGGTTTTTTCATATATCTCCTTGCATTATAAGTAAGGACGGGCATACCCCGTCCTTACAAATTTTATTTCTTTGGAATAAGATTCTCTGGTATTTTTATACCTATTTCTTTGTAATATCTTATTGCACCTGGATGAAGTGGTGCACCTAACTTTACGATGTCATTGATATTCAACATCTTTCCAAATGGATGCATCTCTTCCATGATTTTTCTGTTTTCCCAGAATGCCTTTGTAATTTTGTAGGCAATATCTTCAGGTAGATCAGAAGTTGTGTATGTTCCTACAGGGTTAGAGAAGGTTTTTACATCATAATCAACACCGGGATAGATACCAGACGGAATTGTAAATCTTGTAAATACAGGATATTTCTTCTTAAACTTCTTCCAGTCATCATCATTTAGGGAAAGTAATCTAATTTTTACTGTTGCAGCAAGTTCTGTAATTGCAGGGCTTGGTGGAGGTGAAGATGTAGCAAAACCTACTACTTTTTTATTCTTTACAGCATCTGTTGCTTCTTTAAGTGCTACTCTTACAATCTTTACCTTATCAAGAATGCCTAAAGTTTTAAAAAGATCAAGAGTAATTGCTTCTCCAGAGCTTCCAAGGCCTCCAGGAATAAATGGCTTACCTTTTAAATCTTCAAAGGTTTTTACGCCACTATCTTCTCTTACTACCCAATGCATTACAATCCCAGGTATAGGCCAAAGGGCGCGAATCTTTTCATATCCACCTTCTTTGAATTTTCCTTGTTTGTTGAAGGCCTTTAGTATGTTAGATACAGTAGATGTAAAGATGTAGTTTTTTCTTGTTTTTGATGCCTTTACATTTGCAACAGAACCAAGACTCTCCTCTACTATTACATCTACATCTGGTGCGCCTGCCATAATGGCCTTTGCCATACCTACTGCAAAGGCATAATAGGTTGATGCGGTGTTTGCAGACTTAAGTGAAAGCCTTACTTTAGCAAAAGAAAGACCAGAAAAGAGCAGTAATCCTACAAGGGTAAGACTGACAATCATAAAAAGCTTAGATTTTTTCATAATGCATACCTCCCTTAAAATAATATTTTAATATAATAATAGATTTTTTTCATTTTGTCAATCCTTAACCCTTAAGTGACCCTGCAAGCAATCCTCTTAAAAAGTATCTGCCAAAGAATATATATACCAAAAGAGGAGGAATAGCTACAAGTAATGCCCCTGCCATTTGTATGTTCCACTGTACTATGTAGCTTCCTGCCAGATTATTAAGGGCAACTGTCACAGGCTGTACAGATGGATTTGGGGTTACGATAAGCCCAAAGAGAAAGTCATTCCAGATAGATGTAAACTGCCATATCATAACTACTGCAAATGCTGGCATAGAGAGGGGTAAGAGTATGTGTTTGTATACTCCTAAAAAGTTTGCACCATCTATCTTTCCTGCCTCAACGAGTTCTCCTGGTACCCCTTGGTAATAATTCATAAAGATTAGACTTGTAATAGGGATACCATATACTACATGTGTAAAGATAAGTCCAGGGATAGAGCCATAAAGCCCTGTTTTTCTAAGTACCTGAACAAGTGGTATGAGAATACTTTGATAAGGTATAAACATACCAAAAAGGATAAGTGGAAAGATAAAGTCAGAACCTTTAAATTTCCATTTACTAAATACATAACCATTCATAGAACCCAAGAAGGATGAAATGATTGTTGCAGGTATTACAAGGTATAAACTGTTTAAAAAACTCCCCTTAAGTCCTCTATAGCCCTTATCTTCATTTCCAAGCCATGCATCTTTAAAACTCTCTAAGGTAATATGTTTGGGGAGATGCCACATATTTTTCAAACTTACTTCGGAAAAACTTTTCAGACTCGTGGCAAATAGTACATATACAGGTATCAGATAGATTATTGCAAGAAAAATGAGTATAGCATAGATTATTGGTTTTTTGCTCATTATTCTCCCACCTCCCCACGGCGTGCATTATATATAAGGTATGGAATAACAAGTACCCCTACCATTATTAGCATAACTATTGCTATACTTGCTCCTCTTGCAAATTTGTTTCCTCTGAATGTGGTGTCATACATAAAGTATGCAGGCACATCTGTTGAAAATCCTTCACCCGGCCCTGTCATTGCCATTATAAGGTCAAAAATTTTGAGAGATATATGCCCTAAAATAATAACAGCACCTATAGTAATAGGTTTTAATAATGGGAGAATAATGTATCTATAAACTTGTGCAGGCGTTGCCCCATCTACCTGTGCCGCCTCTCTTAGTTCATAGGATATCCCCCTAAGACCTGCAAGATACATAGCCATTGTATACCCTGAAAGCTGCCAAACAGCTGCGATGACCACAGCTTTTATTCCTATATTTGGGTCAGTATACCATCCTGATTTTAAGAAACCAAGACCTAACATATCAAATAGCTGATTTATTCCTACACTTCCTAATTGCGTACTTCCAGGATTTAGGAGCCATCTCCATACTACCCCTGTTACGATAAATGAAAGAGACATAGGAAACAAGAAGATGCTTCTAAAGATACTTTCTCCCTTTATTTTTTGATCAAGCAAGATGGCAAGTCCCAATCCTAAAACAATGCAAGATGTGATAAATAAGACTGTAAATACAAGGGTGTTATGAAGGTCTATTTGAAATCTTTCTATCTGAAATAGTCTTATATAATTTTTAAGCCCTACAAATTTTAAGTTGGGGATTACATTATTCCATTTGGTCATAGAGATATAACCTGTCCATCCAATAAACATATATATAAAAATAAAAATGGCGATTATTGAGGGAAGCACAAATAAAATCGCATAAAATCTATCTTGATTTAGTTTCCTCATTTTTATTTTTATCTCCTTTACATAAAATTAAAGGGGGCATATGCCCCCTTTAAGCTAATACTTGAAATTTATTGGTCAACCCCAGCGTCTTCTGCTGCCATTACAAGGGCTCTTTGGGTTTTTATCACATTTCTTTTTGCTACAAAGAGTGCTATAGCATCTTTATATTCTGTTGCCCATCCTGCGCTTGCTGCAGCACCATGTATTACACTTGGTACGATTTTGTCCTTATTCCAATCCTTTGCACAGGACTGTAAGTATGCATTGAAGTCTGACATATCTACATCTGTTCTTGCAGGAATAGAACCTTTTTTCATATTGAATGCCTTTTGTGCTTCTTTAGAACCAAGAAGCTTTAACCAAGCAACAACATTATCTCTATGTTTGCAGCCTTTTGGAAGACCAAAGCTATCAGAGAGTGCATCAAATATGCCCTGATTCCCAGGCGCCAATGTCCATCCGTAATCTTCGAATTTTTTGGACATAAACCAACCATTGGTCCAGTCTCCCATAATCATCATAGCACCTTTTCCTTCAATGAGATACTGTCCTGCCTCATCCCATGTAAGTGCAGAATGGTCTGTATTTACATAATTTAGCATTTTATCAAAAAGAACCAAAGCCTCTGCTACTCTCTTGTCAGACCATTTTGTCTTGCCTGTCCATAGACCTTTATAACCTTCTGCGCCTAATGTTCCAATAAGGAATGTTTCAAACACATGACCTGCTTCCCATCCATCTTTTGTTCCCATTACAATAGGTACTATACCCTCTTTTTTGAGTTTTTCACATACTGCAAAGAATTCATCAAAGGTCTTTGGAGGAGTGATATTGTATTTTTCAAATACAGGTTTGCTGTACCAAAGTACATTTGCCCTATGGATATTTACAGGAACAGACCAGTAGTCACCTTTGTATTTTACGATATTTAATATGCCAGGAGGCATAACCTTTTCCCAGCCTTCTTTCTTATATAAAAATGTTACAGGTTCCATATATCCTGTCTTTACCCAGGTATCAATAAGTTCATGGCCTGCATGTACTTGGAAGGAATCAGGCGGATCTCCACCAAGCATCCTTGTCTTAAGTACAGCTTTTGCATTTGTTCCTGCACCACCTGCAACTGTGGCATTAATAATCTTTACATTAGGATATAATTTGTGGTAAAGATTAAACAGGGCATTTAAACCTTCTGCCTCACCCCCTGCTGTCCACCAACTAAAAATCTCAAGTTTCCCAGAAAGCCCTGCAAATGCAAGTGTACTCAGTAAGAGACTAAAAATAACTGTTAATACTAATAGTTTTGCACCTTTCATAATAAAGCCTCCTTTCCAAATTTTTCTCCTTTTTTGATTTAAAGGAGATAGTTTTAGTTTATTTCATGCTAATTATATCACTTTTTTTCCTTTTTTGTAAAGGGATAGTCATCCAGAAAATAGATTTAGATAAAGTTTTTATGAGATATAAAATATATTTTGGAATATTCTTAAATTTTTAGTTGACATAATTGCAGATTTTTTATATACTTATATAGCCTTTGTCTATATAAGTAAATTGAGGGGTAATATGTTTGATTCTTTAAGTCAGAAATTGCAAGGAATATTTGAAAAATTAAAAAGAAAGGCCAAGCTTAGCGAGAAGGATGTAGATGCGGTCCTTAAAGAGATAAGAGTTGCACTTTTAGAGGCAGATGTAAATTATAAGGTTGTAAAAACCTTTATCTCTCGGGTAAAAGAAAAGGCCTTAGGTAAAGAGGTCTTGGAAAGCTTTACTCCTGCCCAACAGATTGTAAAAATAGTGAGGGATGAACTTATCTACCTTCTCGGGGAGACCTCTAAAGGGATTTCCATAAAGGAACCGTATCCTTTTCTTATGCTTATGGTAGGCCTTCAGGGTTCAGGTAAAACAACTACAACTGGCAAGTTGGCTAATTTCTTAAAGAAAGAAAAAGGTAGGAGACCTCTTCTTGTAGGGCTTGATGTGAAAAGGCCTGCAGCATCAAGGCAACTTGCCATAATTTCTGAAAAAGTAGGCGTACCTTATGTAATAGATGAAAGTGGTAAAACCTCTCCTTTAAAGCTTTTGGAAATGGCTATAAAGAAGGCAGAAAAAGAGGGTTTTGATGTGGTAATAGGAGATACCGCAGGTAGGCTTCAAGTAGATGAAGAGATGATGACTGAACTTGAGGAGATGGAAAAAAGGTTTAACCCTCGAGAGATCCTTTTGGTTATAGATGCAATGATAGGACAAGAGGCAGTTAATGTTGCAAAGATATTTAATGAGAGGCTCAATATTACAGGTTTTATACTTACAAAGATGGATGGAGATGCAAGGGGGGGTGCAGCACTTTCTATCCGTGAGATCACAGGAAAACCTATTAAGCTTATTGGTGTAGGAGAGAAAATAGAAGATTTAGAGTTTTTCTATCCTGACCGAATAGCCTCTCGTATTCTTGGAATGGGGGATATGCTTACCCTTATTGAAAAGATCGAGAAGACGCAGGATAAGAAAAAACAAGAAGAGACTGCAAAAAAGTTTGCAAAAAATCAGTTTAATTTTGAGGATTTTTTGGATCAACTCCATCAGATAAAAAAGATGGGTCCCTTAGATAACCTTTTGAGTATGGTTCCAGGACTTTCCCCTGGAGGAAAGCTTCCGCAGGTAGATGAGAAAGAGCTTGTCAAGATAGAGGCTATAATTAATTCTATGACAAGAGAGGAAAGAAGACATCCAGAAATAATAAATGCAAGCAGAAGAAAGAGAATCGCCAGGGGAAGTGGCACAGAAATCTCAGATGTTAATAGATTGATAGGACAGTTTAAAAAGATGAAGAAGATGATGAAAAAATTAAAGAGGATGAAGAATATAAAAACAGGTATTTCAAATTTTTTACCATTTTAAGTTAAGGAGGTGAAATAGTTGGCAGTAAAAATTAGACTTACAAGGATGGGAGCAAAGAAGAGGCCATTTTACAGGATAGTAGCTGTAGACTCAAGGGCTCCAAGGGATGGTAAATATCTTGACCTTATAGGCTACTATGATCCTATAGGGGCAAGTCCAGAGGAGATTAAAATCGATGAAGAAAAGCTAAAATATTGGCTTGAAAATGGTGCACATCTTACAGAGACTACAAAGAATATAGTCAAAAAAGCGGGAATTAGTATATAACATACAGTGTAAGGGAGGTACTATTTTATGAAAGAACTACTTGAATATATAATCAAGGCATTGGTAGACCGTCCAGAAGAGGTAAATATCAATGTGGTGGATGGTTCTCGCTCTGTAATATTTGAAGTAAAAGTAGCACCTGAAGATGTAGGTAAGATTATAGGGAAAGAAGGTAGGATTGCTAAGGCTATAAGGACTGTTATAAAGGCTGCAGCTATAAAAGAAGGAAAAAGGGCAACAGTAGAGATTATAGACTAAAAAGGTGGATAAAACTTCTTTTAGAGCAATAGGAAAGATTATATCTCATTGGGGAACAAAAGGTCATTTGAAGGTTTATGCCCTCACCTTTTCCCCAGAGAGGTTTTATAAACTTTCCGGTGTGTATGTCTCATCAGAGAAAGATAGGCAATTTTTTAAAATAAAGGAAGTTAAACCTTATAAAGGAAATGTTTGGCTTTTTAGATTAGAAGATATAGAAACAATTTCTGATGCAGAAAAGCTTAGAGGATTTTACCTTGAGGTACCTGAGGAAGAGGTAATTTCTCTTCCTGAAGATACATATTTTATTGATGATCTAATAGGTAGTAAGGTTTTTTCAGAGGACGGTATTTTTATAGGTACACTTGAAAATATAATAGAGGGTTTGGCAAGTGATATTTATGTTATTAAAAATGGGGAGAAAGAGGTATTGGTCCCTGCAGTAAAAGAGTTTATAAAAGAGGTTTGCCCAAAAGAAAAGAAAATAATTATAAATGTTATAGAGGGTCTTATATGAGATTTGATATACTTACTATTTTTCCTGAAATGTTTACCCCTCTTTCTCAGAGTATAATAGGTAAGGCTCAGGAAGAAGGGGTTGTAGAGATTTATATTCACAACTTGAGAGATTTTTCAAAAGATCCTCATAAAACCGTAGATGATTATCCATACGGTGGGGGAGCAGGGATGGTTTTCAAAATAGAACCCCTATACAAGGCCTTAAAATACCTAAAAAAAATAAGTCCTCTTTCCCCTAAAATGATCTCTATGTCTCCCCAGGGTAGAGTTTTTTCTCAAGAGGTGGCGGTAGAACTTGCAGAATATGAGAGAATTATTGTAATTTGCGGACATTATGAAGGAATAGATGAAAGAATTTATGATTTTTTCCCTATAGAGGAGATCTCTATAGGGGATTATATCCTTACAGGAGGAGAAATCCCTGCAATGGTAATGGTAGATGCTGTATCAAGAATGGTGCCAAAGGTGCTGGGGAATAAAGATTCATTGGAATGGGAATCTTTTAATAGAGGTCTTTTGGATTACCCTCATTATACAAGACCTAAGGAATTTAAAGGGAAAAAAGTACCAGAGGTCTTATTGAGCGGTAATCATCAGGAGATTGAGAAATGGAGAAAGACCCAGTCTATTATAAGAACACTTATAAGAAGGCCGGATCTTTTAAAAAGTGCAAATCTTTCAGACAAAGAGAGGGAAATATTGAGAGATATAGAAAAAAGACTCGGAGAGGAGGTGTCACATGAACGAGATAATAAGAGAGATTGAAAAAGAGTATCTAAGAGATGATCTACCTGAAATCAAAGTTGGAGATACAGTAAAACTCTATGTAAAGGTCGTAGAAGATGAAAAAGAAAGGGTGCAGCCATTTGAGGGAGTTGTAATCAGAAGAAGAGGTGGGGGCACAAGAGAGACTTTTACCGTAAGGAAGGTATCCCAAGGTATAGCTATAGAGAGGGTTTTTCCTTTACATTCTCCAAGATTAGTAAAGGTAGAAATTCTTAAGAGAGCAAAAATTAGAAGGGCTAAGCTCTACTATCTTAGAGATAAGATTGGAAAGAAGGCTAAACTTAAGGAATTAAGATGAAAAAGACCTTTCTTGCCCAGGTAAAAGAGACACTTGTTACTATTGCCATAGCATTAGTTTTGGCATTAATTATAAGGGCCTTTATATTACAGACCTTTTATATACCAACAGGTTCTATGATTCCCACTATAATGCCAGGGGATAGGGTTATAGCCCTGAAGTTCTGGTACTATTTTACCCCTCCACAGAGGGGAGATATAGTGGTATTCAAATCTCCGGAAGAACCTAAAATTCTTGTAAAAAGATTAATAGGTCTTCCTGGAGATACTATCTTGATAAAAGATGGTAAGATTTATATAAATGGTAAACTTTGGGATAATAAAAAGGTCTCACATATAAGATACTATGCTATAGGTCCTTATGGGGTGGGTGAGCAAAAAGTTCCACCTGGTAAATACTATATGCTTGGGGATAATAGTGAAAATAGTGATGATAGTCGTTTTTGGGGATTTGCCCCACGAAAGAATATCTTAGGAAAAGTGGTATTTACATATTGGCCTATAACCCATATTAAAGTTTTATATTAAATGAACAAGCTTCTTTATTATGAGAATATGTTATGGGAGCTTGGATATAAAGACATAATGGGCATAGATGAGGCAGGAAGAGGTGCCTTATCTGGCCCATTAGTTGTTGCAGGAGTGATATATAGAAAAGATGAGGTAGTAGAGGAGGCGAGGGATTCCAAGGTTTTATCCCCCCAAGAAAGGGAAAGGCTCTATTTTAAAATTCTAAAAAAGGCAAAAAAGGTATCTGTTGGGATTGTGGCCCCTCTTATTATAGATAAGGTTAATATATATAATGCCACACTTTATGGTATAAGAGAAATTACCTCTATTACTCCTTCTCCTGATTATCTACTATTAGATGCCCTTTTGCTTAAAGATTTAAATATTCCGCAAATAAAGCTTATAAAAGGAGAAAGGAAAAGTATATCTATTGCTTCTGCTTCTATTGTAGCAAAAGTAACACGAGATTGGATAATGAAAAAGTTAGATAAGTTTTACCCAGAATATAGATGGTCAGAAAATAAGGGCTATCCTACAAAATATCATATAAGTATGATTTCTAAAAAAGGGCTTACCCCTTTCCATAGAAGGAGCTATAAGCCTTGTCAAATTTAAAAGAGATCGGGAAAAAAGGAGAGAAAGCGGCAGAGCTTTTTTTACGTAAAAGGGGTTATAAAATTATCGAAAGAAATTTTAGAACACCATTCGGAGAGCTAGACTTAATTGTAAGAGATGATAATGTATTGGTTTTTGTAGAGGTAAAAACAAGAAGTTCTGAAAAATTTGGCCTACCTGAGGATGCTATAACCTATAAGAAGAGACTACATATAGTTAGGTCAGCGTTTTTTTACCTTAAGAAATATGGGCTAATGGATTGTCTCTATCGGTTTGATATTATTACAGTAATGCCTTCAGGTATAAGACATTACAAAAATGCATTTTCCGGAGAAGAGTTCCTATCCTTTTAGGTTATTTTCTTTTGTTTTTAAGCTTTCTTTCAAGAAGCGGAAGGGCTTTTTTCATCTCTTTTTCTCCGAGTTCTATAAGTTTCTCCCTTTCTCCTTTACTTATATCAAAGTTAAGGCTTTTTACCTTAAGTTTGGGTGCGATTAATATATCTGCATTTTTTATCGATTCCTTTGTTTTATCTTCAATCATAATAAACATAGAGCGTTCAATTATAGATACTGCATTATCCACCGAAACCTTTTCATTGGTTGATATACCCCTTAGTGCTACAGCAATAGTTATATCTGCCCCCATCTCTTTTACAATATCTATAGGTACAGGATCTTTAATGCCTCCGTCGATTAAATACATTTTTCCATAGGGTAATGGGGTAAAAAATCCTGGTACACATATACTACCTGCTATTGCATTAGATAGTCTTCCACTTCCTATGGTAATCTTTTTTCCTGATATGAGATCTGTTGCTACTGCCTTATATGGTAAAGAAAGCTCATAATCTATAATAGCCCTGTTTGTTATTTCATCAAAGGCATCCCTTATCTTTATGGAACTTATAATACCACTTAAGAATGAAATTTTTGTTTTTTTGTTTAATAAATCGAAGTATAAAGTGAGGTATGGTTGGTTTCCAAAATTTTTGAATTTTAAATTATTTGTTCCAATTTTTATAAAATCATCAAAATCTAAGTTGAGCATAAAATCTTCTACCTTATCTATATCTCCCCATAAGGCATACAACCCTCCAACCATACTCCCTATACTTGTTCCTGCTATATAGTTAATATTATACCCTTCTGAAAGAAGCTCTTTTATTACACCTATATGCACAAATCCTCTCATTCCTCCTTCTCCTAATGCTAATCCTATAGTAGGTCGATTGGGACTTAAGGTAAGTGTGTATCCCAAAAGAGGAGAAAAAAAGAACAAAGAGAAAAGAATACTATAGATAAAAAACAAAAGTTTATTTTTTCTCACCCTGCTTCTCCTTTAGCCAGTTTAATATGATTTCTCTATTGGTTCTAAATGCTATCTCTTCCATAGGGGGCAGTTCCTCTGGGGAGAAAAATTTTGCTACCGCTGCATCATCTCCAGGTTTTAGTCTTTTTATATCATTTGTTATTTTTACCTTATATGCTATCAGTATCCCAGGCCCTCTAAGATCATTTATGTAAGGATAAATGCCTAAGAGCTTATCTATTTTCACATCCAGATTTGTCTCTTCTTTGCATTCTCTAATAGCTGCATTTTCTGGGGTTTCATCAAATTCTACAAATCCTCCAGGAAGACACCACTTCCCCTTATGAGGTTGGATACCCCTTTTTACAAGGAGAATCTTATTATTATGTTCTACTAACACACTCGCACCTACTTTTGGATCTCTAAAAAATACAAACCCACATGAAGGGCAATATTTTCTCTTTCTACCATGAATTTCTTTTTCTTCTAGTAGGTGACCACATCTAGGACAAAATTTTATCTCTTCATATTTTAGTGCTGTACTCATATTTACATTATAATACAAATAAATAGAAAATACAAATTTTTAGTTTAGAACAATTTTAATATTCTATTTTCGGTTATTTATTTAGATTAGGTTGTACTTTTTTGAAATTGAATTTATTTTAATTAAAGATTTCTAGTCGATTTTTGATTGATATTTTTAGATATTCAATCATTTATTATAATTTTCATTCAATAAAAATCAAAAAATGATTGACTTTGATTGAATATAGTGATATAATACGCAAAGGAGGGATTAGTTTGAGGAAAACAGAAAGGTTTCAAAAGATTATGAATATATTAAGTCAAACGGGAAATGCATCTACTTCCTATCTTTCATCTTTACTTGGTGTCTCTGAATCTACAATAAGGAGAGATCTTAACGAAATTGCCAAGGCAAATGATATGGTAGAGAGGGTACATGGTGGTATAGTCTTGAGATCTAACAAAGTAGGTATTGAGCTCATGTTTGACCTTAAGCTTGATAAAAACCTTGAAGAGAAAAAAAGAATTGCAAAAAAGGCGTTGGAATTTATAGAAGATGGGGATAGTATTATTTTGGATTCTGGAACTACATGTTTCCAAATTGCAAAACTTCTCTATCAGAAGAAAGGGGTTCGGGTAATTACATGTGATGTAAAGATAGCAGAAGAACTTGGAAAATTTGCAGATGTGGAAACTATCATAATAGGAGGGGTAGTGAGGCCTGGTTATTATAGTATAGGAGGGGACCTTGCCTTAGAGATAATGAGTAAATTTAGCGCGGAGAAGGCCTTTTTGGGAGTAGATGCAATAGACTTAAAAAAGGGTATTACAAATGCTTCTCTATTTGAGGTAGGGATTAAGAAAGGTATTATAGAAAATGCCAAACAGGTTATAGCAGTATCTGACCATACAAAATTTGGCAAGGTTGCTCTATCTAAAGTGGCAGATATAGATGATGTAGAGATAATTATAACAGATAGTGGGTTAGATAAGAATTTTGTGAATGCAATTGAAAAAAGAGGTGTTAGATTAATTCTTGCATAAAGGAGGTTTATATGAGTTTATTAAAAGTGATTTTTCCTAATAAAAGAAAGATTGTAATAGGTATGATACATTTCCCCCCACTTCCCTCTGCACCTATGTATGATGATAAAAAGGGCATAAATTACTTAAAAGATGTGGTAGAAAAGGACCTTATTGCCCTTCAGGATGGAGGAATAGATGGTGTAATGTTTTGCAATGAAAATGACCGTCCCTACAATTTTGAAGCAGATTTTGCAACCGTGGCTACGATGAGCAGTATTATTGGTTCCTTATTGGATAAAATAAAGGTCCCATTTGGTATAGATGTACTTTGGGACCCAAAAGCTGCCCTTGCTATAGCCAAGGCCACAGGTGCAAAGTTTATAAGGGAGATAGTAACAGGGGTTTTCGTATCAGATATGGGCCTATGGAATACAAAGGTAGGTGAGCTATATAGATATAGAAGATTAATAGATGCAGACGATATTGCAGTATTTTTTAATATATCTGCAGAGTTTGCCTACAATCTCGATAGGAGACCTTTAGAAGTTATAGCAAAAAGTACGGTATTTTCTTCTCTAGCTGATGTAATATTGGTATCTGGTCCTATGACAGGTGCACCACCTACACCAGATATGGTTAAAAGAGTAAAAGAAGAAGTAGATGTACCCGTATTTGTAAACACAGGGTTTAATGAAAAAAATGCAGAAGAGATGTTTAAATTTGCAGATGGTGCAATTGTAGGAACAAGCCTTAAGTATGACGGGATTACATGGAATCAGGTGGACCCTGAAAGGGTTAGGTCGCTTATGAATAAGGTAAACAATATTCGGGGGTAGCCATATGGGAAAGGTAGAGAATAAGATTACTTTACTCACTGGAGCTGGTAGAGGGATAGGAAGGGCGATAGCAGAAAAATTTGCAAAAGAAGGGGCAATAATGATTCTTTGTGATATAGATGAAGAGGCACTATCTGAAACCTTAGAAATAGTAAAGAAATATTCCCCTTCCTCTTTGAGCCATGTGCTTGATGTAACAAAGGAAGATATGGTGAATAATGTAGTAAAAGATGTGATAGAAAAATTTGGAAAAATAGATATCCTTCTTAATAATGCAGGGGTCTCTACAATGAATCATTTCTGGGAACTTGCAGAAAAAGAATGGGATTTTAATATGAATGTAAATGCAAAAGGGGTATTTTTTGTAACAAAAGCAGTGGCGCCTTATATGATGAAGCAGAAAAAAGGAAAAATTGTTACTACTGCTTCAATGGCAGCAAAATTGGGTGCACCATTACTTGCCCATTATTCTGCATCAAAGTTTGCAGTACTGGGATTTATGCAGGCAGTTGCTAAGGAACTTGCACCATATGGTATAAATGTAAACTCTGTGTGTCCAGGTTTTGTGAAAACGAGTATGCAGGATAGAGAAGTAGTATGGGAGGCAAAGCTAAGAGGAATAGATGATCCAGAAAAGGTAAGGGAAGAGTACATAAAGATGACTCCTTTAGGAAGGCTTTGTTATCCAGAAGATGTAGCGAAGGTAGTCCTGTTTTTGGCATCAGAAGATGCAGATTTTCTCACAGGACAGGCAATAAATGTAACAGGAGGTGTCTGTGTACACTAAATTAAAGGATGTAATGATTGAGGCTGCAAAGAGGGCAGGTGCAGAACTAAAGGAGTATTTCAAGACGAGAGAATTTAAAGTTACTCAAAAAAGCATGAATGCAGACCTTGTTACAGAGGTAGATAAAAGGGCTCAAGATATAATAATTAAGATTTTATCAGATAAATTTCCTAAAATTCCTATCATAGCAGAGGAGAAGAAGAATATAGAGGCTGATACTGCATTTTATGTAGACCCCTTAGATGGAACATTAAATTTTGTACATGGTTTTGGTATGTTTGCTGTATCTATTGGATATTGGGAAGATAATATACCGAAAATAGGTGTGGTTTATAATCCAATATCTAAAGAATTGTTCTGGGCGATTAAAGGAGAAGGGGCATACCTAAATAATAAGAAGATACATGTATCAGACATATCTTCTTTGAGAGAAAGTATGCTTATTACAGGATGGCCATATGACAGAAGCTATCTTCCAAAAGTAATTAAGAGTGTAGAAAAAGCCCTAAATAATGCTCAAGAAATCAGGTCTTTTGGTAGCTCTGCCCTTGAGTGTTGTTATGTGGCAGAAGGAACCTTTGATGGTTATTGGGAATGGGGTCTTTCTCCATGGGACCTCGCAGCGGGGATAGTTATATTACAGGAAGCAGGCGCTATTGTTACTGATATAGAGGGGGCGGATTTTTCCCTTTCGAAGGGTGATATATTATGTGCTACCCCAGGTCTACATAAAGAACTATTAGCTATGTTTAAGGTGGGAAAATAGCTATGAAAATGAAAAAATTAGACAAAGAAGGTAGATATTGGAACATAGCTGCACACATAATACTTATAATTTTTTCACTTATAATACTATTGCCGCTTTTATGGACTCTTAGAACAAGTTTTGCTACAGATGTTATTGCATATGAAATTCCCCCTAAATTAATATTTCCACCAACATTGAAGAATTACATTTTATTATTTAAAGAAAATAATTTTGCCCTGAAGTTTTTTAATAGTTTTACTGTAGCCTTACTTTCTACTTTAATTTCTATTCCTATAGCGGCTTTAGGAGGGTATGCCCTTGCCAGATATAATCCTGGGGGAACAGTTTCAAGATTTCTTATTATAGGTACTCAAATGCTTCCACCTATAGTTTTAATATTACCACTTTTTGCTATATTTTCTACAATACACTTGTTAAATACAAGAATTGGCCTAATAAGTTCATATATGGCATTTAATCTACCATTTTTGGTGTGGATTCTTATGGGGTTTTTTGAAGGTATACCTAAAGAGCTAGAGGAAGCCGCCCTTATCGATGGGGCATCCAGATTAAAATCGTTTTTTGCTGTGGTATTTCCTATTGCTGCACCAGGGGTTATGTCTGCGGGAGTTTTAAGTTTTATTATGTGTTGGAATGAGTTTTTATTTGCTTTAGTTTTAACAGGTGCAGAGACAAGTACTATTCCTGTGGCACTTGCTGCCCTTCAGACCCAAAGAGGTGTGCTTATTGGAAAGCTTTCAGCAGGAGTAGTTCTTGCCAATTTACCTATAGTAATAGTTTCTTTCTTTATTCAAAAGTATCTTGTCAGAGGTTTGAGTTTTGGGGCTATTAAATGAAGAAAAAGGAGGTGGGGTCTTAAAAAATAACCATTTGTATATGTTTTTACTGTATCTTTAAAATTTGCATATGGAGGTGCTTAAATGTTGAGGAGGTTGTGGATTTCTATCTTTATTATTGGCATGCTTCTTTTATGGGCAAGTGTAGGATTTTCAGGTGTAACTCTTAAAGCTTTGATGGAAGATGTACCAGAGACAAGAATTATAGAAAAACTTCTTCCTGATTTTGAAGCAAAAACTGGTATAAAAGTACAATTTGAAATAGTTCAATATTCTGATATGCATGCAAAACTTGTCCCTCAGCTTATGAGTCCAAATTGTCAATATGACTTCTTAGAGGTTGATAATTATTGGGCAGGTGAGTTTCCAGCTGCTGGTTGGCTATTGGATCTTGGTAAATATGTAAAAAAGGATAATTTTGATATTTCTGTGTATCTACCTTCTATGCTAAAGATGGTGGGATACTATAAGAATAAGTTATACATGATTCCTATGTATAACTACGCCATGGGCCTTATATATAGAAAAGACCTTTTGAATAATCCTGAGTTAAAGGAAAAATGGAAAAAAGAATATGGTACAGAACTTGCATTACCCAATAGTGTGGAAGGTTATGTAAAACTTGCTGCATTTATGCAGAAAAATGCAGGGGTATACGGTTCTGCTATGCAGGCACAACGTGGTGATCCAATAGTAATGGAGTGGTGCAACTATCTCTTCTCTGTGGGTGGCGATTTTTATGATGAGAATTGGAAACCTATTATAAACAATGACAAAGGAATAAAGGCAGTAGAGCTTTATAAAAAGGCCTTAAAGGAGGCAGCACCTCCTGGAGCATTATCTTTTAATCTTGATGATTCTTTTAGAGTTATGTCTCAAGGTAAAGCATTTAGTATGATTACATACAACTGGATGCTTGCACAACTTGATGATCCAAACTCCTCTAAGGTTGCAGGAAAGGTAGCGCTTGCTCCAATGCCTGGTGGAGTAGGTTTAAATGGTGGATGGGGATGGGCTATACCTAAGAATTCTGCTCACAAAAAAGAGGCATGGGAGTTTATAAAATGGGTTGAATCATTTGATATTGCTAAAAAAAGAGCTTTGGCAGGGGGTGCACCTACAAGGGTTGATATATTCCACGATAAAGATGTTCTTTCTAAATACCCATGGTATAAAGATGTAGAAAAACTTCTTGCAAAGGCAAAACCTGTTCCTGAATTCCAGTATAGTGCACAAATGATAGAAGTTACAGGAAGAGAGCTTTCCCTTGCATGTGCAGGGCAAAAAGATACCAAAAAGGCATTAGACAGAGTGGCAAAAGAACTTGCAAAACTTGCAAAACAGGCAGGGCTTAGTAAATAATGAAAAAGACATATTCTCTTGAATTACAAGAAAAGATAGCAGGGTATGGATTTTTGGCTCCTACAGTGGTCGTTTTGGCTGCTGTAGTAGCCTTTCCTCTTATATATTCTTTGGTTGCAAGTTTTTATGCCTATACTTTTGTTACCCCTGGATTTCATTTATTTGTAGGTTTTCAAAACTACCTAAATGCTTTAAGTGATTCTTACTTTTGGAATTCATTGATTGTAACGATTTCCTTTGTAATAGCTGTTGTCTCTATAGAGTTCACACTAGGTTTTATTATTGCTCTTATGTTAAATAGAGATATAAAGTTTAAAAGCGTTTACTATACAATTCTTACTATCCCTATGCTTTTAAGTCCCGTGGCCGTAGGTTTAGTATGGAAGATGTTATTACACCCTGATTTGGGTATAATGAATTATTTTCTTTCACTTTTTGGTATAGGACCAATCAATTGGCTTGGCTCTCCAAAAGGGGCCTTTTGGAGTGTCCTTTTTGTAGATATATGGCAGCAGATCTCTTTTATGATTCTTCTTTTGCTTGCAGGACTCGTATCATTACCGAAAGAGCCTTATGAGGCGGCAACTATAGATGGGGCGAATGAATGGCAAAGACTTTTATTTATAACTATCCCCCTTATGAAACCTGTCATTATTGTTACTCTCCTTATAAGAACTATTTTTGCATTTAGAACTTATGATCTTATTTATGTGATGACTCGAGGAGGTCCTGGGGTATCCACAGAGGTACTGAGTTATTTTATCTATAGAAAGACTTTTATGGGACTCAATTTTGCAGAAGCTTCTGCTACTTCTTATGTTTTACTTGTTGTGGTATTTGTTTTGGTTTTTGTAATGTTTAGATTTATGGAGCAGAAAAGATAATAAATACTTATAAGTGGTAAATGTGTGCCAGATTTTGGGGTATGTAAAAATATCAAAATTCTTGACATGGATATGATTAATGGTTAAAATAAAATAAAAAAAAGAGGTGTCTGGCACAAATATTAAAAAACCAAAGTTTCTTGTTTTTGGGATACCAAAACTTGTAAATTATTTACGAATATTAGGTTTTGATACTACTTACCTAAGAGAAGATTACAATAAGGCTATTCGGATAGCAAAATCTGAAGAAAGAATTCTTATATCTCAGATTAATAATCTCCCTAAGCTCCCATGGGTTCTTTACCTCACTGAAAGAAAAAATGACCTTAGATTGAAAGAAATTTTTCAAAAGCTTAACCTTAATGTAACTGAAGAAGATATTTATACCAGATGTGGAGCGTGTAACTCCCCTTTAGAGGATATTTCAAGCGAAGAACTAGAAGAAATTTTACCCTCAGAATTAAAAAAGTGTGATTACCTATTTAAAAGATGTCCAAATTGTGGTAAAATTTATTGGAAAGGCGAACATTATTTGACACTAAAAAATAAATTATTAAAATTAGGTATAATGAAAGAAGGATATCATTTATTTGATCATACAGCTGATTTAGGTATAGAGATAGGGGCAGCTGCTCCTGAAAAGGTGTTTGAAATCTTAGGAAAAGCCCTCTTTTCTGAACTTATAGATGGAGATATAAAAACGAAAGAATCCCAGGATATAAAGATTTTTGCTGTATCAAAAGAGGAGCTTTTAGTAAAGTTTGTAAATGAGCTTTTATATATTTTTGAGGTGAAAAATATGGTATTTTCTGATTTTTCTTGCACTTTAGATAAAGATACGCTTTTCTGTAAGTGTTATGGAGAAACATTTGATCCTGACAGACATACTCAAAAAAGAGAAATAAAGGCTGCAACATATCATGAGATATTTTTTGGAAAAAAGAGTGGTATGTGGAATGCAAGAATAATCTTTGATATCTAAGGAGGCGCTATGAAATATAAGTATATCGGGAAAGATTTTAAAAGGGTAGATGCATTACCTAAATTAACGGGTAAGGCGAAGTTTTTGGCAGATATTCAGTTGCCTCACATGTACTATGGGGTTTTTATTAGGGCAAAAAATGCCCATGCTGAAATAGTAGATGTAGATATAAAAGAGGCAGAAGCAATCCAAGGCGTAAAGGCTATTGTCTTAGGAAGAGATTTTCCCAAAAATTATGGGCATCTAATTAAGGATAGACCTATTTTTGCCTTTGATAAGGTTAGATACTATGGAGAAGCATTGGGTGGAATAGTTGCAAGAGATGAAGAGACAGCATATCTTGCAGTAGATAAAATAAAAGTAACCTATAAACCGCTCCCTGTAATCACACATCCAAAGGAGGCACTTGAACGTAAAGATGTTATCATAAGAGAGGTTTCCCCGAGCTCTGAAATGATATATAGACCTATAAAAGGTACAAATATCTATCATTATGATGTTATAAAAAAAGGGGATATAGAAGAAGGGTTTAAAAAGGCTGATCTTATTTTGGAAAATGAATTTGAAATAGCGAGTATGAGTCATGTGCAGATTGAGCCACATGGTGCAATTGCCCTATGGGATGAAAGTGGTACCCTTACGGTTTGGTCAAGTACTCAAGCCCCTTTTACAGTAAGATATTTTTTGGCAGATATTTTTGGATTACCCCTAAATAAAGTAAGGGTGATAGCATACTATGTTGGGGGTGGATTTGGAGGAAAATCAGATGTAGGAATTGAGCCTATGGTAGCCCTTATGGCAAAGAGTGTGCCTGGACACCCAGTAAAAGTGGTTCTTTCAAGAGAAGAAGCCTTTCACGGGAGCTTTTTGCGGGGGAATTTTTGGGGAAAGGTTAAGACAGGAGTAACAAAAGACGGAAAAATAGTTGCAGAAAAGGTTGAATTTGCAATGGGTTCTGGAGGTTCTGGAGAGTTTGCAGGAACTGTAGTAGATGGTGCTTTTAAATCCTCTGTAGGACCTTATGAAGTAGAAAACATAGATACCGTTGGATATGGTGTATATACCAATCTTCCACCAACGGGTGCATTTAGAGGGTATGGCCATCCAGAGGTGCATTGGATGATAGAGAGACAGAGAGATATTATTGCAAGAGAGTTAGGCATGGATCCTGCAGAGTTTAGAAAAAAGAATATGTTAAGACCGGGAAGTATAAATGCTATTGGCCAAAAGATAGAGACACATAATGGTAATCTTGAAAAGTGTCTAGACCTTGTATTAAAAGAACTTAGTTGGCCAAATAATATTGGTTATATAGATAAGAAAAAGAAGAAAGCATATGGAAAGGGATTTGCCTTGTTGCAAAAATCCCCTGTTATGCCTACAAATGCAGCATCTTCTGCTATTTTAAAATTAAACGATGATGGCACAGTGAATTTAACTATAGGCACTCAAGAAATAGGGCAAGGAATAGATACTGCATTGACCCAGATTGCCGCAGAGGCACTTGGAATTTCTCCTGAGATGATAAAACTTGTTCCATATAGAGATACGGATACCTATCCTTATGAGTGGCAGACAGTAGCAAGTAGGGGAGTTTGGTCAGTAGGAAATGCAATTCTTATGGCAGCAGAAGAGGTAAAACAGAAGATGAGAAAGGTTGCAAAAGATGTATTTGGGGTTTCAGAGGAACAAATTATAGTAGAGGAAGGTCTTATCTATCCCAAAGGTGAAAAAGACAAAGCCTTATCGTATAAGGACCTTGCTATAGGTTATACATTTCCCCAAGGGAATGCTATAGGTGGTCCCATAATCGGCTCAGGTTATTTTATTCCAAAGGATCTCTTTAATCCCGACCCTGAAACAGGTCAGGGAGACTCTGCTGCTGAGTGGACATTTGGTGCCCAAGGAGTAGAACTTGAGGTAGATCTTATAACAGGAAAAGTAAATATTTTAAAGGCCGTAACAGCGATAGATGCAGGTACTATCATAAATCCAGAAAATGCTCGAGGGCAAGTAGTTGGAGCAATGGCTATGGCTTTAAGTATGGCACAAAGAGAGGCACTTGTAATCTCTAAAGATGGTAAGATTAGAAATGATGGGCTTACCGATTATAAGATCTCTACAGTAAGGGATATACCCTTTGAATACAAGGTATTTTTTGTAGAAACGGAAGAGGAGACAGGTCCATATGGGGCACGCTCCCTTGCAGAGCATGGTATGGTAGGTATGGCACCTGCATTTGCAAATGCACTTTATAATGCATTGGGAGTGGAGTTTTTTAAGCTGCCTATAACATTTGAAGATATTGCTTTAGCAATTGATGAGAAAAAAATAGTTTAGGGGGAAAATATGCTTATACCATTTGAGTATGTAAAATTTCATAATATAAAAGAGGCATCTCTTTTTTTAGAGGAACATAAAGAAGATGCTCATATACTTGCAGGGGGAACAGATGTAATTATAAAGGTAAGGTCAAAAAAATTACAACCCAAATACCTTGTAGATATAAAAGGTATAAAAGAATTAGGAGGAATAAAAAGAGATGATGATACTCTTATAATAGGTGCACTTACTACAGTGAATGAAGTTGCAGAACATGAGTATGTAAAAGAATATTTTCCAGTATTACGAGATGGGGCATTTACCCTTGGGGATTATGAAATTCGAAATAGGGCAACTATCGGAGGGAATATATGTAATGCATCTCCCAGTGCCGATACTGTAATTCCTCTGCTTGTATATGATGCAGAAGTTACTATTTTTTCAAAAGATGGTGAACGCAGAGAAAGATTAGATAGGTTTTTTAAGGGACCGGGCAAGGTGAATCTTGCACCAGGAGAGATATTAGAAAATATTGTTCTAAAGATACCCAAAGAACCTGTAAAAGGGAAATTTTTTAGGGTAAGTAGGGTAGAGGGCATGGATCTTGCTTCTCTAAATATGGCAATTTTGGTCTTAAATCCAGATGATATCTCAAAAAGAAAAGTGAGAATTTCTATAGGTGCTGTAGCCCCTATACCTTTGAGGATATATGAACTCGAAGAATTCCTCTCTAATAGGCCATTTGATGAGCAAACTTTCCAGAAAGCCAAAGAGATCTTATTGGCCCATCTTAATCCACGAGAAGGAAGTTTAAGAGCAAGTCCTTATTATAAAAAGAGAATGGCAGTAAAGTATCTTTCTTGGTTATTTGAAGAAATATAAAAAGGGGTGAGCTATGAAAAAGGTTATAAATTTGACTGTAAATGGTGAACAGTATGAGGTCCTTGTTGAACCTTACTGGACATTGCTTAAAGTTTTAAGGGATGTATTAGGGTTTAAAGGGCCTAAAGAAGGCTGTGGTATTGGAGAATGTGGGGCATGTACCGTATATATAGATGGAAAACCTATAAAATCTTGTCTTGTATTGGGAATAGAAGCAGATGGTGCAGATATTACCACTGTAGAGGGCTTATCGGATAAAGAGGAGATTTCTGGTATTCAAAAGGCATTTCTGGAAGAAGGGGCGGTTCAGTGCGGTTTTTGTACGCCCGGTATGGTAATGGCTATAAATGCACTTTATGAGAGGTCTGCCGAACCTGATAATGAGGAAATAAATGAGGCACTTAAGGGTCATCTTTGTAGATGTACAGGATATGAAACGATAATAAAGGCTGCAAAAAAGGCCAAAAGGTATTATAATAAAAAATAATGAAAAAACCGACAATAGAAATCCTTATTAATTTTAGTAAAATAAAAAAAGAAGATGAAGAAGCCTTTGCTAAGGGGGAAAAGCTGGTAAAGGCTTTAATAAAAGAACTTAAGGCTTTTCTCCCTCTTCAAGTGGGGAAGATTTTTAAGATAAATACTACAAATATAGGAAGAGAAATTGAAGATCTTGATATTTCAAAGTTTAAGGGTTTTGTTGTAGATCCTGCTACCCTTGAGTTTATAAGAGAAAAGTGTAAATCTGGATTTTCAGAGGTGGATGTAGTAATTTTTAATCCTTTTGAAATGGATGTGTGTATAGACCCAAATGTTTTTATATATGGGCTTTTTAATCTTGACACAGGCAATTCATTGTTTGGAAAGTATAAATTTTTAGAAAATTTCATATTTTTTATTATCTCTCTTATGAAGAAATATAATTTATATAAAGAAGAGGAATTTGTATATACTGTAAAGAGAAATGCTAGGTTTATTTATAATGATAATAAAGATGAAATAAATTTTATAAATAATCTAAAGAGAATTGCAAAACATATATTAACAAGAAGGGAAGACTTAAAGGATATAAGAGAAAAATATATGCTATACAATTACAAGCTTAGGGAAAAATTGGTAATAAAAGATCCCCAGAGGAAGGGGAAAGAAATTATACAATCTTTGAGAGACTATTCTGAAGGTATAAAAAGGGAATATAAACCATTTCCCTCTCTATTGTTTGTATATGAAAGTTCTATACATAGGGACATATTTCGTGAATGGTTTTTAGGGAAGTTCCTCCCCTCAACACTAAAGGATATCCCGATTCAACATTTTTCTGTCTATTCTTCTCAAGATGCAAAAGAGTTTTTTGGATACATCCCTGTTAATTTGAAGGGAGAAGAGATTATATGGGGAGAAATTTTTGAAAATCAGGGAAATATCCTTTTATTAGAAGATGTTCCACCTTCTTATGAATTTTTTGAAAGACTTTTTTATTATACTGCTTTAGGAAAACTTTCTCCTTATGGCAAAAAGATAGAAATAGTTGCACCTTCAGTATTTGTAATGCTTTTAAGTAAAAAAGATTTTGAAAAGTTTAAAGATTATCTTTCTTTTACATACATATTTAAGATTCCCGATCCAATGTCAGGGAAAGACCCCTTTACCATTCTCTCTCTTATTTTGCAGCTATATATGAAAGATATGGAAGGTGTTAATATTACTTATGAAGCACTCTCTCTTCTTGAGGAAGTATCTCTTTCATATGGGATTATGCCTATAATCTTTGCTTTAAAAAATATTTACACTGATTCTTTGAAAACCTTGAAGAAAAGTGATTTACAGGAAATTTTAAGGCAATTTATTTAGGAAATTATGCCTACACCTATTGTATATTTTTGTTTCTATGGTATAATTTTAAAAAGTAATTTTTCTAAACTAAATCTTCCGAGGCAAATATGGGTATCTTAGAGGTAAGAAATCTTACAAAGCTCTTTGGTGGTTTAAAGGCAGTCTCAGATTACTCCTTAAATTTGAATAAAGGAGAACTCATAGGAATAATAGGACCAAATGGTGCAGGTAAAACAACCATATTTAATCTACTTACAGGAGTATATCCACCTACTTCTGGAGAAATTTTGCTAGAAGGTAAAAGTATTATTGGTTTAAGACCAGACCAAATTGTCCAAAGAGGTATCTCTAGGACATTTCAAAATATAAGACTTTTCAAAGAACTTTCTGTTATTCAAAATGTAAAGATTGCACACCATCTCCATACTAAATATACTTTTTGGGATACTATATTAAGCACACCATCTTTTTTAAGAGAAGAGGAGGAATTGGAGAGACAGGCCTTAGAATATTTAAAGATATTTGATATGGACAAGGATAAAGATAAGATCGCTTCATCTTTACCTTATGGAAATCAAAGAAAACTTGAAATAGCAAGAGCACTTGCAAGTAATCCAAAAATTCTCCTTTTAGATGAACCTGCAGCAGGTATGAATCCTAATGAAGTTACTGAACTAGTAAAGCTTATTAAAATGATAAGAGAGAGATTTGATCTGACTATTATCCTTATAGAACACCAAATGTCACTTGTTATGAATATATGTGAAAGGATTCAGGTACTTGATTCGGGAGAACTCATAGCAGAAGGTATTCCTGAAGAGATCCAGTCAAATCAAAGAGTGATTGAGGCATATCTGGGAAAGAGAGTGGGAAGAAATGCTTAGATTAGAGAATGTTGAAGTATATTATGGTGTTATTAGGGCCTTAAAGGGTATTACTCTTGAAGTAAAAAAGGGTGAGATTGTATCTTTAATAGGTGCAAATGGTGCAGGTAAAACCACCACTTTGAGAACTATATCTGGACTCCTTTTCCCTAAAAGGGGAAATATTTACTACAATGGTAAAAATATAACTAATATCCCTCCCTATGAGAGGGTAGGGATGGGTATTGCCCATTCTCCTGAAGGTAGAGAAATTTTTACAGGGCTTACTGTTTATGAAAATTTGATACTTGGGGCTTATTTGAGAAATAATAGATCTGAGATAGATAGTGATATGAAATGGATTTTTTCTTTGTTTCCCAGACTTTACGAGAGATTAAATAAACCAGCAGGTACCCTATCTGGTGGAGAACAGCAGATGCTTGCTATAGGAAGGGCCCTTATGGCAAAACCAAAATTGCTTATGTTGGATGAGCCTTCTTTAGGCCTTGCACCGATCTTAGTAGAAGAGTTGTTCGAGGTAATCGAGAGTATAAATAAAAAGGGGACTACTATCCTCTTGGTAGAGCAGAATGCAAATATGGCCTTATCTATATCTAAAAGGGCCTATGTATTAGAAACAGGAACTATAAAGATAGAAGGGGATGCCAAAGAACTTCAAGAAAATGAAGAAGTGAAAAGAGCTTATTTGGGGGCATAATATGTTTAGCTTACCTTATGTAACTCAACAATTTATAAATGCAATTATATTAGGTAGTATCTATGCACTTGTAGCCATCGGTCTTTCGATGGTTTATGGAATTTTACGTCTTATAAACTTTGCCCATGGTGATATCCTTATGATAGGGGCATATACAGGTCTTTTCCTACTTACTATTTATAAAGCGCCTTTTGCAGTTGTTTTGATTGTACCTATGGTAGTAGGGGGGCTTATAGGTGTAATAGTTGAAAGAGTGGCATATAGACCATTGAGAAAGGCCCCTGAAGTGGCGCTTCTTATTACATCTTTGGCTGTCTCTATGTTTATTGAAAACCTTGCCATAATGGTACTTTCCCCAAGACCTAGAAGGTTTTTGATACCTTCTTTTCTTTCAAGATCTCATTTTTATGGGGCAATTAATTTTAGAAATATTGATGTTCTTATAGTTTTACTTACTATTATCCTTGTAATTGTGCTTACTATGTTTGTAAAAAAGACAAAAGTGGGAATAGCTATGAGGGCAACAGCAGAGAGCATAAATACATCTTATCTTATGGGTATAAATGTAAATAATATTATTATGCTTACCTTTGCCATTGGCTCACTTTTAGCAGGTGTTGCAGGTATGATGTTTGCATCAAAATATGGTAGGATAGAACCATTTATGGGATTTTTACCAGGACTTAAGGCCTTTGTAGCTTCGGTTATAGGTGGGATAGGAAGTTTACCTGGGGCTGTTGTGGGGGGGTATATACTGGGATTTGCAGAGATTTTTTTTGTAGGATTTTTGCCACCTCAGCTATCTGGCTATAGAGATGGATTTGTATTCCTACTTTTGATAATAGTACTTTTAATAAAACCCTCAGGCATCTTTGGCCAAGCTGAAAAGAGAGAGGTATAGAGATGAAAGGTTTTGTAAAGGCAGTAATAGGTATATTTATTCTATTTTTAGTAATTCTTTTTATAAACACAAATTTCAATAGTTATTATAGAGAAATATTTAGTATAATAGGAATAAATATTATACTTGTTACAAGTTTGAATATATCAAATGGTTTCACAGGATTATTCTCTTTAGGGCATGCAGGATTTATGGCAGTAGGAGCATATACTTCTGCACTTTTGGATTTACCTCTTGATAAGAAAGCCATGTTGCTTCCAAATCTTCCTTATTGGCTTGGTCATATTTCATGGCCATTTTTGCCCTCTGTGATTATGGCAGGTTTTATGGCTGCCTTTTTTGCACTCCTTATTGGTTATCCTGTTTTAAGATTAAAGGGACACTATCTTTCTGTTGCTACTTTAGGATTTATGGTTATAGTAAGGGTTATTATTAATAATACCCCTAATCTTACGAGGGGGGCTATTGGCATTAATAATATTCCCAATTACACTAACATATGGTGGGTTTATTTCTGGGTAGTTATTACCGTATATGTACTTTGGAGGATAGTTAATTCTTCATATGGAAGGGCTTTTCTGGCAATAAGAGAAGATTATATTGCTGCCTCTTTAAGTGGTGTAAATCTTACTAAATACAAGATTTTATCTTTTTCAATCGGAGCCTTTTTTGCAGGGGTAGCAGGGGCATTGTGGGCCCACCAAATTACTGCTATTACACCTCGTGCATTCTCTTTTGTTACCACATTTAACATAGTGGTTATGCTTGTTATAGGGGGGATGGGTAGTATTTCTGGTTCTATACTTTCTGCTTTCTTCCTCACTTTGTTGCCTGAGCTTATGAGACCCCTTGAGGAGGGAATGGTAATATTTGGGCATCAACTACCCCAGCTCTATGGTCTCACTCAGCTTATAATGGCAGCCCTCCTTATTCTTGTAATGATATTTAGGCCTAAAGGTCTTATGGGGGATAGAGAGATAAGTTTTAAGACTATTTTTTGGAAGTAATAGTTGACAATAATAGTTTTGTAGTATATTATTTATATACTACAAAAAACTAAATAAGGAGGGATGTTTATGAAAAAACTTTTGATTTTAAGTTTTGCTTTAGTCTTTGTGTTTAGTGCCTTTGCTTTTTCTGCAAACATGGTAAGATTGGGCGCCATTAATAATCTTACTGGCGCACAGGCCTCTATCGATGTACCTACCTATAATGGTATGAAGCTCGCCGTAAAGCTCGCAAACGAGAATGGGGGCGTACTAGGAATGAAGATTAAGCTTTATGGTGTAGATGCAAAGACTGACCAGACAGCTGCCGCAAATGGAACAAGGAAACTCATAGATGTAGATAAGGTTGTAGCTATTGCAGGTTTTAGTGATACAGACTATGCACTTGCTGCAGGTGCTGTAGCTCAAAAGGCAGGAATTCCTTTTGTAACTTCTGGTGCAACTCATCCAGAAATTCCAAAAAGAGTTGGAGATTTTATGTTCATGGCAGCATTTGGTGATAATATCCAGGCATATGCAGGTGCAGAATTTGCTTACAAAAAATTGGGCGCAAAAAAGGCATGGCTTTTAAAAGACAGTGCAATGGAATATACTATGACACTTGCAAAGTATATGAAAGAGAGGTTTGAAAAAGTTGGCGGTAAGATCCTCTTAGAAGATACCTATCAGACTGGTGATACAGATTATTCTTCTCAAATTGCAAGACTTAAGAACCTCAAAGAGAAGCCAGATGTATTATTCGTTGCAGCAGGACCTGATGATTGTGGACTTATCGTGAAGCAGTTAAGAGAGGCAGGAATATTTACTCCTGTAATAGGTGGAGATGGTTTTGATACACCATTGCTTGTAGAACTTGCAGGTGCAAAATTTGCAAATAATGTATACTTTACTACACACATTTCTTATGGTAATAAATCTAAGATAGTTCAGAGCTTTATAGATAACTATAAAAAAGAATATGGTCATGAACCAGAATCTGCATTTGCTGCTTTAGGATATGATGCTATTGGGCTTATTATAGACGCTATTAAGAGGGCAGGATCTACTGATCCTAAGGCTATAAGAGATGCGCTTGCCGCAACAAAGGGATATCAAGGTGTAACAGGAAATATTTCCTATAAACCTGGAGAAAGGGTTCCTACAAAGAGTGTCACTATTATAAGAGTAAAAGATGGAAAATTTGTATTTGAGGCAGAGGTGCTTCCTCAATAAGTAGAGAAGGGGTAGGGAAACCTACCCCTTTTTATTTTCTTTATTAAGAATTTATATTATCTTTATAATTAATCATTAAAATAGGAGGGGAAGAATGGCAAAGAAATATCTTCTCGCAGAGATGACAAGACCAGAATTTGAGGAAGGCAATTTTGATAAAGTTATTATTCCTGTAGGTTCAACTGAGAACCACGGTTTTCACCTTCCTTATTTTACAGATATGAAAGTGGCATATGAACTTTCTAAAATGGTAGCGGAAAGAGTTGATGGACTTTTAGTAATGCCCCCAATATCTTATGGGATGAGTTCTCATTATGCATATTTTCCTATGACAATAGGGGTATCTGCAGAAACCCTTATTAATACTCTTAAAGATATTATGGAACAAATTATAAAAAACGGTATTAAAAAAATATTTATAATGAATGGTCACGATGGAAATATTGCACCTATAGAGATTGCTGCAAGAGAAATTAAGATCGCTCATAAAGATGTGGTAATTGCTACCCTTCCTGCATGGTGGATTACTGCAGGAGAACTTTTACCTCCTGATACCTTTGAGGTGTGGAATGGATTAGGTCATGCAGGGGAAGGTGAGACCTCTATTGCTTTGGCTTTATATCCGGAACTTGTGGATATGAGTAAAGCAAAGGGTGTAGTTCCTCCACTTCCTGATAAAGTTGAGATAAAGTGGACATTTGATGAGCTTACAGATACAGGAGCGACAGGTGATCCAACAAAAGCTACAAAGGAAAAGGGAGAAAAAATGGTAAAAGTACTTGTTGACCTCCTTGTAGAGTTTTTCAATGATATGGATAAAAAAGATTGGAAATATGGCCTAAAACTTCTATAGGGAGGACTCTCCCTATAGAAGTTTTTTCTATTTTTTTGAGATTAACCCCTTGTATAAAATTTTATTTATGATATAATTACCATCGTTAAAGAATAGGATTTTTATTTCCGATTTTATTTATAACTTTTGGAAGGAGCCTGAGAGGTGAATTTTGAAAAGCAGTTTTGAATGCATAGTTTGCTACCATAAGCAGGCCTTAAGAACGGCAAGGTTAGCAACAAAGGATGATGCACTTATTAAAAAAGTGTTAAAAGCTACAATGAGTTATTTTATTTCTCAAGAAGACTGGACCCGTACCCCTCTTGATTTTGGTTTTGAATTATATCCTCTTTTTTATGAAACCCTCGGTGTAGATGATCCGTACAAAGATTTAAAAAGGAAAAGTAATGAACATGCCCTTTCGCTTTATTCTTGGGCAAAAAAGGTTATTGAAAAAAGTTCTGATCCACTACTTGCCGCGATTAAATTTGCAATAGCAGGAAATATAGTAGATTATGGGGCAATGGATGAATTTGATTTAGAGGGTAAACTAGAAGAATCACTCAAGAGGGATTTTGCTATTAATTACTATAATTCTTTCTTGAAAGATATTGAAAATACGAGCAAGATATTATATTTTCTTGATAATTCTGGGGAAGTAGTATTTGATAAGATTCTTATAGAAACTATTTTAGCCCTATACCCTAAAGTTGAAAAAGTAGCAATTGTTGCAAAAAGGCATCCAATAATAAATGATATAGCTCTTTCTGATGTTTATGAGCTTGGATTTTGGCAAGAGGAAAAATTCGAATTACTCGATAATTGGAAGGATGTTTCTTGGGAAGAAAGGTTTCCTTTATTTGATCTTGTTATTTCTAAAGGGCAAGGAAATTATGAGGGCTTGAGTTCTTATCCAGGTATATATTTTCTTTTAGTTGCAAAGTGTGAGGTAGTTGCTAAAGACCTTAATGTAAATATAGGGGATTTTATTTTTAAGCTATCATAATGAAAAACAAGGGGGTTTATCATGACTTCGCCTATAATTATAGGCCATAGAGGTCTTGGAGCAGGGGATATTGAAAATACAAGAATGGTGTTTAGAGAGGCAGTAAGACTTGGTATAGATATGGTAGAATTAGATGTTATGGCAACATCAGATAATCAGCTTGTAGTTTTTCACGATAGAAATCTTGCCCGTATGACCTTTAATCCTAAAAAGATAAAAGATATAACATTAGAGGAATTAAAAAAGGAAGTTTTGCCATTTAATCAGAAGATATTGACCCTTGATGAGTTTTTAGAAGAATTTGATGGAAAGATTGGGTTTAATATAGAAATAAAAGGACATAAGATAGAAGAACAGGTTTTTGAAAGGATAAAAAATATAAAAAGTAAGTTATTTGTTACTTCTCTAAAGAAGGAAACTATAGTAAGGTTTGCAAAGGTAAGTAAAAAGAAGAGAGATTTTCCTATAGGTGTTATATTTTATCCTGACAGGGTGCCTCCGATTCCTTATTATTGGGACCTTGTAGTTGTAACGCCCCTTTCATACCTTAAAGATAGGGATTTATTATTCCATAGTTTCTTGAGAAGAAAGAATAAAATGATTATATTGGGAGTGGATTTTTTGGAGGATTCTCAGCTTGATCCACTTTTAAAATATGTACCAAATGATTTTGATGGTATTATTACAAATTATCCCTTAAGATGGAAAAGGGCAAAAGAGAAAATAGAACGAAAAGAAGTAATACCTAAAAAATCAAATGGAATGGGTATATACAAATTCTTTAAGAAATCAAAGGTGAATGAATATTATTCTTACAGGTAAAAGGGGTAAAGTGTGATTAGAATAAAAAAGGCCCTGATAAGTGTCTACAATAAAGAGGGACTTATAGATTTTGCAAGAACACTTGTTTCAAACAATGTCGAGATTTTGTCTACAGGGGGGACAGCAAAACACCTTATAAAAGAGGAGATACCTGTTACTCACGTAGAAGATATAATAGGCTTTCCTGAAATTTTGGATGGTAGAGTGAAAACCTTACACCCTTTAATACATGGGGGAATACTTGTACGAAGAGATAATGAAAAAGATATGGAAGAAATTAAGAAGATGGGTATAACTCCAATAGACATGGTAGTTGTAAATTTTTATCCCTTTGAAGAATGGATGAAAAAAAAGATAGAAATAAAAGAACTCCTGGAATATATAGATATAGGAGGCCCTACAATGGTAAGGGCTGCTGCGAAGAATTTTCCATGGGTAGTGGTTGTTACTTCTCCAAAATATTATGAGTTTGTATCGAATGAGATTAAAAATAAAGGTGGAATAAGTGTAGATACTTCTAAAAAACTTGCTTTTTTTGCCTTCTCTGAGACTG
The DNA here is from genome assembly GCA_964462295.1 of uncultured Atribacterota bacterium. Taxonomy (GTDB): domain Bacteria; phylum Atribacterota; class JALVIU01; order JALVIU01; family JALVIU01; genus JALVIU01. Next base: position 78,591 of record CAYWXH010000001.1, read on the forward strand.
CAAAATATGATAGTTTAATTGCGAACTATTTTGCTCCTGAAGTGGGTGGCTTTAAGGAAAGACTATTTTTTGGTTATGAATTTAGAAATACCTTAAGATATGGAGAAAATCCACACCAAGAGGGGGCCTTCTATAGAGACCTTACTTCCCTCGAAGGATTCTCTGGCCTTGTTCAACTTGGAGGAAAAGAACTTTCATATAATAATTACCAAGATATGGAAGCTGCATGGAAGGCAGTTTCTGTCTTTTCTGAACCAGCTGTAGTTATTGTAAAACATTTGAACCCTTGTGGAGTTTCTCTAAATGAAGATATAGTAAAAGCCTATAGAGAGGCTGTAGAATCAGATCCTTTATCTGCATTTGGTGGTATTGTAGCAGTAAATAGAAATGTGGATAAAGAGCTTGCAAAGGAGATTGTAAAAGAATTTAGAGAAGTAGTTATTGCACCTTCTTATTCACAAGATGCCCTTTCTGTTTTTGAGTCTAAACCAAATCTTAGAATTATAAAACTTCCTCTTTATAAATATGGAGGCAGTACCAAAGAATATAAAAGAATTTGGGGTGGATTACTTGTTCAAGATGAAGATATGCCTATAGTGGATTATACATCCTGGAAGATAATGACTGGCCAGATAGAAGATGAGACTCTCTGGGAAGATCTATTATTTTCCTTTCAAGTGGTAAGTCTTGAAAGGTCTAATGCCATTGTTATTAGTAAAGGAAAAAGAACGGTTGGAATAGGAATGGGCTTACCTTCTCGAATAGATGCAGCAAAGGTAGCCATAGAGAAGGCAGGGGCTAATGCGAGGGGGGCAGTGCTTTCTTCAGATGCCTTTTTCCCTTTTCCTGATGTAGTGGAGCTTGCGGCAAAACATGGGATAAGGGTGGTTATTGAGCCTGGTGGTTCCAAAAGAGATAACGAAGTAATAGAAGCTGCACGGACTCATGGAATAACCCTCATTTTTACAGGAGAGAGACACTTTAGACATTAAAGACCTATTTTACCCCCATGAGAATTCCTGGTAAGAATGTAGTAAGCTGAGGGAATATAGTTACCAATAGTAGGACAATAAGAAGCGGAATTAAAAATGGAAAAGTTGCTTTTGCTACCCGTTCAAAAGAAACTTTTGCTACATTTGCAGTTACATAGAGTACTACGCCAATAGGTGGAGTTATAGTTCCGATCATAAGATTTAGAATAACAATCAACCCAAATTGTATAGGTGAAATTCCAAGGGAATGGGCAATAGGTAATAGAATAGGCACGAGAATCATCATAGCAGCAATGGCCTCCATAAACAAGCCTACAAATAAAAGAAATAAATCTATAATTAGAAGTACTATCAAGGGATTCTCAGATATGGATGTAAGCATACGGCCCATTGTCTGAGGGACTTGTGCCACAGAAAGATTCCATCCAAAAAGCACAGCGGTCATAACAAGTGCAAGAACAACCCCGTTTGTTTCCACAGTAGATAAGATCATTTTTGGAAGGTCTCGAATAGTTATCTCCTTATATATAAAAAGGCCTAGTATAAGTGCATAGAATGCAGCTACCACTGCAGCCTCAGTTGGGGTAAATACACCAGATAAAATTCCCATTAGAAGAATTATCGGTGCCAAAAGTGCCCAAAATGCCTCTTTAAAGCTTTTCCAAAGTTCTTTGATAGAAGGAAAATTTCTCTTGGGATAATTTCTCTTTTTTGCAATAAAATAGACCATTACCATAAGAGAAAGCCCCATAAGCAGTCCTGGTATGATTCCTCCTATGAAAAGTCCTCCCACAGATGTATCTGCAAGTACGCCGTATATAATCATAGGAAGACTTGGAGGTATTATAGGACCTATAGTTGCAGAGGCTGCGGTTACTGCCGCTGAAAAATCCACATCATACCCTTTTTCTTTCATGGCCTCTATCTCTATTGTTCCAAGTCCTCCTGCATCTGCCACAGCTGCACCACTCATTCCTGCAAATATGATACTTGCTACAATGTTTGCATGTCCTAGTCCCCCTGTAATCCATCCAGAAACTGTATCTGCAAAGTCAAATATACGTCTTGTTACTCCAGAGTGATTCATAATATTTCCCATAAGAATAAAAAACGGAGCCGCAAGAAGGGGAAATGAATTTGCAGCCATTGCAATTTTCTGAGGCACAATAAGTGGCATAAAGTCTTTTATAAATACATAAAGTAAAGAAGAGAACCCAAGTGTTACATATATAGGCATTCCAGATAATAATAAAATAACCCATATTATAAGTACGACTATCATTTTGCCATCTCCTTATGTTTAATCATATCAATAAAGTCCAATATTGTATAAAAAAGTATAATTGCACTTGAGATAGGAACTATAGCGTATATATATGCATATGTGAAAAATAGTGTGATTGTAGGAACATCAACACTCCTTGCAGCCATTCGTATCCCTAAGTATGCAAGCATCCCCACAAAAAAGATTATTATAATTTGGCTTATAATTTTTATTATGAATCTTATTTTGGTAGGTAATGCATTTATAGCAAATTCTACTCTTATATGTGTATTATGTCTTGTAGCGAGTGTCCAACCTAAAAATGAAATCCATATAAATAGGTATCTGGAGAGTTCTTCTGACCATGTTAATGGTGAATTTAGGACATATCTAAAAAATATTTGTAAAAGCACTACACTAAAAATAATGGTAAATAAAATAACAATTATAATATCAACGAATTTGTCAAGTTTTTTTCGAAAGTTATTTAATTTTTCCATAATGGGCACCTTTTAGGAAAAAGGAAGGAGTAACCCTTCCTTTTTCCTCTTAATCACTGGTAAGATTTATTTAATCTCTTGAATTTTTTCCCACATACCTTTTCCCCATTTCTTTTCAAACATCTTAGGTACTACCTTGAGAACTGCTTCCCTAAACTCTTCTACATTAGGTTTTATTATTATCATTCCCTTTTCTTTAAACTTATCTAAAAGTGATTTTTCTTTTGATAGAATTTGCTGATTGTTCCATTCTATTCCTTTTTTGACAGCGGCTTCTATAATCCTTTGATCTTCTGAAGAGAGCTTTTTCCAAAATCTTTCATTTATAACTACAAGCCTTGGAGTAATGATATGTCCTGTGAGTACTAAATATTTTTGTACTTCATAGAACTTTGCCGCATCAATAGTGGGGAGAGGATTTTCTTGTCCATCTACTACATGTTGTTTAAGGGCAAGATAAAGTTCATTAAAGTTCATAGGGGTAGGCTTTGCTCCCCATGATTTTGCCATAGCCATGAACACTTCATTTTCTGGAACTCTTAGCTTAAAACCTTTCATATCTTTTACTGATCTTACTTCCTTGTCCGTAGTAGTAAGTTGTCTTATGCCATAATATGTTGTTCCTAAGATTCTCATGCCTCTTTTTTCTATAAGTTGTTTGTTGAATTCTTGCCCTATGGGACCATTCATAGCTTTCATAAGGTGATCTACTCCACGCCAGATATAAGGTGCTTCGACAATTGAGATAGCAGGTACCCATTGTCCAAAGTTTGCAGCACCTTCTGTAACCATCTCTTGCATGCCATTTGCCACTGCCTCAATCATATCACGAGAACCACCTAACTGTCCACCAGGGTATGATTGAATCTCTATTCTTCCGTTTGTTTTTTCTTTTACTTCTTTGGCTATTAGATCGATCATCTGGACAGATGGATGATTAGGACCAAGCACATCACCCCATTTTATTACTATTTTTCCTCCTGCAAATGCAAATACAGAAAACAGACTAAATACAAAGATTACCAAAAAAAGAATCCCTAATTTTTTCATTTTTTTCCCTCCTTTTTATTTCCCTGCAATTGCAGGGTTAATATCTATTTATTATCTCTTAAATTAAAATATTCTATAAGTTTTGATTCTGATGTGCTTATATGTTCTTCTAATATCTCTTTTGCTTTTTTTGAGTCTTTTTTGGTAAGCGCATCAAGAATTTCTTTATGCTGAGGAATAGCAATTTTACTTGATGGGAAACGTGAGGTAATTTTTTGTACCTTAAGAAGGGCAACACTTATTATATCCATAAGTTTTGAAAGTAAGAGATTTTCAGTTGATTTTATAAGTTCTAGATGAAAATTAAAGTCATTTATGGCAAATAGTTCAGGATTATCTATATTTTTTTCCATTTCAGTTATAAAATTTTTAAGTCTTTTTATTTGAGTATCTGTGAGTTTTTTTATTGCCATATCAACAGCCCCTATTTCGATTATTTTTCTGAGCTCCATAAGGTCTATGAACTCGTCCTTGTCTATCACCATAAACATACGAAGGGCATCTAAGAACCTTTCAAGATTTAGTGTACTTACCCTTGGACGTTCTCCGTGGGAGATATCAATAACCCCCATTGTTTCCAATCGTTTTAGGGCTTCTCTTACTGTAGAGCGACTTACATTTAAACTTTGTGCCATCTCTACCTCTGAGGGAAGATAATCGTTTGGTCTCAGGGCTTTTTCTAGTATGAAATTTTGGATTTGTTCCATAACATATTCTTGTCTGCTTTTCCTTTCAAGGGGCTGCATACTTCCCTCCTTGAGTTTAATATATTAACATTGCAGATGTCTGATATCTTATCTGTGATAAATTATATCAATATAATGAGAAAAAGTCAACCCTATTACATAGAAAAACAAAAAATTTTTTATTAAA
>CAYWXH010000002.1:0-72134 GCA_964462295.1 uncultured Atribacterota bacterium
TCTCATCTTGCTATAAGGCTGACTTTCTATAAGGGGTGTTGAAGGCTGGAGCCTGTGCAATAGAGGCTTGCGAACCCCGTCAGGTCCGGAAGGAAGCAGCGGTAAGCAATGTCCTCTATGTGCCTCAGGGTTCTCTGGCTGGAGCCTCTTTGGAAAGGATCGCTTATAGCAACGGATCGAAGCCGGGTGCACGGCCATATTATTTGAGTTGGAGGGAAAAATTTATACAGCATTATACAGAAAGTGGAGACCTCAAACCTTTGAAGAGGTAAAAGGTCAGGAACATATTACAAAAACACTGGCAAATGCTGTAAAGACCGGCAAGATAGCCCATGCTTATCTTTTTGTAGGACCTCGTGGTGTAGGAAAAACCTCTGTTGCACGCATATTTGCAAAAGCCCTGAATTGTGAAAAAGGCCCAACCCCTATCCCGTGTAATGTATGCAATAATTGTGTAAAAATTACAAAAGGTATATCTTTAGATGTATTAGAGATAGATGGCGCATCAAACAGGGGAATAGACCAAATACGAGAGTTAAAAGAAAGAATAAAATTTTCTCCTGTTGAAGGGCGTTATAAGATTTATATAATAGATGAGGTTCATATGCTTACAAATGAAGCATTTAATGCTCTCCTTAAGACATTAGAAGAACCTCCTTCTCATGTAATCTTTATCTTTGCTACAACTGATCCCCAAAAACTCCCAGCTACTATCCTTTCAAGATGCCAAAGATTTGATTTTAAAAGACTCCCTTTATCTGTGATAAATGATGAAATAAGGCGGATACTGCATACGGAAGGTATAGCATTTGAGGAAAGCTCTTTGCCTCTTATTTCTCAAGCTGCAGATGGATCTATGAGGGATGCACTTAGTATATTAGAACAGATTGTTGCATATACAGAAGGAAATATTACCTATGAATCTGTATTAGAGGTCTTGGGAATTACAGGGGAAGAGGTTATTTTTAATATTTTAAAAGCAATTAAGAGGGGAGAAAACGAGAAAGTAATAAGATACATAGATGAAGCAACAGAGAAAGGGGTCCAGATACAGGTTTTATACAGAGATATTCTAAAAGTATTGAGAGATCTTATGCTATTTAAGATAGGGGGAAGTAAACTTATAGGGAAACTATCGGAAAGTTATATAGATGGATTAAAACATCTTTCAAGTCTCTATGAAGATATCGAAATTCAACTCTTTTTAGATAAATTTATCTCGTATGAGAATCAGATTAGGACTACGGCTATACCAAGAATTGTGTTGGAGTTTTTGCTTTTTTTTGGAATACCCAAAAAAACATTAGATAATAAGGCAAAAAAAGATGATGTTCCCCAAGAAAAAGATCCATCTTCTTTGGGGGAGTCTTCTTCTTATGAAAACGAGGGAGATGAGAAAATAGAGGGTGAGAGGGAGAGCGTAGAATCTGTAAAAAGAGAAACAGAAATTAAACAGTCCCAAGAGGTAAAAGAGCCTCCTATAGGAGATATTGAAACTGTATGGAATACTGTATTGGAAAATCTTAACAATAGGGCACTTGAAAATTCACTAAAAAATAATGTAAAATCATATCATATAGAAGGCAATAAAGTAATCTTGAATGTACCACAAGAGATGATCTTTTATCTTGAGGAGAAAAAAGATCTGTTAAAATCTAAATTTCAAGAGTTTTTGGGTAATAAAATAGAAGTTGTTTTTCATCAAACTAATCAAGAATCGGCAGATAATCACGATTTACTTAAAGAGGCCCTTATTATTTTTGGTGGAAGGATTATAAGTCCCGAAGACAATCAACAGGAGGTGTAATATGGCTAAAGGTTTGCAAAATCTTATGAAACAGGCACAAGAGCTACAAAAAAGATTAGAAAAAGTTCAAGAAGAGCTTGCTGAGATGGAGGTAGAGGCAACCGCAGGTGGTGGTATGGTAAAGGTGGTGGCCAGTGGTAAGCAAGAGTTAATAAGTATCGAGATAGACCCAGAAGTTATAAATCCGGATGATAAAGAAATGTTAGAAGACCTTGTATTGGCTGCCGTGAATGAGGCACTTAGAAAATCTCGTGAGCTTGCAGCAGAAGAGATGAGCAAAGTGACAGGTGGCATGATGCCTCCTCAGTTTATGTAGGATATGTATAGTTTCTTACCAGAGGTTTTTTCAAAACTTATAAATGAGCTTACAAAACTGCCGGGAGTAGGAGAAAAAACAGCATTTAAATTTGCATTTTTTTTACTTAAAAGACCAAAAGAAGAGGTAGAACATTTAGCAGATATTATATTTAAGTTTAAAAATGAAATAAAATATTGTAAGGTATGTAACAATATTACTACAGAGGAGATTTGTCCCATTTGTAGGGATCCTGCAAGGGACCCATCTACTATATGTGTTGTAGAAGGGGTAGAAGATTTAATAGCTATAGAAAAAACAGGCAGTTTCAAGGGAAAATATCATGTACTTCATGGTGTTATATCTCCCCTTGATGGGATAGGTCCAGATGATATAAAGCTTAAAGGGCTTTTAGACAGAGTTGAAAAGAGTAAAATAAAAGAAGTGATAATTGCTACAAATCCTGATATAGAAGGAGAAGGAACTGCTTTATATATCGCTAAATTACTAAAAAAGAAAGGGATAAAGGTTACCCGATTAGGTTATGGAATCCCTGTAGGGGGAGACCTTGAGTTGGTAGATGAAGTTACATTATCTCAGGCATTGGAAGGTAGGAAGGTTTTGGATTAATAAATAAAGATAGGAGCTGAGGATAATGAGTGAAAGTTTAAAAATAAAGGTAATTTTAAAAAACGAAGAAAAAGAGATTGAAATAGAAAAAGGGACAAAGGTTATTGAACTTGCGAAAAAGTACGAAAGATATTTTACTACAAAGATTATTGCCTGTAAGATAGATAATTCTTTAAAGGATTTGAGAACGCCTATTAATAAGGAATGTCGGGTAGAACTTTTGGACCTTACAGATACAGATGGTATGCTTATATATCGTCGTACACTTACATTTATTGCATTTATGGCGGCAAGTCGAAAGTTTCCAAATAGAAGATTATCTATAATGCATTCTTTGGGGCCAGGATACTATTTTGAATTTGTAGATGTTCCTATATATCCTAATGATCTTTTGATTCTTCAAGAAGAGATGAAAAATATTATAAAAGAGGATTGTGAAATAAGTAGAGAGGTTCTTCCTCGAGAAGAGGCTTTTAAGCTTTTTGAGGAAAGGGGATATCATGATAAGATAAAATTATTTAAATATTTACCTGATGAGAAGATAAAGATTTATAGATGCAAAGAGTATGTGGACTATCTTTATGGATATCTTGCACCTTCTACTGGTTATGCAGACCTTTTTGAATTAAGATACTATCCCCCTGGTTTTATACTTGTTTTTCCAAAAGAGGACAACCCTAAGAAGATAGCCCCTTATAAAGAACAGAGAAAAATTGCCTCAATATTTAGAGAATATGAAAAATGGGGAAGGATTTTAAATGTGGAAAATGTTGGAGAATTAAATGAAATAATTAAAAATGGAGATATCCAGACCCTTATTCTCATATCAGAAGCACTCCATGAGAAAAAGATGGCCCAGATTTCAGACCTCATTGCTCTATATAGGGATAAGATAAAACTTATTCTTATTGCAGGCCCTTCTTCTTCAGGAAAAACTACATTTTCCAAAAGACTTTCTATAGAGCTTATGGTAAATGGATTTAGACCTGTGGCCATCTCTTTAGATAACTATTTTGTAGAGAGGGATAGAACCCCCATTGATGAAAATGGAAATCCTGATTTTGAATCTATATATGCACTTGATTTAGATCTTATAAATGAACACCTTACACTTCTTTTAGAGGGAAAAGAGGTTGTATTACCTAAATATGATTTTAAAACAGGAACAAGGGCAGAAGGGGAGAAACTGAAAATAGCAGAAGATCAGATAATAATAATGGAAGGAATACATGGGTTAAATGACCTTCTTACAAGTTCTATCCCCCATGATAGGAAGTTTAAAATATATGTAAGTGCACTAACACAGTTAAATATTGATGATCACAATAGGATTCCTACAACAGATGTGAGAAAGATAAGAAGAATGGTAAGAGATGCAAAGTATCGTGGATACGACGCACTCTCTACTCTAAAGATATGGCCATCTGTAAGAAGGGGAGAAGAAAAGTGGATCTTTCCTTTCCAAGAAGAAGCAGATGCCATGTTTAACTCTGCACTTGTCTATGAATTAAGTGTACTTAAGAAATATGCAGAGCCTTTACTTAAAAAGATAGACAATACCCATAAAGAATATGCAGAGGCCAAAAGATTATTAAGGTTTTTAAGTTACTTTCTACCTGTAGAACACAAACATGTTCCACATACCTCTATAATAAGAGAGTTTATAGGGGGAAGTTGGTTTAGATATTAAAAAAGGCCTCCAAAAGGAGGCCTTTTTTAATATCTATGGTGTAGTCCCTGCTCCAGGACATGTACCTCCACCGCCAGTTCCTGTACCTGTCCCTGTACCAGTACCAGTTCCTGTGCCAGTACCTGTTCCTGTACCTGTGGAATCCCCCTTTTTAAGTTGGATATTGTTTACTTGATATCCTGCCTGGACAGTAATGCTTCCCGTATAGTCACTATATCCATCTGCCATTACTGTTATAGGGTATGTACCTGTTGTTATATTGCTAATTTCATAATATCCATTACTATCTGTAGTGTCTGTATATCCACCACCAATACTTACAATTGCACCTGGGATTACATCACCCGTATCTGCATCTGTTACTACTCCTGCCACTGTGCCTGTATTTACAGTAAGTTGTATATCGAGGCTATTTGCTCCTTCTTTGATCTCTACACTACTTGTATAGGGTGCATGTCCTGCTGCTGTAACAGAAAGAGAGTAATTTCCTATAGGTATATTGGATATTTCATAATACCCACTGGTATCACTTACCCCAGAATAACTCCCACCAACCACTACAGTGGCACCTGCTACAAGCGCTCCACTACTATCTGTTATGATTCCAGATAGGGTACCATATGCAATTTTGAGATATGCCTCATATGTATTTTCCGTATCTTCTTTTATATTTACAGTATCTGTAAATTCTCTATAACCTGTTGCTTTTATCGTGATTTTTCTATTTCCTGATGGTACCTTTGAAAAGAAGAATTTACCATTTCCATCTGTTTTTTGGGTTTTGGACACTTTTTCGACAGTAACCTCGGCACCTGAGATGGGATCATGTGTTTCCTCTGAATAGACTGTTCCTGAGAGAGAGCCATAAGGTTGCAAAGGAGGAATTGATGCTTCATTTCCTCCACACCCTGTAAAGATTAACATTATAATATATAGGAATATTAAAAGCAAAAATTTTTCTCTCATATCTTTCTTTTTTCCTTTAGACCTGTTATAATTTATCCGAATTATATTATAACATAAAAAACGAGAGGGTGAGCTATGAGTATGAAAAAAAATGTCCTAATAGTCCTTTTCCCTTTGGTTTTAAGTTTTTTCTTAAGTGGTTGCTTTAGCCTAAGATGGCAAATAAAAGAGGTTACCTTTAGGGTGTATGGCATACAAGAGGATTCTGATTATTATATTGCGATAGTGGGTGCAAAAATAGAGATTTCTGGCAAAGTATATACAACCCCTTCTTCTACTACAACTGTTTCAAAGACTGTATATACAAATAGCAAAGGAGAGGTAACTGTAAATTTACAACCTGGGACATATACTATAAAAGTAACCAAAGATGGCTATACATCTGTAACAGAGTCGATTGTGATATATACACTTCAGACATCTGGAGGTGCATATAATTTCTATCTTTCAGAGGAGAATAATACACAATGATAAAAAGACTTTTTTTCGTAATACTGTTTATTTTATTTTCTAATATCTCTTTTGCCCTACCGAATTATACAATGAAGTATTTTCCTAATTCTGTATATTTAGAGCCTGTAGTAAATGATACGACACTTACAATTTATAAATCAAGAGAGTGGCCAGAAGATATCTTTGCTACCCTTGTATATAAGGATTTCTATAATTTACTTAAAAGGTTTAAGAGATTTGATAAAGTAATATATTCTAAAAAGACAGATAAAAAACCAGATTACATAATTACATGTACTATTACACAGGCAGAGTATAAAGGAGGAGGAGCAGATGTATTTGTAGGGGAGATAAAGGGGGCAAGTGCATATGTAGAACTTGAAATTTCACTTTATGATACCAAACATGATAAATATCTTATAGATGATCTTTTTAAAGGGGTAGGCAGAACCGTAAGACTCTCTTCACACTCCCATGACCCTACATGGAAATATGGGGATAAAGGATATAGGAAAAGTTCTTTGAGAGTAGCTGTGCTAAATGCCATTAAGTCTTTTTTAAATGAAGTAGATAAAAAATTGCCCCTTGAAGGTTATATAGCCCAGATAAAGCCTACAGAAAAACAGTATAAAATAGAAGATGAAATAGCTATTACCCTTGGACGAAAAGATGGAGTAAAAAAAGGTATGCAATTTTTGGTAATTGAGATAGGTGAGCTCATTACACATCCTGTTACAGGAAAACCTTTAGAGATTACTGAAAAGGTAAAAGGTGTAATAGAGGTCTATAAAGTATTAGAAAATATTTCATGGGCCCATGTTATTTCTCTCAAAAAGGGAGAAAAATTAAAGATTGGAGATAAGATAAGAAGGTATAAGAATACTTATCCAGATAATGAATAAAAATTAAATAAAATGAGGTGAAGAATATGAAAAAGATCTTACTTGCTTTTTTAATTATTGTACTTGTCTCAACTATTGCCTATGCCCTTAACTCTCCTGAATATGATGAGCTTTTAAGGGTAGGGCTTGAATATTACATGCGTGGAGATTATTCTAAGGCTATCGAACACTTTACAGATATGACCTTTGCATATCCTAAGAGCTATGAGGCATATTTTTGGCTTGGAAATGCCTTATATGAAAAGTATAAACTTGTAAAGGATGAGATGGATGTTGCAGAAAGGGATGGTCTTTTGCGCCGAGCAGAGGTTGCATTTAGAAAGGCATTGGTACAAAATCCGTATTTTGCTCCTGCAAAGTATAAATTGGGGGCTGTGGAGGAAGAACTTGAGAAGCTCTATCCTATGTTGCCATCGAATAATAGGGCTTATGCGTTAGCATGGGGACGAACAGGGCTTTCTCTACGTGCAGACCTTATTGCTCAAGCTGTAGCAACTTCTGCAAAGGGTGCATATGCACAATATGCAAAAGGGGAATATAAGGAAGGCTTTGGTGCATATTTTGAGTTGGATTTATACCCCAATCAGCCTATAGAGAAGATTATAGATTTTCAGGATGATATAGCTACAACCTTTTTTGCAAAAGCCAAACAGTACCTTTTAGATTCAGATTGGATCGTGATAAAAATTCATGTGGTACATAAGCTCCTACCTAGAAAGACTCTTGCCATATGGAGAAAAGTAAAAGATATAAGACTTTATCAAAATAAAGAGATAAGTGGAGAAGAGTTTGCAAGAAGAATGAGATTCTATGTAGATGGGGTATTGGTTACAGAAGACGGATACAAAAAAGAGTATGAGAAGGTGAGTAAATCTAAGTAGGGTATTCTTTGTTTAACCTATAAACAAAGGCAAGTACCTCTGCCACCGCTTCATAAAGTTCAGGTGGAATATATTCACCTATATCTATTACTATAAGTGTTTTTACAAGGTCTGGGTCTTCATAGATCTGGACCTTGTGTTCTTTTGCTATCTCTATGATCTTCTCTGCTACTATCCCTTTGCCTTTTGCTATAACTTTAGGTGCCTTATCTTCTTGGGGTTCGTACTTTATGGCAACAGCTTCTTTTCTTTTTTCTTTTTTCATATTTTTATATCAATCCCCTTTATGATTTTTTTATACCCTGGATCGGTTTGTTTTATATCTAAGATACCAAAATCTATACCCCTTAATGTTAAGCCGATTTTCTCAAGACCTTTTTTCAATAAGTCTATATTCTCTTCTATATATTTATTTATATTTTCTTTAGTTGTAGCTATTTCCGCATCTATCTTTTTTTTATCAAAATTCATAGCTACTTTTATTGGGCCTATTTTGGACATATTCAGAGAAAATTCAATATATTTATGCTCTTCTTCACTAACTTTTTTCCCTTTATTTTTTTTGTATTTTAGTCTAATTTTTTGAAATGTAAGCTCCATCTTTTCATTAATGTATGGAAAGACAAAGATAAATTCATTATCTTCCCTTTTCTCTATGAGATACCCCTCAGAGAGTTCTCTTAGTATAGTTTTTATCTTATCCCTCGTTGTCTTTAGAGACCCTTCTTCTTTTTTCTGAGAGAGTTCTTCTAATAATCCCTTTAATTTTTCTTCTTTCTCTATAATATCTCTTAAGGATTCTATGTTTTTCTTGTTTATGGGGATATTGTGTTTTATAAAGGATTTTGCAATTTTTGCCTCTTCTTTATTCATTTTTGGGAAGTTTTTTATAATTTCTTTTTCAATATCTTTCTCTACAATACCTTCTTTTTTGTCTAAGAGTTTTAGTATGAGGGTATCACCTTTTACATCCTTGATAACTACCTTTATAAGGTCTCCTTTCTTTAAAGGTACATTGGTTTTTGCTGCCACAGCCCCCTTTCCAAAATCTACTATAAGGGCATTTCCCTTTACGGCAAGTACTCTCCCCCTAAGTACTTGACCTGTTTTTATAAGTTTGGCAAGTCCAAATCTGTCGATTTTCCCTATAATATTTTCCAATAATTTTGAGGAAATATTTATATCCATAACTTTATAATTTTAGCATTTCTACCGATATAATACAAGAAAGAATAAATAAAAAAGGAGAGAAAAATGATAAGGGGTTTGTACACGGCAGCATCTGGCATGATTTCACAGGAGATTTATCATGCTGCAAGAACTAATAACCTCGTAAATATTGATACTGTTGGATTCAAAGGGGATATTCCTACTTTTAAATCCTTTCTCCCTTATGAAATTGTGAGATATAATAAAAATGAATATACCCCTATAGGAAGGATGAACATGGGGTCAAAATTAGATGCAACTTATGTAGATTTTAGTGAAGGACGGATAAGGGAGACAGGAAACCCTTTGGATCTTGCAATTCATGGTAATGGTTTTTTTGTAGTGTCTTACAAAGGAGGTGAAGCTTATACAAGGGCAGGTAATTTTACCCTTTCCAAGGATGGAGAACTTGTAACACTTGATGGTTTTAAAGTTTTAGGAGAAGGTGGTCCTATTGCAATATCTGGAAAAAATATAGAAATAGGTGAAGATGGTGCCATATATGTAGATGGGGAGCTTGTTGATAAATTAAGAATTGTAGATTTTGCCGACAGAGAAAATTTGCAAAAAATAGGATATAATCTCTTTACCTATAATGGGCGTAATAACCCCCAGACCCCAGAAAAATACACCATAAAGCAGGGGGCACTAGAGTATCCAAATGTAAACATAGTAAAGGAGATGGTTAACCTATTGGAGGCAACAAGGATATATGAGACAAATCAAAAAATTCTGAGAATGCAAGATGAGACCCTAGGTAGGGCTATTACGGAATTAGGTAGAGTAGGATAAGGGCTGGACTGCTTGTCAGGGGCCTTCAAATTACTTCCGATTGAAGTAGTTTTAACTTCTACCTAATTCCTCCAGATTATTCTACTATAATTAGGAGGGATGTATTATGATGAGATCTCTTTGGAGTGCTGCATCTGGTATGTTGAGTCAGCAACTCCATATAAATACCATATCAAATAATATAGCAAATGTTAATACAACAGGTTTTAAAAAAAATAGAGTAGATTTTGAAGACCTTATGTACCAAACTATAAGAAGGGCAGGGACACCTGTAAGTGGAGGTGCACAGATTCCTGTAAATACTGAGGTAGGCCTTGGGGTTAAGGTAGCTGCTACTCCAAAGATTTTTACCCAGGGAGATTTTATGAGAACAGGTAATCCTTTAGATATGGTAATTGAAGGGGATGGGTTTTTCCAGATCGCCTTACCAGATGGTACTACTGCTTATACAAGAGATGGGGCATTTAAGATAGATAGTGAAGGTAGAATTGTAAATTCAAATGGTTTTATTCTCCAGCCTGAAATTACTATACCTGAAAATGCAACAGCCATTTCTATAAATGAAAGTGGAGTGGTTTCTGTGCTTACCCCTGGGGCAGAGGCCCCAACAGAGGTGGGCCAGATAGAACTTGCCCGTTTCGTAAATCCGGCTGGGCTAAGTAGTATGGGAAAGAATTTGTTTAGGGCGACAGCTGCATCGGGAGAGGCTATTACCGGTACTGCAGGCCTTGAAGGTTTTGGCACAATAAATCAGGGTTTTTTAGAGATGTCAAATGTTCAGATAGTAGAAGAGATGGTAAATATGATTACAGCTCAAAGGGCTTATGAGGCAAGTTCTCAATCTATAAAGACATCTGATGAGATGTTAAGGATTGCAAATACACTTATAAGATAAGATGAAAAAAGTAACCTTTTTCTTTATACTATTATTACCTATAATATGGATTAGTTCTTTAGCCTTGGCAAGTACTACTATAGTTCTAAAACATGAAGCTTTAGTGGATGGTAAAAATGTATATCTTGGAGATATCGCACTTTTAGAAGGAAAGTTAAGAGAAGAACTCTCAAAGATAAGGATTGTTGCATCACCTGTCCCAGGAGACAAAAGAGAAATAGAGAAAAGGTATATAATATTAAGACTTAAACAGCTGGGATATGGAGAAAATACAGTAACTGTTGGGGGCCCTGAAAAGGTAATAGTAGAAAGGGCCTTTCAAGAAATTTCAAAGAAGTTTGTTGAAGATCTTGCATTTGAAAAGATAAAAGATGTAATCCCCAAGTGGGCCAAAAGGTATGAGGTGTTTTTTGATATCCCTACTTTTTCAAAATACGCACCAACAGGGAATGTAGAGATATTCTTAGATATTCCTTCTCTTGACAAGGTAAAGGGAAGATATATCTCCTTCCCTGTTACTATTAATATAGATGGGAAAAAGTGGAAAAAGTTTTATGTAAATTGTAGATTAACATTATATGCAGATGTTCCGGTAGCAGTAACCTCTATAAAAAGGGGGCAGAGGATAACAAAAGAGGATTATAAGATCGAAGAGAGAAAAATAGAAAGACCATCCTTTCCCTATATTAGTCCAGATGAAGTAGATGGATATGTGGCACTTAAAAATATATATACAGGTAATATAATAGATTTTACATATGTAGCGAGACCTTATCAGATAAGAAGAGGGGAGATAGTAGATGTAGTTTTGAAAAGAGGTGCAATTACTATAATGCTTAAGGCGCAAGCCCTAGAAAATGGAAGTTATGGGGATATGATTCAACTTAAAAACTTAAAAAGTGGTAAAAAGTTTACAGGGATAGTAAAAGATTTTGGATTAGTTATTGTGAAATAAAGAGGTGAGATATATGTTAGATAAATTAAAAAGGGTTTTTCCACTTATAATAGTTGTAATTTTTATTATGAGTAGTTTTGGATATGCAGGCTCTTTGTGGCCAAAAGATAAAAAAGACTCACTTTTTTCCGATAATAAGGCAAAAAATATAGGAGATATAGTAACTATACTAATTACGGAGAATAGTTCAACTTCTCAGAGTGTAAGCAGAAAGATTGGAAAAAAAGGTTCAATACAGGGTGGTGCAGGAACGGGAGTGCTTGATTTTATACCTGTTTGGGGATTAAATACAAGCACAACCCTAAAAGGAGGAGGGTCTGTAACAAATAATGAAGTGATCACCGCAAAGATTACGGCAAAGATAGTGGGTATACTTCCAAATGGAAATCTTAAAATAGAAGGCATAAGAAAGGTAGTTATAAATAATGATAGTCTAGAAATTATTATCACAGGGGTAATAAGACCCCAAGATATAAGTTCAGATAACACAGTTCTTTCTACTTATATCTCTGATGCCCAAATTAGTTATAGGGGGACAGGTAGTCTCACAAATGCACAAAAAGAGGGTATATTGAGTCAAATACTTAATTGGCTTTTCTGAGGTGATAAATATGAAAAGAAAAATTGTAATTATAGCTATTTGTATATTATTCCTTTTCTCAGTTTCGGCTTTTTCTTTGGAGGTAAATCTTAGAGATCTTGTTCAAATTGAAGGCATAAGAGGAAACCAGTTATATGGATTAGGTCTTGTAGTTGGATTAAATGGAACAGGAGATAAGATGAAGATTACACCCCAGATGCTTAAAAACCTTATTGCAAAGTTTAATATAAACCCTAATGTCTCTATAAAGACAAAAAACATTGCCACTGTTATGGTAACAGCTGAACTTCCTCCTTTTGTTCGTCCTGGAGATAGGATTGATGTAACAGTCTCATCTATAGGGGATGCAAAGAGTCTTCAAGGGGGAATACTACTTCAGACTCCACTTAAAGGGGCAGATGGAAATGTTTATGTGGTAGCCCAAGGACCTGTCTCCGTAGGAGGATTTGCCTTCCAGACAGGAGGGGGTGGTGCAGGTGCCCAGAAGAATTTTCCTACAGTGGGACGTGTTGTAAATGGAGGGATAGTAGAAAACAATGTAAAAACAGATTTTATTATAGGGGGAAAGATAAAGCTATTACTTAAAAACCCTGATTTTACTACTTCTGCAAAGATAGCAAGGGTCATAAATGAAAAGTTTAATTCCCTTTTGGCAGATGCTGTAAGTCCAGGGGAGGTAGATGTTAATATTCCATTAAAGTATAAGAGGTCTCCTGTAGAGTTTATCTCTATATTAGAGAATCTAAAGGTAAGACCACAGGTTAAGGCTAAAATAGTGGTAAATGAAAGGACAGGAACTATTGTAATGGGAGAAGATGTAAAGATTTCAAAAGTAGCTATTGCCCATGGGAATATTAGTGTGACTATTCAAGAAAATCAAGTGGTATCTCAGCCTCCACCCCTTTCTGGTGGAACAACACAAACTGTAACACAGCCTACCCTTAATGTAAAAGAGAAAAAGGCTCATTTTGTAGTCCTTCCGGGGGAGGCTACCGTAAAAGACCTTGTTGATGCATTAAATGCTATAGGGGCTACACCTCAAGATATTATATCTATCCTTCAGGCGATAAAAGAGGCAGGGGCATTACATGCAGATTTGGAGGTAATGTAAAATGATACTAAACAAGATAGAGCATAAACCAATTTTTTTAGGAGAACATAAGAAGAGTTTAAAGGAGAAGAAAGAAGAACTAAAAAAGGCTTGTGAAGATTTTGAATCTATCTTTATAAATGAAATGTTTAAAGAAATGCGAAAAACCTCTTTTGGTAATGGTATTATCCAAAAGACACAAGAATATAAGCTTTGGGAAGATATGCTTTATCAAAAGGTTTCAAAAGAGATGGCAGAGAGTGGAGGAATAGGTCTTTCTAAACTATTATATAAGCAATTGGAAAGGGGGTTAAGATAGGTGAATATAGACAGGAAGGAGGCCTGGCTTAGGGCACGTCCAGAGCTTTGGAATCTCCTTCAAAAGGTTAGGGAAAGTAGCGTTAAAGAGAAAGTATTGAGCTCTCCCCATAGTCCAAACCCTGCTAAAGAAACGGCAAGAGAAATAGAAAGTATAGTAGAAATTAGGGATGAGCATGTAAAGGAAGAATTTTCTCAGGTTCTAAATGAAATTAAGGAAAAGGTAAATGCCAATATTAATAAGAGCTTTCCTAATGGACAGATAATATCTTATAAAAAAGAACTAAAAGATGCAAAATCTATAGAAGACCTTATTGTTCGTCTATCTAAAAAACATGGAATAGATCCTGCACTTGTAAAGGCAGTTGTAAAGGTGGAATCGAATTTTAATCCTAAGGCGACCTCTTCGGTAGGGGCAAAGGGACTTATGCAGATTATGCCAGACACTGCCAAAGATCTAGGCATAAAAGACCTCTATGACCCAAAAGACAATTTAGAAGGTGGAATAAAATATTTAAAAAGACTTCTTAAGAAGTATGACAATGATATTTCTCTTGCCCTTGCAGCATACAATGCAGGGCCTGGGAATGTGGATAAACATAATGGGGTCCCTCCTTTTAAAGAGACAAGAAATTATGTAAGAAAGGTCTTAAAAGCATATACAAAATATGCACAAAAAACATTTTAATGTATGATTTAAAGTTTCCATCTCTTTCTACCGATATATTTAATGAATAAAAGGAGGTGAAAGAGATGGTTATAGGGGATGGAAGAGTAGGCAATATATTAAAATCCTACTTAAATAATGTACAAAAGACCTCTTCTAAAGTTAAAGTTACTAAGCAGGAAGAGGTAAAAGGGGATAAAATAAAGGATAAAGTGGTATTTTCATCTGAGGCAAAAGAGTTTCAAAAAATGTTAGAAACACTTAAGAACTTGCCTGATGTAAGAGAAGATAAGGTTGCAGAATATAAAAAACTTATAGAGTCTGGTAATTATAATGTAAAGAGTGAGGATATAGCAGATAGTATTGTAAAGTTCTTCGCTGGAGAATAAAATGAATTTTGAGTACGTAAAAAAAGAACTATTTAAAATATTGGATACAGAATATAGGTTGTATTGTGAACTTGTAGAGATTTTTAAAAAGGAGCAGGATGCCCTTTTGAATGATGATATAAAACTTCTTAATACCTTAATATTTCAAGGAGAAGAGAAGATACATAGGATAAAGTTTTTGGAAGAAAGAAGAGGAGAACTTTTAAAAGAAGGATACCCTATAACTAAATTGGGTCTTTTTATAGAAAGACTTTCTGATGAAGATGAAAAGGAACAATTTAGAAACCTAAGAGATAAATTGCTCCTTAAGATAGATGAACTCCGTCAATTAAGAGATACCAATGAATTAATTATAAATAAGACTTTGAAGTTTCTTAGATTTTATATAGACCTTTTATCAAAAGAGAGTGGTTTCTCCGTATATGGTGAGAGGGGAAGTTTAAATTTTAACAAAAAACTTACGAATAGACTTGATGAGAAGGTGTAGGATATGGCAAATATCCTTGGTGCTTTAGAGGTTGCCAAGCGTGCACTTTTGGCACAGCAACTTGCCCAAGAGGTAACAGGGCACAATATCGCAAATGCAAATACAGAAGGATACTCTCGTCAACAGGCAGTAATGGTCACTACTCGACCATATGCGAATCCTACATTTCAATCAAGGACTACGCCAGGACAGGTAGGTACTGGTGTAAAGATAAGTACAATTAGAAGATTTAGGGATGATTTTTTGGATTTAGAGATAAGGAAAGAAAAAGCTGACCTTGGCTCATGGGAGGCAAAACATAAGCTTTATGGCGAGCTTGAGGTCATATTTGCCGAACCCCAGGATACAGGTTTTAATAAAGTCTTAAATGATTTTTGGAATTCATGGCAAGAACTTTCTGTAAACCCAGAGAATTTTGCTATAAGGTCTCAATTAAAAGAACAGGCAATTACTCTGACTACAGCTATAAATCAGATAGACCAAAACCTACGAGATATACGATTAGATATAAATGAGGAAATAAAGGTAAAAGTTCAGGAGGTAAATTCCCTTGCTACCCAAATTAAAGATTTAAATGACCAAATTGCAAAGGTAGAGCTCTCAGGAGACAAGGCAAACGATTATAGAGATAAGAGGGATTTGCTATTAGATAAGTTGTCCAAAATCGTAAACATAGATTACAATGAGATGGATAATGGCATGGTTTATGTAAGGGTAGGGGGTAGAACGCTTGTAAGCGGGATGTTTTTACATAAACTTGAGGCAAGGCATTCTAATTATGAGGCACAGATGGTGGAAGTCTATTGGGAAAACACTCATGATAAGCCACTTTTGACCACAGGAGAGCTTAAGGGGCTATTTGAAGCAAGAGACAAGATAGTTCCCCATTATCAAAATATGTTAGATGATTTTTCTAAAACACTTATTAATGAGGTAAACAAAGTCCATAGAGAAGGCTATGGTATGGCAGATTCCATCCTTTCACCTCCACCTGAGAGAGACTTTTTTAAAGGAGATTCTGCGGCGAATATTCATGTAAATGATGATATTGTATTTGATCCCAACCTTATTGCTGCATCCAAAAGTGGACAGGCAGGAGATGGTAGAATTGCCTTAAAAATTGCACAACTTCAGAATACCTTATTTGATATAGGAACAAAGAGAAATATTACCTTTTCTCAATATTATCAAGGAATGGTTGCAGACCTAGGAACAGAGGCCCAGAGAAGTAAAAGAATGACAGAGAATCAAGATATGTTGGTAAAGAAGCTTGAAAATTATAAAGAATCGTACTCTGGTGTATCACTGGATGAAGAGACTTCTAATATGTTGAAATATCAACATGCCTATAATGCAGCGGCAAGGTTTATGACAACTATTGATGAGATGCTTACAAAACTTATAGAGGGCACAGGAAGAGTTGGAAGATAAAGGGGTGGTAATATGTTTAGAATAACAAATAAAATGATGGCTGATAAGGTGCTGTATGACCTTAATGTGAATATAAGGAAGCTTGATAGCTTATATGAAAAGCTATCAACTGGAAAAGAATTAAATAGGCCATCTGATAACCCTGTAGATGTTACAAGATCACTTCAATATAGAACCACAATAAGTAATACTGATCAATATATGAAAAATATGGAAACAGCTATTTCATGGATGAATTTTACTGATTCCGCACTTGATAATATAGATAGAGTACTTATCAGGGTAAAAGAACTTGCGGTAAGAGGTGCTACAGAGAGTAATAGTCAGCAGAGTAGGTATGCAATAGGAGAAGAGATTAAGGCATTGGCAGATGAGGCTCTAACTGTGTCTAATTCAAGTTATGCAGGAAGATTTATATTTGGTGGTTTTAAAACAGTAAAAGATGCAAGAGAGCCTTATGAAACCCCTTTCGACCCAAGTACATATACCTACAAAGGTGATAATGGAAAAATGGAAATTGAAATAGATAAAAATGTAAAAGTAGTATATAACTTCACAGGGAGAGAGGTTTTTATGAGAGGAGATAAGACCCTCTTTCAAGAGCTAAAAGAATTAGGAAATGCTATGCAAGGGACTACACACCTAAATACAGAACAAATTGAGGAAAAAATAGAAAAGGTAGATGAATGGATAGACCATATCCTAAAATATAGGGCTATAATAGGTGCCCGTGTAAATAGATTGGAGAGGGCAAAGGATAGAATGACTGACCTTAATATAAATAATCAAAAATTGCTCTCTAAAAGGGAAGACCTTGACTTACCAAAGGCAGTAAGTGACCTTAAAACACAACAATCTGTTTATCAGGCTGCCCTTTCAGCTGCTGCCAAGGTTTTACAACCAACACTATTAGATTTCTTAAGATAAGGAGTAGAGAATTATGTTATTGAAAACAGAGAGATTTGGTGAGATTGAAATAAATGAAAACAATATTATAGATTTTCCTCAAGGAATTTTGGGTTTTCCCAATGTGAAAAGATATACATTTATATTAGAAGAAGATAATGATGTATTCTTATGGTTACAAGGGATAGAAGAAGATATTGCATTTATTGTTACCAATCCCCTATTTTTTAAACCCGATTACAAGATAGAACTACCAGAAGAGGAAATAAAAGAACTCAAAGCGGAAAAATTAGAGGATATAAGTATATTTACAATAGTTACAGTTCCGGCAGACCCTCAATTTACTTCTATAAATCTTCAAGGACCCCTTCTTATAAATCCCCATAAAAATATAGGAAAACAGGTTGTGCTATTAAATGAAGAGTATCCCCTTAAATATTTCATCTTTATGAATAAAAAAGATTTGGCAGAGGCTATATAAAAGATAATTTCTATTGAAAATTATTCAGGATCGTAGTATAATTAATAAAAAATACAATAGGGGATAATATATATGCTTATTCTTTCTCGAAAGCCCAAGGAAAGTCTTATGATAGGAAATGATATAGAAGTAGTAGTACTTGAGGTCAGGGGTGAACAGGTAAGATTGGGTATAAGGGCACCTAAAGAGGTCTCAGTCTACAGAAAAGAGATCTATGAAAATATTCAACGAGAGAATTTGGAAGCTTCTAAAACAGAACTTAAAACACTTAAAGACCTTAAAAAAATAGTAGGAGGAGGGAAATCCATTGGATCCTAAAATAGCGATTCTCATGGAATCATTGGAGTGTTCAAAAGAAGAGGCAGAGATGCTTTTGGAAGCCTCCGAAGGAGATATAGAAAAGGCTATAAAATATTATAATATGATTGCAAAAGAGTACATGGTACTTGCCCTAAAAATTGAGGCAAATAGGATTTCTAATCTGGAAGGTTATTTTTTTATTTTGGCAAATGGAAAAAAGGGAGATATAAAAGAGATAGAAGGTGCAGTAGTCTTTAAAAAACAAGAAGGTATAGATATAACAGTAGATTGGGAGGCATTTAAAGAGGTTATAAGGGAATTAAAGAAAGAACCTACCTTTGATAGTTTAGAAACAGATAGATTAAAGGGTTTTTTAGAAAAGGCCCTTAATCCTTCTCTTGTTAACTTCATATATAAGGAATACCAAAAAGGAGATTTACGAGAGATTAGAGAGAAACTTGATAAAATACTTTCTGAGTATTTTGCAGAAGAGATAGATTTTTCGTATAATATTACACTAATTTCATCCCTAAATTTGAAAAGAACAGAGGAAGTAGAAGAGGAAGAAGAAAGTAAAGAGAAAGAGAAAAAGAATATAGATATATATGTAAATGTGCTTCCTGTAGTGGATCCTGTAAAAGGTAAGCCAGTTGAAAAATTAACATTGGGAGATAAAATTTATGTAAAAATAATAGAGGATAAGGCCATATCTGAAGCGGTGGGAAAAGAACTAAATAGAACAGTGGACGATATTAAAGATATTGCCCCTTGTACATTACGAAAAATGGAAAAAACAGAGACAGGGAGTTTTGAATTAGAGGTAATCTTACGAGATGGGATTATAGGTAAAACTATAGTAAAACCAGATATAAGGATAAAATTGGTTGAAGAACAAAAACAGGTAGAAGAAGAAAAGAAAGAATTATCCCCTATGATTTATATATACTTTACCATAGGGGCTTTGGTGATAGTGGCAATAATAATAGTTATCCTTATCTTGAGGTGAAAATGCTTATCCGTGGGGGTTTTGAAGATTCTTCTTATATAACTAATAACCTTAAATATATTTTTTGGGATAAAATTAAAAGGGAAAGTGCTCGTTTTGATCCCAAAAAAGAGAAGATAATTTCTCAAAAATTAATACCTGTAGAGAGATTTGACCCTCAAAAGGGAAAAGAGGAAGTAGTTGATGTAAAAGTTATAAATTATGTAGTTACCAAAGATGGTAAAATTCAGGTAGTATTTGAAGGAGAACCTGTACCTTCTAAAGTGGGTAAGGAAAAGGAAGAAAAGAAGACGGAAAAACTTGATCCGAAAGATAAGAATAAAGACATTGATAAGATGGGGGAAAAGAAATCTCAGAAAGATAAAGATATCTCAATTGAAAAGGAAAAAGCTATGACCTATATGTGTTCCAATGGAGAGACAAATGATGGACTCATAACTAAGCTTACCCCAACAGAAAGCCTAATTCATGTGAGTTTCCATGAACAGCAACATCTTATTGCAAGAAATATAGAGGCATTTTTAAATGATGAGAAGATTTTTCTACAGTATATTAGACTATTTACCCGTATTGACCCTACCACAGGTAAGATATATGTAGCAGGTGGTAGGGCCATTACTATAAAAGGAAAGGTTATTCATCCCCGAAGCTTATTCCAAGGGCCTTTGCAGCATCCACAAGCTCACACTTATCAGGCACCTTCTTAAGCTTTTTTATTGCATCCTCCAGTCGCACTTTCTCTATATTTCTTCCTTTTAGTGCTACCATATATCCAAATTGACCTTCCCATGCTAATTTCATAGCCTCCACACCGAATCGTGTAGCAAGTACCCTATCATAAGGAGAGGGGGATCCGCCTCTTTGAAGATGACCCAGTACTGTTACCCTTGTCTCAATGTTTGACATGCTTTCAATCTTTTCACCTAAGACATTTCCTACACCACCCAATCTTATAGGGTCTGAACCTGTTTTTACAATTTTCTTAACTACAAGTTCCCCTTCTTTTTCTTTAGCCCCTTCTGCTATTACTATTATACTGAATCTCTTACCCTCCTCTTCTCTCTCCCTTATCTTTTTTATTACATTTTCTATTGTATATGGGATTTCCGGGATAAGTATAACATCTGCACCCCCTGCTATACCTGATTCTAATGCAATCCAACCGGCATACCTTCCCATAACTTCTATGATCATAACCCTGTGATGAGATTCTGCTGTTGTATGGAGTTTATCTATAGCAAAAGTGGCTGTCTCAACTGCTGTGTTGAATCCAAATGTTACATCTGTCTCCATAAGATCGTTATCTATCGTTTTAGGTACACCAATTATAGGAATACCTAATTTATAAAACTCATAACCAATGGATAGACTTCCATCTCCTCCTATTACTATAAGGGCATCAAATTTATTCTTGTGAAAATTATTGATTGCCCAAGAAGAAAGGTCTTTGTATTCTACCTCTCCGCCAATGGTAAATGGTATACGAAATGGGTTATCTCTATTTGTAGTGCCAAGTATTGTTCCACCCTTTGCAATTAATCCAGAAATATCTTTGGGTTCAAGTTTTTTTACCCTATCTTCCATAAGACCCTTAAATCCATCGAGAACACCATATACCTCTACATTGTACTTGTACATTGCTGATTTTGCTATTCCTCGTATTACAGCATTTAATCCAGGGGCATCTCCGCCTCCTGTAAGGACAGCTACTCTTTTTATCACAATAAATCCCTCCTTTTCTGATTTATAAAATGTTATTATACTAATTATAACTTATTTTGTAGAAAAATTTTTATTTTTTCTGCAAATTTTTTACCTATTCCTTCCACTTCCATAAGCTCTTTTACAGATGCATTCCTTAAATCTTCTATATCTTTAAAGTGTCTAAGAAGTGCCCTTTTCTTTTTTGGCCCTATACCAGGTATTTCGTCAAGGATTGATTGAATAAAGTTTTTTCCCCTGATCTTTTTGTGATATGTGATAGCAAATCTATGGGCCTCATCTCTTACTCTCTGAAGTAGCCTTAGTGCAGGAGAATATCTAGGGAGAATTATAGGTGTACTTTCTTTTATGGTATATATTTCTTCATTCTTTTTTGCAAGTGAAATAATCGGAATATCTATCTTTAAATCTGATAAGGCCCTTTTTGCTACATGAAGTTGTCCCGGTCCCCCATCTATTAAGATAAGGTCTGGAAGTGATTTATTTTCCTTTTTTAATCTTTCATACCTTCTTAAAACTACCTCATACATCATAGAAAAATCATCTATACCTTCTGTATATCTTATTTTAAATCTTCTATAAGAAGATTTGTCAGGCTCCCCATTTTTAAAACTCACCATACTTGCCACGGAATTTGTTCCAAATAGGGTAGAGATATCAAACCCTTCTATTTTTCGGGGTAGGGTAGGTAATTTTAATACATTTTTGAGTTCAAGCATTGCCTCTTCATTTCTTGTAATTTTTGTAGTATCAGTTGTGATACTGTTTTTAAGTACCTCCTTTGCATTTAGATGTGCCAGGAGTGAAAGTTCCTTTTCCTTTCCTTTTGCAACCTTTACACCTTCTTTTATATTTGCATTTTTCTTTAAATTTAAAAGTTCAATCCTATTTTTTATAGATTCTTTATCTACTACTATTTTTTTGGGAATATCTTTCCTTCCTATGTAATACTGTATAATAAATGATTCAAATATCTCTTCTTCCTTTTCTTCTTCTACACCTTCAAGAAGTATATAGTCCCTCTCCTGTATATCTCCTTCCCTTATTTTAAACAAAAACATACAACCCTTTTTTTCTTCTCGTTCTAAAACTATAATATCTTCATTTACATTTTTCGTAAGGGAGATGTTTTGTTTTTCCAATATTTTTTCAAGTTCTACAATTTGATCTCTTATAATCTTTGCCTTTTCAAATGCTAAATTTTCTGCATATTCTAACATTTTATTTCTAAGTTTTTCTATCAATTTACCCTTTTTATTTTCTAAAAACATTATGGCTTCTTCTACACTTTTTTTATATTCTTCCTCTGTGATCTTTCCAATACATGGGGCAGAACATAGTCCTATATGCCAATCAAGACATGCATTTTTATATTTTTCTATATTGCCTTTACATCCTCTTAATTTAAAATTTTTCCTTATAAATTTTATTGTATAACGTGCAGCTTGGGCATTTGTATAAGGTCCAAAATACCTATTTCCTTTGATTTTTTTTCCTCTTTTAAATGTAATCCTGGGAAACCTTTCCTTTGTGGTTATTTCTATATATGGGTAACTTTTATCGTCCTTTAGCCGAATATTGTAAAAGGGTTTATATCTTTTTATGAGATTTGCTTCAAGTATTAGGGCCTCTTTTTCAGATTTTGTTATAATATATTCAAGTTCTTTTGCCTCATTTATCATTCTTTCTGTTTTTGGTGGAAGATAGGAGGCAAAGTAAGAGGATACTCTATCTTTTAAGGAGATAGCCTTTCCTATGTATATAGGAATGCCATTTTTGTCTTTAAATATATAAACCCCTGGTTTTTTAGGGAGGAATTTTGCTTTTTCTTTAAGCACCACGGGCAAGCCTTTTCCTTCCAAGCATTTCTCTTAAGAATTCACCAGTATATGAATTTTCTGCCTCTGCTACCTCTTCAGGTGTCCCTTCTGCTACAATGTATCCTCCTTCGTCACCCCCTTCTGGGCCAAGATCTATTATGTAATCTGCTGTCTTAATTACATCTAAATTGTGTTCTATAACAAGCACAGTATTTCCCTTATCCACTAGCCTTTGCAGTACACCTAAAAGCTGGTTTATATCATGGAAGTGCAAACCTGTAGTAGGTTCATCTAATAGGTATAGGGTCTTTCCTGTACTTTTTTTGGAAAGTTCTCGAGATAGTTTTATCCGTTCTGCTTCTCCTCCTGAAAGGGTTACCGCAGATTGACCAAGTTTTATATATCCAAGACCTACATCTTTTAGGAGTTTTAGTTTTCTCTCTATAGCAGGGATGTTTTTAAAGAATCTATATGCCTCATCTACCGTCATTTCAAGTACATCTGAGATGTTTTTTCCTTTATATTTTATTTCAAGAGTCTCTCTATTGTATCTTTTTCCCTTACATACCTCACACTCTACATATACATCTGGTAAAAAGAACATCTCTATCTTTATCTGACCCGCTCCTTGGCAGGCTTCACACCTTCCCCCTCTAATATTAAAGCTAAATCTCCCAGGTTTAAATCCCTTCATTTTAGAATCTGGAAGTTCAGAAAAGAGCCTTCGTATATGATCAAATACTCCTGTATAGGTTGCAGGGTTTGAGCGAGGTGTTCTTCCTATGGGTGATTGGTCTATTATAATAACTTTATCTATATAAGAAAGCCCTTTTATTTCGCGAAACTTACCAGGTATTACAGGGCTTTTATGGAGTTTTCTCATAAGTGCCTTGTAAATGACTTCTTCGAGGAGTGTACTTTTCCCAGAACCTGAAACACCAGTGATACAAGTAAGTGTCCCAAGGGGAATCTTTACATCTATATTTTTCAAATTAAATTGAGAAACCCCTAAAAATTCAAGATATTTCCCGTTTCCCTTTCTTCTATTTTTTGGAATTTTTATCTCTTTTTTCCCCGTAAGATATTGTCCAGTAAGGGATTTTGGATTTTTCTCTATATCTTTTGGAGGACCTGCTGCCACTATCTCTCCCCCATCTACTCCTGCACCAGGACCAAGGTCTATTATGTAATCTGCTGCCCTTATGGTGGCCTCATCATGTTCTACTACTATTACTGTATTTCCTAAATCTCTTAAACTCTTTAAGGTGTCAAGCAGTCTTTCATCATCTCTTGGATGAAGTCCTATGCTTGGCTCATCTAAAATATAGATTACCCCTGTAAGTTTTGAGCCAATTTGGGTAGCTAACCTTATTCTCTGGGCCTCACCCCCTGATAAAGTAGAGGAGTTTCTATCAAGAGTTAAATATTCAAGACCTACATTTTGTAAAAATTCTAAGCGAGATTTTATCTCTTTAATGATAACTGAGGCTATCTTTTCTTCATATGAAGTAAGCTTTAATTTGTCAAAAAATATTAAAGCCTCTTTTATCGACATTGAAGCGATATCTGCTATGGATTTACCTCGGATAAGAACTGAGAGTGCTTCTTTTTTTAGTCTTTTGCCTCCACAGAGGTGGCATGTTTTGTTAATCATATATTTTTCTATTTCTTCCCGTGAGCTTTCAGATTTTGTTTCTTTGTATCTTCTCATAAGATTATTAATAATGCCTTCAAAGGTAGAGTAGTATGACCAATTTTCCCTTGTACTTCTATAAGAGAACCTTACCCTTTCGTTTGATCCGTAAAATATTATATTTTTTACTTTTTCATCTAGATCCTTAAAAGGTATATCTAAGCTAAATTTATATACCCTTGCAAGACTCTCTAAAAGATAGGTGTAGTATTTACCCTCTAATTTTCCTATTGGTAAAATGGCACCCTCTCTTATTGTTTTATCTTCATCTGGCACCAAAAGCTTTGGGTCTACCTCCATTTTAAATCCTAAGCCTCCGCATTCTGGGCAAGCACCATATGGACTATTAAAGGAAAAGAGTCTTGGTGTTATATCTGGCAGTGATATGTTACAATATGGACATGTAAATTTTTCACTAAATATAAGGGTTTCCCCATCTTTTATCTGAATTTTTACTACCCTATCTGCAAGGGATAGGGCTGTCTCTATTGAGTCAGCTATAATAGACCTTTCTTTTTTATCTATAATGAGCCTATCTACAATTACATCTATTTCATGAATTTTATACCTTTCTATCTCTATTTCTTCATCAAGGTCATAAGTTTCTCCATCTATATTTACTCTTACAAACCCCTTTCTTTTTAGTTCTTCAAAAAGTTTTTTATATTGTCCCTTTTTTCCTCTTACTACTGGTGCAAGTATTATTATTTTTGTTCCTTCTCCCAAGTCCATTACCTTATCTACGATCTCATCGAGACTGGATTTTGAAATTTTTCTTCCACATTTAGGGCAATGAGGCTCCCCAATACGTGAGAATAAAAGTCTTAGATAATCATATATTTCAGTAATTGTGCCGACAGTGGACCTTGGGTTTTTACTTACCCCTTTTTGATCTATAGATATAGCAGGGGAGAGGCCTTCTATATATTCTACATCAGGCTTTTCCATCCTATCTAAAAATTGTCGTGCATATGAAGAGAGAGATTCTACATACCTCCTTTGACCTTCTGCATAGATTGTATCAAAGGCAAGTGTAGATTTTCCAGACCCTGAAAGTCCAGTAATTACTATAAGTTTATTTCGTGGTATTATTACATCTATATTTTTTAGATTATGTTCTCTTGCACCTTTTATATAAATAAAGTCCTTAAACTTTTCCAATTTTTATCCCTTCTTTTTTTAATCTTTTTATTTCATCACGGAGAAATGCTGCCTTTTCAAAATTTAAGTCTCTTGCAGCATCCATCATTTCTTTATAGAGTTCATCTATGAGATTCTCGATATCTGTTTTTTTATCTCTTTTTACATTAATTGCTTTAAATCCTTTTTCTGTTTTTGTTGTCTCTGACTCTATAAGTTCTGTAATATCAGTTATCTCTTTCCTTATAGTTTCAGGGGTTATACCGTGCTTCTTATTGTATTCAAGTTGAATTTTTCGTCTTCTTTCTGTCTCACTTATTGCCTTTCTCATAGAATCAGTTAATCTATCTGCATATAGAATTACCATACCATTTACATTTCTTGCAGAACGTCCCATTGTTTGGATAAGTGCACGTTCCCCCCGTAGGAATCCTTCTTTATCTGCATCTAGTATGGCTACAAGAGTTACCTCTGGGAGGTCAAGACCCTCTCTTAGTAAGTTTACTCCTACTATTACATCATAGGTCCCCTCTCTTAGCCCCCTTAATATTTTTACCCTATCTATAGTAGAAATTTCTGAATGTAGATAGTTTACCTTTATTCCTAATTCCAAAAGGTAAGAGCTTAGATCTTCAGCCATCCTTTTTGTAAGTGTGGTTACAAGTACCCTCTCATGTTTTTTTACTCTTTTTTTAATTTCACTAATCAAATCATCTATTTGCCCCTCACTTGGTCTTACCTCTATTTTGGGGTCAACAAGGCCTGTGGGTCTTATTATCTGTTCTACTATTTTTTGGCTTACCTTTAATTCAAAATCACCTGGTGTTGCAGATACAAATATTACCTGGTTTATATGTCCTAAGAATTCTTCAAAGTAAAGGGGTCTATTATCAAAGGCGGAAGGTAGTCTAAAACCATGATCTATTAAATTTTTCTTTCGAGAGAAATCTCCCCTATACATCCCCTTTAATTGAGGAATAGTAACATGAGACTCATCAATGAACATAAGAAAATCATCGGGAAAATAGTCAAGTAATGTAGCAGGAGGTTCTCCAGGGGCACGGCCACTTAGATGTCTTGAATAATTTTCTATCCCTGTACAATACCCTACCTCTTGTAACATTTCAAGGTCATAGTTTGTTCTTTTTTCTAATCTTTCTGCCTCAAGTAGCTTTCCTTCTTTTCTTAACTCTTTTAATCTCTCCTTTAGCTCTCTTTTTATATTTTTTATAGCACGTTCCAATGCAGGTGGAGAGGTGATGAAATGTTTTGCTGCAAATATAGATACCTCTTTTACAGGTCGTATCTTTTTACGAGTTATGGGGTCTATCTCTGTAATCCTTTCTATCTCATTTCCAAAAAATTCTATACGGTATATAGAATCTGAATATACAGGAAAGATCTCGAGGGTATCACCCCTTACCCTAAATGTTCCCCTTTTTTGATTGATGTCATTTCTTTCATAAAATAGGCCAACAAGGTGTCTTATTAATTCTTTTCTTTCGATGGCCTCCCCTTCTAGTATAGTAATTATTCTTTTTCTATATTCCTCAGGATTTCCAAGGCCATATATGCAAGATACACTTGCAACTACTATAACATCTTTTCTCTCAAACAAAGAACGTGTAGCAGAATGTCTTAATTTATCTATTTCTTCATTGATATCTGCATCTTTTTCTATATATGTATCTGTCTGTGGAATGTATGCCTCAGGTTGATAATAATCGTAGTAGCTTACGAAATATTCTACCCTA
The DNA here is from genome assembly GCA_964462295.1 of uncultured Atribacterota bacterium. Taxonomy (GTDB): domain Bacteria; phylum Atribacterota; class JALVIU01; order JALVIU01; family JALVIU01; genus JALVIU01. The sequence goes on from CAYWXH010000002.1 coordinate 27,281, forward strand.
TTTTCAGGGAAAAACCTTTTAAATTCAGCAGCCAATTGAGCAGCTAATGTTTTATTATGGGAAATGATCAGGGTAGGTTTTTGATATTTTGCAATAATATTGGCCATAGTAAAAGTTTTACCAGACCCTGTTACACCTAACAAGGTCTGGTATTTGTAACCTCTTCTAAGACCATCTAAGAGCTCCTCTATAGCCTTTGCTTGGTCTCCTTGAGGCGAAAATATAGGTTTTAATTTAAACAAAACTCTCTATCAACTCCTTATAAATCTTTTCTACCTGTTTTTTTGTCTCTTTGGGAGTTCCATTATTGTCTATTATATAGTCTCCATATTTTACCTTTTCAGAAATGGGTATTTGACTTTTTATCCTTTTTTTTGCTTCTTCGTAAGATATGTTATCTCTTTTCATAAGTCTTTTTATCTGTGTCTTTTCATCTGTCTGTACTACAATTATTTTATCTACAAGGTTTTGTGCCCCTGCTTCTATGAGAAGAGGGGCATTTATTACAATTACTTTATATTCTCTTTCTTTCTCTTTTGCCTCTTTTTCTATCTCTTTTAATATTTCTTTATGTGTTATAGTATTTAATTTCTTAAGTGCTGATTCATCATTGAATACTATATCTCCTAAACGTTTTCTATCTATCATCCCTTGTGGATGAACTATGGTTGAACCAAACTCCTCTACAAGTCTTCTCCATAGGGGTTTTCCCGGATAGATCAGTTTATGATAAACCTCATCGGCATCAATAGTATAACAACCCAATTCTTTAAAATACTTAGTTACAAGATTTTTTCCTGTTGCTATACCCCCTGTTACACCTATCCTCATTAACTTACCTTAAAGTTTTTTACTTTTTTGTAAAGCTCAATATATTCATTAGCTGATCTATTCCAGGAATAATCAGCCCTCATTCCATTTTTCTGACAAATTCTCATCTTTTCGGGGTTCTTGTATAACTCTACAGCCCTTCTTATAGCATCTACTAAAGTATCTTTGGAGTATTTCTCAAATACTATGCCATTTCCCTCTCCTTTTTCTAGGTCAAATGGAATAACTGTATCTGCAAGCCCACCGGTCTTTCTTACAACGGGCACAGTTCCATATCTTAAAGATATAAGCTGTCCAAGGCCGCATGGTTCGAATTTTGAAGGCATGAGGAAGAAGTCTACCCCGGCATATATCCTTCTTGCAAGATGTGGGTCAAACATAATATGTGCCCGTAATTTATCTGGATATTTATTTACCATCTCCTTAAGGGCAATATGATATTTTTCATCTCCAGTTCCCAAAATTATAAATTCTAAATCAAGTGCCATTATCTCATTAATCCCTTCGAGTAGTATGTCAAGACCCTTTTGATCCACTAGCCTTGATATAAGCCCAAATAGTGGTATGCTATCAGGAGAAGAAAAGCCATTTTCTTCCTTTAAGGCCCTTTTATTTTCTATCTTTTTTTCTATTGTTTCCACACTATAATTTGCTTTAATATCTTTATCTGTTTCTGGGTTCCATACCTCATAATCAATTCCATTTACTATACCAAATAATCTATCTTTTTTAGAAAGTAAAACCCCTTCTAGTCCTTCACCATATTCTGGTGTTTGAATTTCTTTTGCATATGTTTTACTTACTGTATTTATTGCCTCAGAAAATATTATACCACCTTTCATTATATTTACATTTCCATAATATTCTAACCCATCCATTTGAAATACAGACCATGGGAGATTTGCTACCAGGATATGTTCTTTATCAGTTATTCCTTGATATGCAAGATTATGTATGGTGTATAAGGTGCCTGTCTCTTTAAAAAATTCATCCTTTGCATAGAGTGTTTTTAGATATACAGGGATAAGGCCTGTTTGCCAGTCATTTGCATGAATTACATCTGGTACAAATTCCATTCTCTTCATTGCCTCTATAACTGCCCTTGAAAAAAAGGTGTATCTTTCTGGGTCATCATAGTATCCATATATGTTATCCCGACCGAAGTACTCTTCGTTTTCTACAAGGAAGACTTGGATTTTTTCACCAATTCTTCCCTCCCATATATGTGCATTTTTTATAGTATCTTTTATAGGAACACTTATAAAAGGTACTGTCCTTTTTAAGGAAAATTTCTCCTCACTTATATTTTTGTATTTTGGGAGAAATACCTTGACCTCAATCCCATTTTTTTCTAGTGCCTTTGGAAGCGATCCCGCTACATCTGCAAGTCCTCCAACTTTTGCAAAAGGAACTACTTCACTCGAAATAATTGCTACCTTCATAATTCATTCCCCCTTTAAGGATTTTAAAAAATTATTAATGTCTTCATACAAAGACCCTATTTTTGCATCACTATCTGCCTCTATATAGAGCCTTAATGTATCTTCTGTTCCAGATGGTCTTATTAAAAGCCAAGAGCCATCCCTTAATGTAAAGCGTATTGCATTTTTTATCTCTTCTCTCTTCTCTATCTGACTAACTCTAAAATTAGGAGTTTTTTCTCCTTTTAGTGTTTTCATAGCTATTTCTTTTTCAATATCAGGAAGGTATATGTTGAATCTTTTATTAAAGATATAACCAAATTTATTCTTGATCTCTTCAAGAAGGGATAGAAAGTCTCCCTCAAGATAAGAATAAAGCTCTACAAATAACAGGTCTGCAAATATTCCATCTTTTTCTAAGATATGTCCCCTTATTGTAAATCCTCCACTTTCTTCTCCACCCATAAGGATGGTATCATCTTTTCTCATAACTTCTGCAATATATTTAAATCCTACAGGTGTTTCTATTACATTAAAACCGAATGATGTTGCTATTTTATCTATTAAATGGGTGGTGGCCACACTTCTTACAACATTTCCTTTTAAATTTTTGTGTTTATATAGATGATACAATAATAAAACAAGGGCATCATTTGGTGGAATAAATCTTCCATTTCTATTTATCAGTCCAAATCTATCTGCATCCCCATCTGTTACAAGACCAAGATCCGCTTTTTCTTTTATTACCATAAATTGGATTTCTTGAAGATTTTCAGGTATAGGCTCTGGCATAAGCCCCCCAAATAGGGGATTATGCTCTGTATGTAAAGCTATTATCTCTGCATCTATATCCTCAAGTGTGTTTTCTATGTACCCTTTTCCTGGGCCATACATATTATCTATAATTATTTTTAACTTCTTTTTCTTCATAGTTTCAATATCTATTTTCCCTTTTAGACACTCTATATATTCCCTTGAGGGTTCTATGTAATTTAGAAGTCCTTTTTCTCTTGCCTCATTAAAATCTAATTTCTCTATATCTTCCCTTATTTGAACTACATTTATAATTTTTTCAATTTCTCCAGTTATGTCATCTGTTGCAGGCCCTGCATAATCTGGTATAAATTTTATACCATTATATTTTGGAGAGTTATGACTTGCCGTTATAGATATACCTCCAGGAAGTCCTAATTTTTTTACAGTAAATGCTACTGCAGGTGTTGGAGTCTCTCTTTGGGTAAAATATACAGGGATATTATTTTTTGCAAGCACAAGGGCACCTTCTAGGGCAAAATCTTTAGATAAAAATCTTGTATCATAGCCCATTACTACACCTTTTTCTCTTACCGTCTCCCCATAATGCTTTAGTAGATATTCAGCAAGACCTTGGATAACAATTCGCACATTAAAAAAGGTGAAATTATCTGCTATTATATCTCTCCAACCGTCTGTACCAAACTTTATAGATTTCATTTTTTTCTCCCTCTGCCTATATTTAATCTTTATATACTCTTTACATTATTATATAGTTTGTTATACTAAAAAGCAAGTATTATATTGCAAAAAATTGTAAAGGGGAGATAAATATGTTAAAACAGGTAAAAGATGGGGTTTATTATTTTACAGGTCCTATAAATATGGGCATAATAGAGACAGATAGGGGAATTGTAATTATTGATACAGGACTTGATAATAGTTATGGAAGGAAATTATTAAAGATCTCTGTAGAGTTAAAAAAAGAGATTATAGGCATTATAAATACCCATTCTCATGCAGATCATTTTGGTGGTAATAATTTTTTAAAAAAGAGAACAGATGCATGGACAATGGCTTCAAAAATAGAGAAGGCACTTATAGAAAATCCTATTTTTGAACCTATGTACCTGTTTGGAGGAGTCCCCTTTCCTGAGATGAGAACAAAATTTTTAGAGGGAAAACCATCTTTAATCGATATGAGTGTAGAGGATGAAAAGGCAAAAAAGATCTTAGAAGATTTAAATATAGAAATTATTGAATTACCCGGACATTCTCCTGCTCAAATAGGCGTTATCTATCAAGATGTGATATTTATAGGGGATACAGTAATGCCGAAAAGGGTTATAGAAAAGTATAAACTTGGATATTTATATGATGCAAAAAGGGAAAAAGAGACCCTTTTGAATCTTCAAAAGTTGAAATATAACTATTTTATTCCAGGACATGGGGAACTCTTTTTATCCGAAGAATTTAAAACTATAGTGGATATAAATCTAAAAAATATTTTAAGTGTTGAGGAGGTAATACTTAGGATTTTAAAGATACCCTATTCTACTGAAGAGGCATTCTCTCAACTGGTAAAGCTATTAGATCTTGACCCAGATCTTACTCAAATACTCCTTCTTTTTTCTACTTTTAAAGGATTTTTAACAGGTTTAAAAAGTGAAGGATTAATAGAGTATTATCTTGAAAATGGAAAAATTATATGGAAAAAGAGGGCATAAAGCCCTCTTTAAAATTCTATAGTTAGGTCTTTCAGGGCACTCTCTATTCTAGTAAATGCCTCTTCTATCCTTTCACATGTAGCGGTTAATGCAATACGGATATATCCCTCTCCTGAGGGTCCATATCCATTTCCTGGTGTTACTATTACATGGGCCTTTTCCAGTAAAAGTTCGCTAAATTCTATAGAAGAAAATCCTTTCGGTACCTTTGCCCATACATATATGGTAGCCTTTGGAGGTTCTATCTTCCATCCCAATTTTTTGAGCCACTTTATTATTAGATCTCTTCTTTTTTTATAAACTTCCCGCATTTTATGTACATGGTCTTTTGGACCTCTAAGTGCTGCTATTGCTGCATGTTGAATGGGTTCAAAGATACCAGAATCTATATTGGATTTTATCTTTCCAATAGCTTGAACTACATCTTCTCTTCCAAGCACCCAACCTATTCTAAAACCTGTCATATTAAATGTTTTGGATACGGAATGAAATTCTACTGCTATGTCTTTTGCCCCTTCTATTTGAAGTATACTCATAGGGGTGTAGTCTTCCTGGAGTGTAATTTCACTGTATGAGTTATCGTGACAAATAAGGATATCATACTTTTTCCCAAGCTCTATTGTTTCTTCAAAAAATTCCTTTGGAGCTGTGGCAGATGTAGGATTGTTAGGGTAGTTAATAAATAGAAGTTTTGCTCTTTTGAGTATATCTTCAGGAATATCTGAATAATTTGGTAAGAAGTTGTTGTCTTCTTTTAATGGCATATAATAGGGAGTGCCTCCAGATAGTGCTATTCCTATGCCATATACAGGATAACCAGGGTCTGGGGCAAGGCCTACATCACCAGGATTGATATATGAAGCCGAGGCATAATAAAGTCCTTCTTTTGAACCTATGAGAGAGACTATCTCACGCTCTGGGTCGAGTCTTATGCCAAATCTCCCTTCATACCACTCTGAGACTGCCTTTCGGAATTCAAGTAATCCTATAGAAGTAGGATAGTGAAGGTTTTTAGGTTCCCTTGCTGCTTTATCTAGTGCCTCAATTACATGGTTTGGTGGAGGTAAATCTGGGTCACCCATACCCAAACTTATTATATCTGCTCCTTTTTCTCTTAATGCAGCTACTTTTTGATCAATCCTTACAAACAAGTAAGGAGGTAAATTTTTAATCCTTTCTGCCTGTTCCAACTTCTCTCCTCCTTTATTTATTTCTTTATGCCCAATTGTTCCATTATAACTTCTGTTTCACTCTTTATCCATTCGTAAAACTTATCTATCTCTCCAAGTGTTATACCTACAAAATTGAGATATGGTGGTGTAAGGGATGTTATGATTTTATCCCCACTTTGGCCAATACCTTTTTTCTTTACAAAATTATTACTTATTTTTACTATAGCTATAAGTTTTTTTTGATTTTCATTTAGAGTTTTATTTTGCAATATAGATTTGTGGTGTGTTGCCAAGATATCGATATACACATGAGGAAGGTTCCATTTTTCGGCAATATATGCACCTACTTCAGCATGGTTTATCCCTATTATTTCTTCTTCTGCCTTTACAAGTGCCACATGTTTTTTCTCCGCATATTCAAGGGCAGCCATGAAATCTTTGTGTAGATACTGTTCTAAAATGAGCTTCCCTATATCATGTATAAGGCCCCCTACAAATGCCTCTTCAGGATAGGGATATTTTATATTTTTTGAAATTAGCCTTGCTGTGGATGCAGTAGCTACAGAGTGGCGCCAAAATTCTTCTCGAGAAAACTCTGAATCTGTTCCATTGAGAAAAAGATTTACAACACTTGTTCCTATAACCAGTTGTTTTAAATTATAAAAGCCTATTATAACTATTGCTTGAGATAAACTTGTAATTTTTTTCGAAAGGCTATAAAAGGCAGAGTTAACCATTTTTAAAATATTGGTTACCATTGCCTGGTCTTCTGAAATTACCCTCATAACTTCTTCTACCTTACTGTTGGGATCTTCTATGATTTTTATAAGTTTTGCCACAACAGTAGGAAGGGTAGAGAGCTTTTTTATATCTCCAAAGTATTTTTCAAGGTCTTTTTTCTCTTTCATCTCATCATCATCCTAATATATTAGGTATTATTTTCTTAAAGCATAACAGAGTTTTTTTCTTATGTCAAGAAAGTATATGCAATAATTTAAATTATTTAATTTGCAGAGATTGACAGTCTAATATTTTCCTTATATAATTGAAACACAAAATTTATTATTATTGAAGGAGAGAACAGATGAATAAAGAGGTTTTGATTACGGGAGGAGCAGGCTTTATAGGCTCACATGTAGTAGATGAATTCTTAAAAGATGGGTTTAATGTTATTGTAGTAGATGACCTTTCTTCGGGAAAGAGAGAAAATTTAGACCCTTCTGTGTCGCTGGAAGTAGGAGATATAACCAATAGAGAGTTTCTTTCTGAAATATTTAAGAAATACCATATAGATTATGTAATTCATCATGCTGCTCAAATCGATGTGAGAAAATCTGTCTCTGATCCTATCTATGATGCCAATATAAATATTATGGGCTTGTTAAACCTATTAGAGTTTTCAAAAGAGTACAAAATTAAGAAATTTGTATTTGCATCATCAGGAGGGGTTGTTTATGGAGAACCCTCTAAGCTCCCAGTGGATGAGAAATACCCTAAGGGTCCACTCTCTCCTTATGGAGTCTCTAAGCTTTCCTCTGAATATTATCTTTATTATTATAATAAGACTTTTGGGTTACCTTATGTGGCACTAAGGTATGGAAATGTATATGGACCCAGACAAGATCCCCATGGAGAGGCAGGGGTTATTGCTATATTTATAGGAAAAATTCTTGAAAATAAAGAGCTTACAGTTTTTGGAACAGGGGAACAGATAAGGGATTATGTTTTTGTAAAGGATGTGGCAAAAATAAATAGATTGAGTATAGATTTTGATATAGAGGGTGAAAATATAGATGATTTTGCATTTAATGTAGGCACAGGAATAGGTACTTCAGTAAATGAACTTATTAGCTACTTGAAAGCTCTTACAGGGTACACATTGCCTCCTGTATATGGTCCCCCGAGAAAGGGAGAACTTCAAAAGATTATCTTGGACCCAAAAAAGGTAGAGAAGGTATTTGGAATTTCTTCATGGGTAGGAATGAAAGAGGGATTAAAAATTACATATGACTGGTTTGCAAAGAAAGATGAAAAAGACAAAAATTTTAATAATAGATGATTCTAAATTAGATAATACTATCCTTACCGATATAGTAAAAGAGATGGGTTTTGAGACCATCTCCGTCTATTCTCCAAAAAAGGCCCTTAAAATATTAAAAAGAGAGAATATAGATCTGATCCTTTTAGATATTGTAATGAAAGAAATGAATGGATATGAATTTCTAGAAGCTATACATCCATACAAAAAGACTACATATCTCCCTGTTATTTTTGTTACAAGTCTTGATTCTATGGAATACCTTGTAGAAGGCCTTGAAAAAGGTGCAATAGATTATATAAAGAAACCATTTTCTCCAGCTGAGGTAAAGGCAAGAATAAAGGTGGCACTTAGGATAAAGGCCTTAAACGAAGATCTAATAAAGATGAATAATAAGTTAAAAGAGATGGTAATTAGAGATAGTCTTACAGGTCTTTACAATCATGGATATATTATTTCTAAATTAAAAGAAGAGTTTAGTTATGCAAAAGAACGCAGTACTACTTCCTCTTTTTTAATGATAGATATAGACAAATTTAAAGCTATAAATGATACCTATGGACACCTTGTAGGAGATGAGGTATTGAAAGGTCTATCTAAATTTCTCTTAAAAAAGATAGGAAAAAGGGGGTATGTAGGTAGGTATGGGGGAGAAGAATTTGCTATTATTCTTCCTGGTCTTGGGATAGGAGAATCTGTGGAATTTACAAAAGAAGTAATAGAAGACCTACATATAACATCTTTTTACTCAAATAATAAGAGAGATGTAAAGTTGTATGTATCTATCAGTATAGGACTTACTGAATTCCCCATTGATTATAAATGCTATGTAGATGTAACGAAAATGGCAGATACTGCCTTGTATAAGGCCAAGGAATGGGGGAGAGATATGTGTGTTATCTATGAAGGAGGGGAATTTAAGAAAATATGAGCACTATTACTGTCCTTACCGACTTTGGATACCAGGATCCATATGTAGGTATAATGAAGGGTGTTATTATTAATATCTTTCCAGGTGTAAAGATTTTAGATATTTCTCATGATATTCCTTCTTTTTCTATAAAACATACGGCTTTTTCATTATTTTCGTATTATAAATATTTCCCCAAAGGGACAATACATCTTGTTGTAGTAGATCCAGGAGTCGGTTCTTTGAGAAAGGCTATAGTGGTAGAGGCTGGGGATAGATATTTCGTTCTCCCTGATAATGGGATCATAACATATGTTTGGAATCATGAAGAGAAAAAGAAGGCCTATATTTTGGAAAACGAGAAGTACTTTTTGAAACCTATAAGTAATACATTCCATGGAAGGGATATTTTTTCTCCTGTGGCTGCATATATTGCCAAGGGCGTAAATATAGAAGAGTTTGGGTCTTCTTTGGATACCCCACTTCTTTTACCACCTTTAACTTTAAAAAAGGAAAAATCCTATATATTAGGAGAAATAATATATATAGATAAATTTGGAAATGCCGTAACTAACATAGAAAAAAGCTTAATATCTAGAAATATTTCATGTATTAGAGTAAAAGACCTTTGCATAAAAAGGATTTTAAGATACTATGGAGAAGCAGAAAAGGGAGAGAAATTTGGTCTTTTTGGTAGTACGAATTTTCTTGAACTTTCAGAAAACCAAGGAAAGCTCTCAGATTCAATGAATCTTGAAATAGGTGATAAAGTACAGATTATTTTTGGGGATGAGTATTAGAGATTGTTTTCCTAAAAGAGAAATAATCAAACAGAAAATCGTAAATAGAGACTACTATTGCTCCCCCAATAATCCATGCAAATAGCCAATTTAGGGCTTTTTTTGCAATTATGTCACCCTTCAGGTAAAAGCCAATATAAAATATATAAATCACTGCTAATACAACATATAGAATACCATTAAATAATAGAAGTTCTTTAAATTTTTCTGTTATGAATGTTGTTATATCTTTTTCTTTTTGTCCTTTAATTTTCTTATCTTTTTTTCTCTTTTTCATAAAATTACCCCTTGATAAAATTTCCTTCTTATTATACACTAATAGCATAAAGGAGTCAATATGTATAAGGGGGTTTTAAAGTGAGTGTAAAAGAAAAATATGAAAAATATGTTATTACTAAGTTTGTATCCAGGATAGAACCTGTTGAAGTAGAAGAGGCAGAGGGTTCTATAGTAAAGGACAAAAGCGGGAAAGAATATCTTGATTGTTTTTCCGGTATTTCTGTTACAAACGCTGGCCATCGGCACCCTGAGGTGATTGAAGCAGCAAAAGAGCAAATGGACAAATATGTTCATGTTTGTACCTATGTATATTATGTAGAACCTGTTGCCGATCTTGCCGAGAAATTGGCAGAGGTTACCCCTGGGAGGCTTAAGAAGAGTTTCTTTGGAAACAGTGGAGCAGAGGCAAATGAAGGTGCCATGAGGATAGCAAAAAAATATACAAAAAAGAATGAATTTATTGCACTTAGGGCATCTTTTCACGGAAGAACCATTGGAACACTAAGTATAACAGGGAACTATGCGAGGAAAAGGGGCGGAGGTCCGTTTCTTTCTGGGATAGCATTTGCACCTACTCCATACTGCTATCGTTGCCCATTTGGAAAAACATATCCTAATTGTAATCTGGAATGTGCAAAGGCCGTGGAAGATGTATTCAGATTTGATACAAGTGATAATGTCGCGGCATTTATCGCAGAGCCAGTAATGGGAGAAGGTGGTATCATTCCACCTCCAAAGGAGTATTTTAAGGAAGTTAAATCTATATTAGAAAAACATGGATCTCTCTTTATAGCAGATGAGGTACAGAGTGGTTTTGGACGTACAGGAAAACTTTTTGCAATTGAACACTATGATGTAGAGCCTGATATTATGACGATGGCAAAGGGAATAGCAGATGGTTTTCCCATCTCCGCATTTATTACAAGAGATGAGATAGCAGATGCCTTTGAGGTAGGAGATCATCTATCTACTTTTGGTGGCAATCCTGTATCTGCAAAGGCTGCACTTGCCAATTTAGATGTTATGCTCCGAGATAAACTTCCTGAAAGAGCCGAAGAAATCGGTAGATATTTAATGGATAAACTTAATGCGTTAAAGGAAAAGTATCCATTGATAGGGGATGTCAGAGGAAAAGGTCTTATGGTAGGAATAGAGCTTGTATTGGATAAGGAAAAAACCCCTGCAGATGTAGTAGCAGGAAAACTTAGGCATAGGGCATTAGAAGAGGGTCTTCTTATAGGAAAAGGTGGTATATATGGAAATGTGATTAGATTTCAGCCGCCTTTGGTTATCACAAAGTCCCAGATTGATGATGCAGTAGGTATTTTAGATAAAGTCCTTGAAGAATTTAAGGGAGAATATAAAGGGTAGTATTGAACAGATATACAAAAGACTTACGAGAAATTTTAAGAGAAATATGGGATTTACTTTTAAATGGGAGAGATATATCTCTCCCATTTAAAATGTTAAAAGAGACCATCCCTTCTGAATCTTATCAGGGGGAGACAGGAGAGGAAATCAAAACCCTTTTAGGTATGCTTGATATACTATCGAAGAGAAAGGACCAAGAGCTTTATATCCTTTCTTTCGAATCCATGCGCAAGATAAAGTCATTAATGGATGAGATAAATAAAGAGAAGGTTTACTCACCCATTCAGTATTTAAAGGGTGTTGGACCTAAAAAGGCCAAAATTTTAAATAGATTAGGTATATTTACTATAAAAGATTTGCTTTTTTATTTTCCAAGAAGATATGAGGATAGGGGAGATGTAATTTCTATTCGAGATATAGTAGAGGATCAGGTCTTTGTAGTATCTGGACGGGTCTTTATACATACATACATCAGAACAAATAAGGGAAAAGATATCTTAAAGATAGGAATCGAAGATGGAACAGGGGAGCTTTATCTTGTATGTTTTAATAGAGAATTCCTGAAGGATATCCTGTATATAGGAAGAAGAGTCCTTATAGTTGGAAAAGCAAAATATAGATTTGGAGAATATCAGTCTTCAGATTTTGAATATGAACTACTAGAGAGGGGTAAATCTGAAGATATTACTGGGATAGTACCTATATACCCTCTTACTGAGGGAATAACGCAAAAAGAATTTAGAAAAATAGTGAAAAATGCCTTGTTTTTATATGGTCTATATCTTTATGACCCTATTCCTCTTAGTATAAGAGAAGAGCGAGAGCTTCTATCCCTTCCTATTTCTCTTCGGGATATACACGCTCCCTTTATAGAAAAGGATGGTGAAATATACAACAAGAGAGGGGCTAAATCTCAGAGGAGATTCATATTTGAGGAATTTTTCTTATTTCAACTTCCTCTTGCTCTTAAAAAAAGGACTTATGTAGAGAAAAAAGGTATATCTTTTCCTTTTAGGGAGGAGCTTCTGAAAAAATTTGAAGAAAAACTCCCTTTTACCCTAACGAATGCACAAAAAAGGGTTATAAGAGAGATAATAGGGGATATGCAGAGCTCTCATCCTATGAATAGATTGATTCAAGGAGATGTAGGCTCTGGAAAGACTGTTGTTGCCTCTTTTGCGATGCTTTTGGCCTCAAATTCAGGCTATCAATCTGCTATAATGGCTCCTACAGAGATTCTTGCAGAACAACATTTTATAGTTTTAAAGAATTTTCTCTCTCATTTTGATTTAAAAATTGAGATCCTTACAGGAAGTACAACTCAAAAAAAGAGAAGAGAAATATTAAAAAAGTTAAAAGATGGATATATTGATGTAATTGTTGGTACCCATGCACTTATTCAAGAAGATGTAGTTTTTCATAAATTGGGCCTTGTTGTTATAGATGAACAACATAAATTTGGGGTAGTTCAAAGGGCTAAACTTATGGATAAAGGTCTAAATCCCGATGTAATAGTAATGACTGCTACTCCTATACCAAGAACTCTTGCCCTTTCTTTGTATGGTGATCTGGATATTTCTGTTATAGATGAAAAACCAAAGGAAAGGATAGAGATAAAAACCTATTATGCCTTTTCTTCTCAAAGAGAAAGGGTGTATAATTTTGTAAAAAAAGAACTTGAAAAAGGAAGGCAGGGATATATTATTTGTCCTCTAATAGAAGAATCAGATTCTCTTATGGTTAAATCTGCAACTACACTTTATGAGGAATTGAAGACGCGATTTTTTGAGAATTTCTCTGTAGGATTGTTGCATGGAAAACTCTCTGTATCAGAAAAGGAAGAGGTTATGAAATTATTTAAAGATAAAAAGATAGATTTGTTGGTATCTACTACTGTGATAGAAGTGGGGATAGATGTACCAAATGCCACTGTTATGGTTATAGAGGATGCCCAAAGATTTGGCCTATCTCAGCTTCATCAACTAAGGGGAAGAGTGGGAAGGGGAAGTTTTGAATCATATTGTATACTTATATTGGGTTCAAGATCAAAGGAGGCATTGGAAAGAATAAGGATTCTTGTAGAAGAAACAGATGGGTTTGCAATTTCAGAGAGGGATCTTAAGCTACGAGGACCCGGAGAGTTTTACGGTACTAGACAACATGGACTTGTAGAACTGCGAATTGCTAATATTGTATATGATGGCAAAATTTTGGAAGAGGCAAGGGCTGAAGTTATGAAATATGTGAAAAATTTTGATTCAAAAAGTAAAGAATTTATAATACTAAAAAGAGAGTTAGAGAGTAGATTTTCAAAAACAGATCTGTCAGGAGTAGGATAATGAGCTTTATATATCTAACTGGAGGAGAAAAGAAAAGACATAAAATTTTCACACGTACAGGAGATACATCTACACGACCCACACCTTCTATTATGAGAGAGGCCCTTTTTAATATGATTGATGTAAGAGGAAAACTTTTTCTTGATGGTTTTTCTGGATTTGGTACAGTAGGCCTTGAGGCTTTAAGTAGAGGGGCTAATAAGGTTTTTTTTATAGAACTTGAAAAGAGGAATGTAGATATAATTAAAAAAAATTTGCAGAAATTATTGTATATAAGTAAAGCTACAGTAATAAGAAAAGACATTATTTTTGCATTAGATAGTTTGAAGGGTAGAGAACTTTTTGATTTTATATTTTTAGGACCACCTTATAAAAATTTAGATATCCTTAGGTCTGTGGTACCAAAGAGTTTTAAGGTTTTAAAAAAAGGTGGGGAGGTGATAATACAATATCCCGCAGGAATAACTTCGTATGATTTTACTAAATTTGGTATAATTTTGGCAAAAGAGAAGAAATATGGTTCAAATAAACTACTATTTTATAAAATGGAGAGTTAGATATGGAAAGAGCTGTTTATCCAGGGAGTTTTGACCCAGTTACTTATGGACATCTTGATATTATACAACGAGCTTCTTCCTTATTTGATGAAGTCGTTGTAGGTGTGATTGCAAACCCTAGGAAGATACCTGCATTTACTATGGAAGAAAGGAAAGAGATGCTAGAGGAGGTAACTAAAGACCTAAAGAATGTAAGGATAGAGATTTTTTCAGGTCTATTAGTTGATTTCGTAAAATCTCAGCATGCAAGGGTTATTATAAGGGGACTAAGGGCTATTTCAGATTTTGAATATGAGATGCAACTTGCCTTTACAAATAGAAGTCTTGCCCATGATGTAGAGACCATGTTTTTGCTTACAAATATGAATTATGCTTATATAAACTCAGGCCTTGTAAAAGAAATAGCCTCTTTAGGAGGAAAGTTAGAAGAGCTTGTGCCCGATATAGTTATAAAATATTTACAAAAGAGATTCTCTAAGGAGTAAAAAATGGCTAAAAAGGCAGTCGGTGTGGTTTTGGCAGCGGGTAAAGGGAAGAGAATGAAATCTTCTTTTTCAAAGATGTTGCATGAGATAGCAGGTCGAAAAATAGTAGAATACCCAGTAGATACCCTAAAAGATGTTGGAGTTGATGAAATCATAGTTGTAATAGGATATCAGGGAGAAGAAATCTCAAAAGTTTTAGGAGATAGAGTGAAGATAGTTGACCAAGGAGAACCAAAAGGTACTGCTCATGCACTTTTAACAGTAGAACCATTGTTAGAAGATTTCGATGGCAATATTTTAGTTATACATGGAGATATGCCCCTTATCCGAGAAGATACACTAAAAGAGCTTTTGAATTTTCATATAAAAGAGGGAAATGACTTTACTTTAGTTACTACTTATGTTAAAGATTATACACTTCATTATGGGCGGATAGTGAGGGATAAAAATGGTGATATTATAAAAATAGTAGAAGAAAAAGATGCAACAGATGAAGAAAGAAAGATTTTTGAAATGAACCCTGCAGTGTACTGTTTTCGAAAAGAGGGTCTTTTTGAGGCCTTAAAAAAGATAAGGGCAAATAATGCTCAGGGGGAGTTTTATCTTACAGATATTTTAAAGATATACCTCGATATGGGGAAAAAGGTGGGCAATATTTTAATAGAGGATGATTATTCTGAGTTTATAGGGATAAATGATAGGGTAAATCTTGCAGAAGCTATAAGGATTGTTTACAAAAGAAATGCAGAGAAGCTAATGATGGAAGGTGTAACTATTATAGACCCCAATACTACTTTTATTGATAAAGATGTTAAGATAGGAATGGATACAATTATTTATCCTTTTACTATTATAAATGGTAAAACCTCCATTGGACAAAGATGTATTATAGGTCCAAGAACGTATATAGTGAATTCTGAAATAGGGGACATGGTTCACATTTTGGAATCATATGTAGAAGAGTCAAATATTAAAAATTTTGCAAAAGTAGGGCCATATGCACATTTGAGACCAGAAAGTAGGATTGAAGAAGAGGCGAAAATTGGAAATTTTGTTGAAATAAAAAATAGTAAGATTGGAAAAAATACAAAGGCATCACACCTTACATATATTGGTGATTCAGATGTAGGAGACAATGTCAATATTGGTGCAGGTACAATTACCTGTAATTATGATGGGAAAAAGAAACATAAGACGATTATAGAAGATAATGTTTTCATAGGAAGTAATAATACCCTTGTAGCACCTGTTACAGTAAGAAGGGGTGCATATACAGGGGCAGGCTCTACTATAACAGAGGATGTTCCTCCTAATTCTCTTGCTTTAGGGCGAGCAAGACAGATAAATAAAATAGATTGGGTGATAAAAAAGGAGAGAAGAAAAAATGAATAATTTGAGGGTTTTTACGGGAAATGCTAATCCTGAATTGTCTCGAGAGATTGTAGATATCCTAGGAATCAAACTTGGAGATGCAGAGGTGGGGAGGTTTCCTGATGGAGAGGTAAGGGTAAAAATAAAAGAAAGCGTTAGGGGAATGGATGTATTTATTATTCAACCTACTTCTCCCCCTGTAAATGAAAATCTTATGGAACTTTTGGTGATGATAGATGCTATTAAAAGGGCATCTGCAAAGAGAATAACCGTTGTTATGCCATTTTACGGATATGCAAAACAAGATAGAAAGACCCAACCAAGAGAGCCTATATCTGCAAAACTTGTGGCAAACCTTATAACCTCTGCAGGGGCATCTAGGATATTGACCATGGATCTTCATGCAGGACAAATCCAAGGCTTTTTTGATATTCCTGTTGACCATTTAGTAGCAGAACCCATAATTTCAAAATATATTAAAGATAAGAACTATAACTCAAAGGATATTGTTGTCGTCTCTCCAGATGTAGGAGGAACTGCAAGGGCTCGTTCTTTTTCTGCACGTCTCAATACCCATTTTGCCGTTATAGATAAATATCGCCCAAGCTATCTTGAGGTTGCGATAGAGCATATTGTAGGCGATGTAAAAGGAAAAATAGCTATTTTAGTCGATGATATGATAGATACAGCAGGTTCTATTACAAAAGGAGCAGAGGCCCTTAAAAAAGAAGGCGTAGAAAAGATTATTGCAGCTGCCACTCATCCTGTATTTTCCCATCCTGCACGAGAGAGATTAATGGGCTCACCCATAGAAGAGATTATCGTTACAAATACTATACCTATCAAGAAAGAAGATAGATTTGATAAGCTCACTATCCTTTCTGTGGCGCCACTTTTTGCAGAGGCTATTAAGAATATACATTTTAATGAATCTGTGAGTAAAATTTTTGAGTGATACTTGACCGGTTATGATATAATTTTAATGCAAAAAGAGAATTAAAGGCTATAAAAACCAAATAGATGAAGGAGGATTTTTGATGGAGAACTTAGTCTTAAATATTGAAAGAAGAGAAGAACTTGGAAAAGGTGGGGCACGAAGATTAAGAAGGGCAGGATATATACCGGCTATTCTTTATTCTCCACATAAAGATGATCCAGAAGTGCCAATAAAGATCTTAAAAAAAGAATTTCATAAGATTTTTTCAGGAGATGCTGAGCATCATGTACTTAATCTCAAATTAGAAGATGAAGAACTTATGGCTGTAATAAAAGAGATACAGAGAGATCCTATAAAAAGTGATGTACTTCATGTGGATTTCTTTAAGGTATTTAAGGGTGAAAAGGTTATAGTGGAGGTACCTATTGAACTTATAGGTGAAGCAAAAGGTGTGAAAAAAGGTGGAATACTTGAACATCTCTTGAGAGAGATAGAAATAGAGGCAATTCCATCTCAGATACCAGATGCTATTGAAGTAGATGTTTCTGACCTTGATCTGGGAGATACTGTATTGGTTGAAGATTTGAAACTTCCTGAAGGGGTAGAGGCTATTACTCCTTTGGAAACTGCTGTAGTTTCTATACTTTCACCTATTAAAGAAGAGACAGGAGAAGAGGTAGAGGAAGAAGAGACAGAGGAAGCTGCTCCTTCGTCTCAAGAAGAAAGCGAATCAGAATAACCGGCATTGAGACTATTAGTAGGACTTGGAAATCCTGGCCCAGAGTATATTTTTACTCGTCATAATTTTGGTTTTATGGCAATAGATTTTTTAATGCAACAGGTAGAGGGGCATATAAATTTTATAAAAGATAAAGAGGTTTATGGAGAATGGGCCAGGATTTTTATCAATAATAAAGAGGTATTCTTACTTAAACCTTCTACTTTTATGAATTTAAGTGGTATCAGTGTAAAGACTTTTTTAGATAGGCATACTATCCCTATCTCTGACCTCCTTGTTATTTATGATGATGTAGATCTTCCTCTAGGAAAGATGAGATTGCGGAAAAAGGGCTCCTCTGGTGGACATAAAGGTATGAATTCTATTATAGAAAACCTTGACACAACAGAGTTTGCGAGACTGAGGTTAGGAATAGGACCCAAACCTTTTCATTTGGATATGGTAGATTTTGTATTAGGAAAATTCAAAGAAGAGGAGCTTATAATTGTTAAAGATGTTCTTAGAAGGGTTAAAGACTTAATTTTTACTATTTTAGATGAAGGCATTGATATAGCGATGTCTAAATTCAATGGATAAATGGAAAGTTTTAAATAAAACAGAAGTATCAGGTTTTGCTTATATCCTTCGGGAAATTTATACAGAAAATAAAAATATACTTATACTATTTAAAGACAGTAAAAAGGTTGAGAATTTTTTTACAGATTTAGAGGCTTTAGGCCCCTCTATCCTCGATAATGTCCACTATTTTTATTCCTCAGGGGAGTTTCACCCAAATATATACACAAAAACGGCATCAATTCTTACACTTCATTTGAAAGAAAAGGGGATAATTTTTGTCGCAGATGCCCAGTCTCTTAAAGAGTATGTGATAGACAGAGAACAACTCTATTTTTCCCATGTCTCTCTTAAGAAAAATGCAAAGTTTAGGAGAGATTTTCTTACTGATATATTGAACAAATATGATTATGAAAGAGTAGATAGGGTAGAGAAAAGAGGAGAGTATAGTGTAAGAGGAGGTATTATAGATTTCTATCCCTATAGTGAATTACACCCTATAAGGGTAGAGTTTTGGGGGGATGTGGTAGAATCGATTCGTGTATTTTCTGAAGAATCTCAACTTACTATGAAAAAACTTAGAGAAAAGGATATCTTCCTCGTTCACTATAAATCATCAGAAGATATATTACTAGAAGAATTGGTAAAGAATAAATTTGCACATGTGATAGTAGAGGGGGAAGACATTTCACCTTCTTTTTCATATAAAGAGATATTCTCTTTTGTACCTTTTTTCTTGGAGACAACAGGATATAAATTTATAATAAATAATCCTCCTTCTTTTTTTGGAAAGATCCCTCTATTTGTAAAAGAGATTCATAGATTAATGGAGAAAAATTATTCAGTTAACATATTTCTCTCTACTGAAGGGCTTGTAGAGAGATTTACAGAGATAATGGAAGAGTATAACTTACCATTTACTATCAAGAGCTCTTTTGATCCATATGATAAGGGTATTATAAATGTGATAAGGAAAGAGCTTTCCGAAGGCTTTTTCATAGAAGAGAAAAAGCTAGTAGTTTTTACAGAAAAAGAAGTTTTGGGAAGAAGGAAAAGGTCTAAATCATTACACCCTCCTACCTATCCCCAGAGAAAAAGAGTAACTTTTTCTGAATTTTCCCCAGGAGATTATGTAGTTCATAAAGATTATGGTATAGGTATATATAGGGGGCTTATCCCTCTCCCCTCAGAAGAAGGAGAGAAAGAGTATATAGGGGTTGAATATAGAGATGGGGATATGTTATATATCTCTCCTCAAAAGCTGTATCTTTTAAAAAAGTACATAGGTGCTACGCCTACTTTAAATAAATTAAAAAGTGGTGAGTGGAAAAAAATAAAGGAAAAGACGAAAAAGGAAGCTCAAGAGGTTGCAAAAAGATTGTACGAACTCTATACAGAAAGAAGTAAAAGAAAAGGTTTTGCCTTTTTGCCAGATACATTATGGCAAAGAGAACTTGAACTATCCTTCCCCTATAATGAAACAGAAGATCAAATTAAGGCATTGGAAGAGGTAAAGAGAGATATGGAAAAAGATGTACCTATGGAAAGGATAATATGTGGGGATGTAGGGTATGGTAAGACAGAGATTGCAGTGAGGGCGGCTTTTAAAGCAGTAGAGAGTGGAAAACAGGTAGCTTTTTTGGTACCCACAACTATTCTTGCCTCGCAACATTATGAAACCTTCAGAGAAAGACTCTCTCCTTTTCCTGTAAATATAGAGATGCTATCTAGGTTTCGCTCATTAAAAGATCAGAAAAAAATAGTAAGAAAACTTAAAGAAGGGAAAATTGATATTATAATAGGGACACACAGAATCCTTCAATCTGATGTAAAGTTTAAAGATTTGGGTCTTTTGATAATTGACGAGGAACAAAGATTTGGGGTTATGCATAAAGAGAGACTAAAAGAGCTAAAGAAAAATATTGATGTGCTTGTCCTTACAGCAACACCTATCCCACGCACCCTTTATATGGCACTTACAGGTGTTAGAGATCTAAGCCTTATAACCACTCCTCCAGAGAACCGTTTGTCGATAAAAACCTTTGTTTATAAAAAGAGCAATAAAATTATAAAAGAGGCAATCTTGCATGAGATAAATAGGGGGGGACAAGTTTTTTATGTACATAATAGGATAAAAGATTTAGATAGCATAAAACTTAATTTAGAAACCCTTATCCCTAATCTAAGAGTTGTTATAGCCCATGGTCAGATGGATAGCTATATTCTTGAGGATATATTAATTGATTTTTGGGAAGGTAAGTATGATGTCTTACTTACGACTACTATAATTGAGATAGGTATAGATTTCCCCAATGCAAATACTATAATTATAGATGATTCCTATAGGTATGGCCTTTCCCAACTCTATCAGTTAAGGGGAAGGGTTGGGAGGTCTCATAAAAAGGCCTATGCTTATCTTCTTTATCCCTCTTATGAAAAACTGACAGGAAATTCAAAAAAGAGATTAGAGGCAATTTTTGAATATCAGGAGCTTGGGTCAGGATTTAACCTCGCACTTCGAGATTTAGAGATACGAGGGGCTGGGTCTCTCTTAGGAAAGTCCCAACATGGGTATAATGATGTAGGAATGGAACTTTATTCTGAATTTATAAGAGAGGAAATATCTGATCTTAAACATATAACAAAAGGTTCTATACAAAAAGAGTTCGACCCCGGAATTGATTATTTTATACCTTCTGACTATATTTCTTCACCCGATGAAAGGATTTATTACTATAATAGATTTCTTACTGTTAGCAGTAAAGATGAACTAAAAAGTTTAAAGGATGAACTTATTGATAGATTTGGGAGATATAAAAGAGATGTTAAGAAGATTTTTGACCTTGTTTCTTTAAAATTAGATGCAGAAAGCGTGGGATTTAATAAAATTGTAAAGGTTGGAAACCAATTAGAGTTTACAAAAGATGGAAAGGAGTATAAAATAGATATTACTGACAGGAGCACTGAAGAAATCTTAGCATTAATACGAAATATTGTAAAAAAGGAGATCGAAAATGACAAAAAAGGATGACTTTGGTCTTGCCGGGCTTATAGAGATAATAGAAAAATTAAGGGGAGAAGGAGGTTGCCCTTGGGATAGGGCTCAAGATTTAGATTCGATACGAGAAAACATAATGGAAGAAGCCAGAGAGGTGGTAGATGCCATAGATGAGGGGGATTCAAACCATCTGAAAGAAGAATTGGGAGATCTCTTGTTTCTTGTGCTTTTTGCAACCTCTATGGCAAAAGAGAAGGGTTTTTTTGATTACAAAGATGTTATAAAAGGTATCTCTTCCAAATTAATATATAGACACCCACATGTATTTGGTAATAAAAGTGCCGATACAAAAGAAGAGGCACTTTCTATATGGAAAGAGCAGAAAAACAAGGGTGCGCAGAAGGGGAAAGGTAAGAAACTACCATTTTTCTCTATTATGCTTAAATTAGAAGAAAAACTTCCCTTGTTGCTTAATGAAAACTTTGATATAATTATTGGGATAAAGAGAGGTGGTATTATACCTTCTTCTATTTTGGCTTATAAGTTAGATTTGCCGCTTTCCTTTGTGGGATTAAGACTTTATGAGGATGGTCCTATGCCAAAGCGTATTTATAAAAATCCTGAAGTTTTGG
Source organism: uncultured Atribacterota bacterium (assembly GCA_964462295.1). Taxonomy (GTDB): domain Bacteria; phylum Atribacterota; class JALVIU01; order JALVIU01; family JALVIU01; genus JALVIU01. Next base: position 49,196 of record CAYWXH010000002.1, read on the forward strand.
ATATACCTCCTCATGACCTCCTAAAGGGTAAAAAGGTATTATTGGTAGATGATATAGAAAATACGGGTGATACTATGAGAAAGGCAAAAGAGATAGTATCTCCTTCGGTAAAAGATATAAAGACTTTCTCTGTAATAGGTAAACATACAGATTATTATCTTTTCCTAAAAGAAGGGTGTGTAAAGCTGCCATGGTTTTAAAGCGAATTATTTTATATTTCCTTTTATTTTCCATCTTTTTTCTTTTTATGCCTTTTTCTTCATTTGCTAGAGAGATAAAAAAGGGTAAAGATATAGAAGATATTATTATAACCAACCTTCAAGAACAACTTAAAGTAGAGGTATTTTATAGAAAAAAAAGTGGAAGTATATTTTCTGGATTTAGTTTTTATGATGTTTCTATTTATAAAAATAATAAAGAAATTTTAAAGATCAAAAAATTAGTTTGGAAGCCCAATATAAAAAAGGTTTTAAATCCTCTTGCCTTACTCAAGTCTTTCTCTATTCAATGTGTAAATCCTGTCTTTATATATTATCAAAATAAAAGTGATATGGGACATTATCCAAATTTAAATATTGACACATTTAAGGATTTTTTTAAAAAAATAAGGGATTATGACATAGAGATAAATATAGTAAAAGGATATATAAAGGGATTATATAAATTTCCTATCTACCTAAATGGTAGGATAAAATGGAAAAAGATGCTATCTTTTAATGATTTTAATTTAAGAATAAAAGAGGAAAATAGTAATTTGAATATAAATGGTGATCTTGATCCATTACTTAAAAATGAGAGTACATCACTTAGTGTGAAAGCTTCTCATATACCATCTTTTATCCCTTCTTATTTTAAGGGAAAGATGAGTTTTGTCCTTTCTTTTTCCCCTTTGAATGATAATTTAAAGACTCAAGGTAGGGTAGATTTAGAAAAGGGTTGTGTATATATAAAAGAAGGTAGTGATATAGATAGATTCTTCTTAAATCCTTACCTTGATTTAATAGTAAAGGCAGATAAAAATATAGAGATAAAAGGTGGTAAATCTTATGATTTTATAGGTAAGGGTTTGTTTAGAGTAGGTTCTTCTCTCAAGATTCCTAAGATAACAGGAAAGTTTTTTATTGACACAGGGAAGATTCTTTTTGGAAATAGGTATTTCAAAGTAACCTCAGGTACCATTGAATTTACAGATTTTACTTATCTTAATCCATTGATTAACATAAGTGCACAAGGAAATATAGATGGTGTAAAGATATTTGCTCAGATAGGTGGCTTTGCAAGGGCTCCAAAGGTAAGACTTACCTCTATACCTTATTTTTCTCAAGATGAGCTTTCTTCTCTTATAGTACTAGGCACAAAAATAGAGGATTATCAAAGAGAGAACCTTAATGAATTTTTAACAGGAGAATCTTTAAATATAGCCTTTAGAAGTTTAAGTTTAAAGTTTATGAATTCATTAAATGAAATAGGGAGAAAATATTTTGGATTAGATACATTATCTTTAGAACCCTCTTTTGAGGTATACAAAGAGGATATAATAAAAACAAGACTTACATTAAAGGTAGGAAAATATATAGGAAAAGATTTCTATATAAAATACGAAAGAGTTCTTACTCCCTATGTTAATGACATCTTTGGTTTTGAACTTTATCCTGGGAAAGGGTTTTATTTTGATTTTTCAATAGATAAAAAGAGTAATATTCAAGTAGAATTAGTCTATGAATATACATTTTAGGGTAGCCTTATTTGTAAAAGTATGGTAAAATATATTCAATCTTAAATTTTACCTGTAACTATATTGAAATATTAGGTTTTTTAAAATATTAAACTTTAAATTGAAAGGAGGTCTTGATTTTGAATAAAAAGATATTATTTTTTCTTGTGACAATTTTGGTTGTACTTATTTTTTCTTCTCTTGCATTTAGTCAGGCACGATACAAAGTATTAAAGATAGAAATTCAAGGAAACAAAAATATAGCTACCTCTTATATACTAACCGCCATTAATATGAAAATAGGTGACTATATTGCCAAGGCAGATATCCAAAAAGAGATTCAAAACATTATGAACCTTGGATATTTTCAAGAAGTGAAAGCTAAGGCTTTTCCAGAAAAAGATGGCGTGAGGGTAGTTTTTATAGTGAGAGAAAATCCAGTAATTAAATCTATTACAATTAAAGGTTCTACAGTATTTTCTGAGGATGAATTAAAAAATATCATGATTCTGGCCCCAGGTCAGGTATTAAATAAAAAGATTTTAAATCGAGACCTAAATAGAATTACAAAATACTATCAGGAAAAGGGCTATATTCTTTCTGGTATCGGGAGTATAAAATTTGAAAATGGAAATTTGACCATTACCCTTTTTGAAGGCATTTTAGATAAAATTGATATAATAGGAGACATAAAAGTTAAAGAATGGGTTGTACGTAAGGCTTTAAACCTGAAAACAGGAGAGCTTTTTAATTTTAATAAGGTAAAAAAGGCCTTACAGAGGGTTTACAATCTTGGATTTTTTAATGATGTAAAGATGAAAATTTTAAAGGGAAGTAGTCCCGAGAAGTTAACCCTTGAAATTATCTTAGAGGAGAAAAATACAGGAAAAGCAGGTATAGGAATAGGTTATAATACTGAACAGGGCCTTTTGGGTTTCATTTCCTATTCTGAGAAGAATTTTGGTGGTAATGCACAGGAAATTACAGCAAAATGGGAATTTGGCGCAAGAACTACATATAAGGTTTCCTTCTATGACCCTTGGTTTTTAAAATCTAACAATTCTTTTAAGCTTGAAGTTTATGATACTGCAAAAAGTCATAAAAATTACGGTGATTCTGGTGATGTTATAGGAGAATACAAAGAAGAACGAATAGGGGGAGATATTACTATAGGAACCCCGATAAATGAAGATATGAAACTTTATCTTACGTATAAGGCCGAAAATGTTACAATTACCCCAATAGAGGGAGAGACCCCAGATGATCTAGCAGGCAAAATAAGATCTCTTACTCCTGTATTTGTGTATGATACGAGAGATAATATCTTTGATCCTAAAAAAGGTACTTATGATGTTGTATCCTTAGAATATGCAGGAGGATTTTTAGATGGAGATTATGACTTTTTAAAGGTAAGTGGAACATTTGCAGGATATTTTAATGTGATAAGTGATCAGGTATTAGCCCTTAGAGTTATGGGAGGTACTGCCAATGCTTCATTACCATCCTTTGAAAAATTTGAATTGGGTGGAGTAAATACCTTAAGGGGCTATAATTTGGGAGAATTTAGAGGCGATAATATGCTTTTGTTTAATTTGGAATACCGTATTCCCCTTGCTACTAATTTTCAGGGTGTGCTGTTTGTAGATTATGGAAGCGTATGGGATTATGGTGCATCTTTAGATTTTGATGACTTTAAGCTTGGTAAGGGCATAGGCATAAGGGTAGATACCCCATTGGGTCCTATAAGATTAGACTATGGTATGTCTGAGGAGAGACATGGTAGTCTCTATTTCAGCATAGGTCATACATTTTAGATTTAGATAATTAAGAATGGAGGTTTTTTAAAATGAAAAAATTTGGATTATTTTTTACCGTAATTTTTCTAAGTATTTTTGTTATATCACTTACTCCATCTTTTGGGGCAAGTTTTAAGGTAGGTTTTGTGGATATGGTTAGGGTATATAAAGAACATCCTTTAAGTGAAAAGATTATTCAGTTAAATGAAAAGCTTCAAAGTGAATTTAGAAAAAGGCAGATAGAGCTTAATGAGGCTGGAAAGGGCAAAACTCCTGAAGAGGTGAAGGCTTTAGAAGAAAAGTATAACAAAGAGTGGACACCTATCAAAGAGAAAATGCTTACCCAGATAAAGAACTTAGAAAATCAGAGAAAAAAGAGCATTATAGATGCTATAAGGACTATAGCTAAGAAGCTTAAACTCTCTTTGGTTTTAAGAAGTGAGGTAAATATACCTTTAAATAAGGGTGGGGCTTTGGATTATCCTATAGTACTTTACGGAGGAGTAGATATTACAGAACAGGTAATAGTGGAGATTAATAAAACTCATAAAAAATAATGAAATTTAAAAAAACCGTAAAGGAAATTCATAAGCTTATAGGGGGAGAGATTATTGGAGACCAAAATTTTGTGGTCTCCAATATTTCTTCTTTAGAAAATATAAAAAAGGGTAGTATACTATTTATAAAGTCAAAGAAATATATTCCTTCTTATATCCCTCAAGATATATTGCTTGTAACCTCAAAGAAACTCTCACCCTTTATCTCCTTTTCAACCAAAGCAAGAATCTATGTAGATAATGTGGAAGAATCTTTTTTAAAAATATTAACTGAATTTTATCCCTTAAAACACCCTACTGGTATCTCTTCTACCGCTATGTTAGGTAAGAATATAACACTAGGTAAAAATGTTTATATAGGAGAGTGGGTAAAAGTAGAAGATAATGTGGTTATAGGTGATAATGTAAAGATTTATCCAGGTAGCTATATAGGAAAAAATGTAAAAATTGGACAAGATACAGTTGTTTACCCTCATGTAGTAATATTGGATGGTGTCCAGATCGGAGACCATTGTCTTATTCAAGCTAGTACTGTTTTGGGTGGATATGGATTTGGTTATACAAAATTAAATGATATATATAAGAGAATACCTCAAATAGGCGGTCTTATAATAGAGGACTATGTAGAGATTGGCCCTCTCTGCGTAATAGATAGAGGTGCTATTGAGGATACGATAATAAAACGAGGAACAAAGATAGATGCTTTAGTAAAAATAGCCCATAATGTAGTAATTGGGGAAAATAGTATAATTACTGCTCAGGTTGGTATAGCAGGGAGTACTAAGTTAGGAAGAAATGTTATAATGGGAGGCCAATCAGGTATAGCTGATCATATAACAGTAGGAGATGATGTAGTTATTGCGGCAGATTCTGGAGTTGTTAGTGATATCCCTTCTGGATCCTTTGTTTCAGGAAGTCCTGCAGTAGACCATATAAAGGATTATAAATCAAAGGCTGTCATGTATAAACTTCCCGAATTTGCGAGGACTTTAAAAAAAATAGAAAAGGAATTAGAAGAAGTAAAAAGGACTATTTTAAAAGATGAATAAAGCCGGAAATATCATCTTTAAATTTCGAGGGCTAATTCCCATTCCATTTTTTCTCTTAATATATTTTTTTTCACATCCTACAAAAGGATCTATTACTCTTGGGGTTTTTATACTTTTCTTTGGAGAGCTTTTAAGATTTTGGGCAGCAGGTTATATTAGGAAATATAGAACTTTAGAGGTTGATTCTCCTGAACTTGTAACATATGGCCCATATGGTTATGTAAGAAACCCTCTATATATAGGTAATTTTTTTATAGGCCTTGGAATCTCTGTTATGGCTAATATCTTTCTTGGGTATCTTTTATTTTTTATAATATATTTTTTTGGATATAGTATTATTATTCCTCTTGAAGAGGAATTTTTGAAGAAAAAATGGAAAGATGACTATATAAACTATATGAATCATGTGAAGAGAGTTATACCTACTTTTCGACCGTATAAGCAAAAGAAGGGTTTTGATTTTTTTTCTGCATTAAAAAGCGAGAAAAGCACCTTTTTAATAGAGTTGACAGTATTAGTTTTATTCCTACTGAGATTAAAATCATGAGAGAAAAAACCATAAAAAAAAGCATATCAATAGAAGGTATAGGACTTCATACAGGAAAGATAGGTAAGATAACTCTTTTCCCTTCCCCACAAGGGACTGGTATAATTTTTCGAGATGTTTTTACAAATAGGGATGTGGTAGCTTCATTGGATAATGTAGTAGGAACAAGAAGAGGTATAATACTTGGAAATAATGGGACAAGGGTAAGGACCCCTGAGCACCTTCTTGCTGCTTTATATGTTAAGGGAATAACTAATGTGCTTATAGAATATGAAAATGAAATCCCTATTTTAGATGGAAGTGCAAAATTGTTTGTAGAACTTATTGAAAAGGCGGGAATCTTAGAGCAAAATGTAGAGAGAGAAGCGTATAAGGTAAAAGGACCAATTTTCTTACGAGAAAAAGATAAATTGTTAGTAGCTTTACCATCTAAGCAGCTAAGGATAAGATATTTAATAGATTATCCAGGGACATATATAGAGTCAGAATATTATGATTTTCTATTTAGTGAGGATAAGTTTGAAAGGGATATTTCTATGGCCAAAACCTTTGGATTTTATGATGAGATTGAGGCCCTCAGGGATGCTGGGCTCTCCCTTGGAGGTAGCCTAAATAATGCTATTGTAGTAGATAAAAATAGAATTTTAGGTACACTTTCTACAGAAAGAGAATTTGTAAAACATAAAATTATAGATTTTTTGGGTGATATTTCTCTTACAAATAAATTTTTGATTGGAGATTTTGTGCTTATAAAAACGGGACACAAAATGCATATTGAAATGGCGAAGAAATTAAAAGAGATGGGAGGGTAATATGCTTAACGCAAAAGAGATATTAGATATTTTACCTCATAGGTATCCGTTTCTTTTAGTGGATAAGGTAGAGGAAATTACTCAAGATAGGGTAAAAGGGTATAAATGCGTTTCTTTTAATGAACCATTTTTTCAAGGGCATTTTCCAGGAAATCCTGTAATGCCAGGAGTTCTTATAGTAGAGGCTATGGCTCAGATAGGAGCATTTCTTGTACTTGCAAATCCTGAATATAAAGATAAACTTGCATACCTTATTGGAGTGGATAAGGCAAGGTTTAGAAAACCGGTATTCCCAGGAAGTAAGTTAGAATTGGAGGCAGAACTTTTACGTTTTCGGGGAGTTGTTGGCAAGATAAAGACCCAAGCAGTAGTAGATGGAGAGGTTGTGGCAGAGGCGGAGATTATGTTTAGTCTGACGGATAGGAGCAAGTAATGGGAATACATCCAACAGCTGTAATATCAAAAGGGGTAATTATGGGGAAAAATGTCTCTATTGGTCCCTATGCTGTAATAGAAGGGGATGTGACAATAGGGGATAATGTAGAGATAGGACCAGCTGTATATGTAACAGGAAAGACTAAAATTTCTGATAAGGTGCAGATAGGAAAAGGTTCAGTGATAGGAACACCTCCCCAAGATAGGAGTTACAAAGGGGAAGATTCTTTAGTATATATAGGTAAAGAGACTATAATAAGAGAATATGTAACAATTCATAAGGCAACAGGTGAAGGGAATGTTACTGAGGTGGGGAATAATTGCTATATTATGGCATATGCTCATATTGCACATAATTGCAAACTTCATGATAATGTTACAATTGCAAATTATTCTGCACTTTCTGGATATGTTGAGGTAGGAGAACGTGCCTTTTTGAGTGGTTATGTAGGGGTACACCAATTTGTTAAAATAGGCAAGATAGCCATGATTGAAGGGTATTCTAAGATTACAAAGGATGTACTTCCCTATTCTTTGATAGCAGGAAATCCACCTAAACTTTTCAGTATAAATGTAGTAGGCCTCAGGAGGGCAGGTTATTCTAAAGAACAAATTTTTAGGATTGAAGAAGTTTTTAAATTGTTTTATAATAAAAAAAATACACTAACTTTTATAAAAGAACTCTTAAAGGAAAAATATATGGATTATGAAGAATTAATCAGTATATTAGATTTTTCCGAAGATAGTGCTCGAGGTATATTAAGATGAAAATAGGACTTATAGCAGGCTATGGAAAAATGGTAGATATAGTATCTAGTGCTCTTGAAAAAGAGGGACATGAGATAGTTTTTATAAATATTGCGAAGGATAGGGAAGCTGAAGGGGTATCTAATGAGACCCATCTATATCTTGAAAATTTAGAGGATTTTTTAACTTTTTTAAAGAAAAATGCTATTACTCATATAGCTTTTGCAGGAAAAATAGATAAGACTAAAATAATAAATAACTTCTCCTCTTCTTTTGAGGATAAATATCAAAATATAGATAAAGGAGATCTAAATCTTCTTATTGCATTTCAAACACTTTTAAAGGATTATGGTATTGAGGTAGTCAATCTCAGTAAGTATTTAAAAAATTATATTACAGAAAAGAAGTTATATACTAATACTCCTCTTTCAAGTAAAGAAGAAGAAGATCTATATTTCGGTGCAAAAAGGGTAAAGATATTGGCCGATATGGAGATCGGACAAACAATGGTATTAAGGGATAAAATGATATATGCGGTAGAGGCTGTGGAAGGTACTAATGAATGCATAAGACGCGCAGGAGCCCTTGGTGCCAAAGGTGGGATAGTAATAAAAGTAGGCAGAACATCTCAGAGATTTGATATGGAAATCCCTGTAATTGGTTTTGAAACTGTAAAAGTAGCATCAGAGTCTGGGATGCGTATAGTAGCTATAGAATCAGGTAGGACACTTTTTATTGAAAGGAATAAGGCTATCTCTTTTGCTAATGAGATGGGGATAAAAATAGTAGGATTTTCCATAGAGGGTGAGATATGAAAGTCCTTTTTTCTACTGGAGAAGTATCTGGTGAGAACTACGCTATAGAACTTAAAAAGGTATTAGAAGAGAAATATGAAGGTAAAATTGATTTTTTGGCAATAGGAAGTTCTCGTATGGAAGATCATGGGATAAGAATTATAGGAGATATATCTATATATTCCACCATAGGTTTTACAGATATAGTAAAGAATCTCTCCTCCCTATATTCACTTGTTTCTAAGTTAAAAAAATCTATAGCAAAGGAAAGGCCAGATGTGGTTATATTTATTGATAGCCCTGCTTTAAATTTGAGGCTTATTCCTCAGGTAAAAAAAATAGGTGCAAAGAGTGTCTATCTTTTTCCTCCTCAGGTATGGGCATGGGGAAAAAAGCGGTTGAAAACTTTGAAGTTATTAAATAAAGTAATTGTTTCTCTCCCCTTTGAAGAGGAGTTTTATAAGAAAAATAATATAAATACTACATTTTTAGGACATCCTTTAGTAGATATAGTAAAGGTAGATGAGAATTATGTAAACCAAATAAAGGAAAAATATGGAAAAAATACAAGACTTATAGGGACTTTCCCAGGGAGTAGATTGTCTGAGATTCGAAATCATCTTCCTATTTTAGGTAAAACCTTGGAAAGTATTAGTAATAAATTTTCTGATATTGTATATCTTATTGCCTCTCCTTCGGCGGAGTTTTCTCATCTTCTGGAGGATGAATTGAGATACTACAATTTCCCCTATGAAATAATATATAATCATCCATATGAGGTTATGCAATCCTCAGAATTTGTACTTACATCCTCAGGTACTGCTACATTAGAGGCTGCTATACTTGGAGTCCCTGAAATTATATTTTATAGAATGAATTTTATAAATTGGCTTTTTGCAAAATTCCTGGTTAAGGTAGATTATATAGGCCTTCCTAATCTAATATATGGGAAACTTATAATCCCAGAGCTTGTCCAATGGGATTTTAATCCTTATTCCCTAGAGTATCTTATGATAAAATTTATTGTAGATCCTAAGGTAGTAGAGAGGATGTCTGCTAAGCTTTTAAATATAAAGGGAATGCTTGGAGAAGGTGGTGTACTAGAGAGAATAGGGGATGATTTGCTCTCTATAATGATATGAATTTACTTATTTTTGCAAATGGTCCAGGTGAACTTTTGGAAAGGGCTGTACCATTTGCAAAATTAGCAAAGGAAAATAACTCTAAAAATACTGTATATCTCATTCTTACTCCATGTCAATTTTCCTCAGGTATGGAGTTTAGGATAGCAAAAAACCTAAACTTTTTCGATGGTGTATTTACTTTAAAAAAGTTGCCTTATCTTTTTTCTTACTTTAGTAGAAAAAAGATAAATGCTATATTTCATCTTGGAGGAGATATACTGTATCCAAGTTTATTTTCTTTGATTTTAAAGGTTAGTTGTTTTTCCTATGGGAATTTTTTTATAAAAAGTAGAAGATGTAAGTATTTGGTTCCATATTCGAATGCAATATATAATGCTATCGGAAAGGAGATTCCTTTAAATAATGTTTTTTTTACTGGCAATTTTTCTTTTTTTGCTACATCATTTTCTACCTCTTTTTCAAAAGATGGCAAATGGAGGATAGGTCTTTTTCCGGGAAGCAGAAGATTACAGTTTGAACATATATTTCCATTTTTTGTAAAAGTATTAGACTATCTTTTTGAATCTGGTTATATGCTAGAGCCAAAGCTTTTCCTTTCCCCTTTTATAGATTTTGATCTCTTGGTTCAAATCATAAATAAAGGACCCACTTATAAAGTATTAGATTATTCTAAAGTAAATATATACAAAGATAATGAAAAAGATTTTTATTTGGTTAGCGAGAAAGGCCATAAAATTAATATAGCCTCTTCTTGGGAGATGAAAGAGATAGATATTGCTCTTACAACCCCAGGAACCTCTACGCTTACCCTTTCTAGTTTTGGTATACCTATGCTTGTTGTGGCCCCATTTAATAAGATTGAGAAAATACCTTTAAATGGAATCGCTAATTTTATTGAATATATTCCATATTTTGGACCACTTTTTAAAAAGAAATTGGTATATAGTTATCTAAGTAAGAGAGAATTTCTTGCATTACCTAATATAATAGAAAATAAAGAGTTAGTAGATGAAATAAAAGGAATACTCACTTTTCGTGATGTAGGAGAAAGGATAAAAAAAATGATTTCATCAAGGAAGAAACTGTATGATACAAAGAGAAAATTGATAAATCTTGCTTTTGAATATAAAATGAGGAAAACTAAAATAACAAGGGAAATAAATAGATATGTTTAGCCGGATAATAAACTATTTTTTACCTTTTAAGCTATATATAGCCATATCCCTTTTTTCTTCTATTTTAGTAGCAGGGGCTAATTTAATTCTTCCCCTTATTGTAAAGGGTCTTATAGATAAGGTACTTTTTCAGAAAAATTTGGTATATTTGAATTTTATTTCTTTATTTATAGTGGTTTTATTCCTGTTGAAAGGGATTTTTTTCTATCTTCAAAGTTATTATGCTCAAAAGATTGCACTTAGTGTTGTAAATAGATTAAAAAAAGAGATTTATAAGCACTTAACGGTTTTACCTTTTAAATTTTTTAGAGAAAAACATTCAGGTGATATAACTTCCTATATAATAAATGATCTTAATCTCATTCAATCTGTACTTTCTAACTCTTTTTTTAATGGAATTTTAGACCTGTTAGTTGTTATAGGTTCTATATCTTTTTTATTTATTATCAATTTTAAGTTGGCCTTATTCTCTTTTATATTATTACCCTTATTAGGTATTATAATAAGTCGTATAGGCAATCTTGTAAGGGGTATTACTAAAGGTATTCAGGGTAAGATGAGTGAACTTACTTCCCATCTTGGTGATTCACTTTCTGGCATCTCTGTGATATTTACCTTTTCTACACAAGATAAGGAGAGAAGAAAATTTAATGGAATTGTTGATGAAGTTATGTCTCTTTCTCTTAAGGATAGTAAATTAAAATCTCTCTTGCCACCATTGGTTGAACTTTTTCTCTCTTTTGGTCTTACATTTGTACTTTGGTTTGGAGGAAGAGATGTAATAGAAGGAAAAATGACCTCAGGAGACCTTATTGCCTTTCTTGGATATCTTGTTCTTGCATCATCGCCTTTGGCAAGATTAAGTAATGCTTATTATTCTATAAAAAAGATACAAGGAGCATTTGAAAGAATTTTTGAAATATTAGATACAGAAAAGATGATAGAACCTAAAAACAAGGGAATTATTCCTAAAGAGGTCAAAGGGAGAATAGACTTTGTAGATGTTTCTTTTTCACATAAAGGGAAGCCTATTTTTTCTCATCTGAATTTAACAATTAATCCTGGGGAAAATGTAGCATTAATTGGGCCAAACGGAGAGGGAAAGAGCACTTTTTTATATCTAATTCTAAGATTATTTGACCCTATAGAAGGAAAGATTTTATTAGATGGGATAGATATTAAAAGATTAAATATTAATTTTTTAAGAAAACATGTAGGTATAGTTTTGCAAGAGAGCTATTTATTTCCTGGAACTATCTATGACAATATAGTATATGGAGAAGATAAACCTTCCAAAGATATGATTGAAGATGTGCTAGCAATGCTTGGACTTCATGATGTTTTTAGTCGCTTACCTAGTGGCATTTATACAGAAGTAGGAGAGGGAGGGGCAAGGCTTTCAGGGGGAGAGAGACATAGAATATCACTTGCAAGAACCCTTATGCTTAACCCTAAAATACTTCTTTTAGATGAGGCTACAAGTTCTTTAGACCCCTCTTCGCGAAGGGAATTTCAGGTATTTTTAAACAAAGCTACCGAAGGAAGAACTACTATTTTTGTGACTCACTATAGAGAGGAGTTAGATATAGCAGATAGGATATTTTTAGTAAAAGATGGAAAACTTACTTCCATAAATTCAGATGATGTAGATAGGTTTTTTAGAGATGAAACATAAGAGAGATTTGTATATTTTTGTAAATGGCCATGGTGAGAATGAGATAGCTTTATCTATAATAAAAAGACTTAAAAGTTATGAAGTTTCTGCCTTTCCCTTTGTAGGGGATGGAAAAATATTTAAAAAAAACGGGATAAAGGTTTTATTTGAAGGAAGAAATTTTCCAAGTGGGGGACTCTTACTAAGAGAAGGACCAAGTGTTTTATATAAAGATCTTAAGATGGGATTTTTTTCTGATTTTATATATATGTTAAAGACCATAAAGATGTATTCTAAGGATAAATTTGTATCTCTTGTTGTAGGAGATTTTTATCCATTAATAATTGTTTATCTTTTTTTAGGCCGAAAATCTTTATTTATCCTCTCTTCTAAATCAGTAAGGATAAAAAATCTTACACGTATTGAACTTTTTTTCTTAAAATATATGGCAGATAAGGTATTTGTAAGAGATATCTCTACAAAAAAGTTTTTAATAAAAAGGGGAATAGATGCTTTTTATATGGGAAATCCTATAGTGGGTGGCCTTGAAAGTATAAAAGGGTCTGCTATTTTTGAGAAAAGAAATAGAATGGGGATACTTTTTCTTCCAGGTAGTAGGGAAGATATGTACATAAATATTACTTACATGTTGAAAATAGTAGAAAAAATTATAGATATGGGTAGGATAGACTCTTTCAAGCCCATTTTTCATCTTTCAAGTAGTGCGAAAATAGAGAGTTTATCTAGGTATTTACCAGATGCTTGGGAATTCCAAGAGGAAGGGGGAGATTTGATAGGAAAGTATATACATAAAATTAAAGGAACAGAGGTTTCTATATACAAAGGAATATTTTCTGAAGCATTAAACTTTTCGCAGATAGTAATAGGTCTTTCGGGCACTGCAAATGAACAATCTGTAGCATTTGGAAGGCCGGTTATTGCATTTTCTATACCAGGAACCCATGCTACTCATAAGAGGTTTACAAAAAGGCAAGCCCCACTCTTAGGAGAGAATCTTATATATTTTTCGACTTTTGACCCATATTCTATAGCAAAGAAAGTCTTAGAACTTGTATCTGATAGAAAGTATCTAAAATTTTTGTCAGTTAAAGGAAAAGAGACAGTAGGTAAAGATGCTATAAATTCTATAGTAAATTTTTTGGATAATTCTTTATAAGGGGATGAACAAGTTGAAATTGTTTATATATGGACTCGTTTTTGCACTTATTGTTATATCTTTATTAGTGCCTTATGTTTTTACAACCTCTAATCCTTCCCCTTCTCCATCTTTTGAAAAAACTGACATTGGGGAGCTTTCAAAGATCTCCTTTTCTCAATTTAAAAATGGAAAAAAAGTATTTGAGCTTACAGCCAAAAAGATGAAAGACATGGGACAAACAGTTTTACTTAAAGATGTTTCTGGTGATGGAATAGCAGGAAATGGAAGGAGTTTTTCTTTTAAAGCAAATAGGGTAGAACTTGAAAAAAAAGATCACTCTTTTAAGGCTTTTGGAGATATAGAACTTCTCTTCGGAGATAAAAAGATTTTAGGAGAAAAAATGATATATATAGCTAAAAAGAATGAATATACTGTCTTTCATGGTATAATATATGTAAATAGTAAAATTTCTATCTCAGGAAGAGATATAATGTTTTTTCCCGGTTTATCAAAACTTATAATAGGGGGAGAAAAAAATGAATAGGTTTATATACTTTAAGGTGATTTTTATATTTTTTCTTTTTGGGTTAACAGTTTATGGTTTTGCAGATACAGATATTCTATCTACTTTTGAGATAGAGGGTGCAAATTTTACATATGACATTGAGAGTGGAAGTATAGTTTCCTCTGGGGTGTTAGTACTTAAAAGTAAAGATTTTTATATAGAGGTAGAAAATGTAGTATTTGATACAGAAAAACAAACATTAAAAGGAGAAGGTAAAGTAAAGATAAAAATAGAAGGGGTTAATATAGAAGGTGCTGGGATCGATATAGATTTTAAAAAAGGTGTGGCAAATATACAGAAAAATGTAAAGGTATGGGGTATAGAAAAAGAGGATAAATGGAAGATAGAAGGTGAAGCTTTGGTTGTAGATTTTATATTTAAAGAAGATATGAAAAAAGTTAAAGATTTATATGTGAAGAATAAGGCTTACTTTTCTTATAATAATTTGAATGGAGAGGCTGAGAGTGTAAAGTATTTCCCTTCTGAAAAAAAGGTTTTTCTGGAAGGAAATGTGAATATAAAAAAGGGTAAAAATACTATAATAGCAGATAATATAGTCATAAATCTCAAAACAAAGAAGGTAGTAACCAAAGGGAAGGTAAAGATAATTGTAAATAAGTGAGGATTAAATGAAAGACACAGGCATATATGCAAAAGGATTAGTTAAAACATATAAAAGTCGGAAAGTAGTAAACGGTATAGAGATAAGTATAGATAAGGGTGAAATCGTGGGTCTTTTAGGTGCAAATGGTGCAGGAAAAACAACAACCTTTTATATGATAGTGGGATTTGTAAAACCAGACCAAGGAAAGGTATATTTGAACGGGCAGGAGATCACTCCTATACCTATGTATAGGAGGGCAAGAATGGGTATAGGGTATCTTTCCCAAGAACCTTCAATATTTAGAAAGCTTACAGTCCTTGAGAATTTACTTTTAGTGCTTGAATTCTTGCCCCTTACCTATAAAGAGAGAAGGGAAAAGGCTTATGCCCTTTTAGAAGAGTTTTCTATTGCCCATCTTGCACATAATAAGGGATATGCCCTCTCTGGTGGAGAAAGAAGAAGGGTAGAGATTGCAAGGACACTTGCCATAGATCCTTCCTTTATTCTTCTTGATGAACCATTTACAGGGATAGACCCAATTACTATCACCGAAATAAAAGAAATTATAAGGTATTTGAGAGAAGAAAAAGGTATAGGGGTATTGATTACAGATCATAATGTTAGAGAAACATTAAATATTACAGATAGGGCATATATAATGCATGATGGGAATATTATAGCTTCAGGTACGCCAGAGGCTATAGCAAATGAAGAAAAAGTAAGAAAACACTTCCTTGGAAAAGATTTTGTTCTTTTATGAAATTATTAGATAAATATATCATAAAAAGTATATTCCCACCTTTTGTCTCAGGAGTTATGATTTTTACTTTACTTATATCTTCTGGTGGATTACTTTTTGAGATGGCAAAAATTTTTATAAAAAGGGAGGCCTCTTTTTTCCAGGTAGTGAAGCTATTTCTATTGGGACTTCCTGACATAATGGTCCTTACTTTACCTATGGCTTTGCTTTTGGGAATACTTATCTCTTTTGGTAAATTTTCTGAAAATGGGGAACTAACTGCCTTTAGAGCATCTGGGATTAGCCTATCTCGAATAGTTTTATCTGTTGTTATATTTTCGCTTCTACCTTTTTTTCTTATGTTTTGGGGGGGTGAATATTTAGTACCTTTTGCAACATCTCATAGGGCAAAACTTATGAGGGATCTTGGTCTTGTAAATATCAGCAAAAGGGACTTTATAGGAAAGGTACATGTAGGAGATATAGATAGGATAATTTATGCCAAATTTATAGATTTGAAGAAAGGAGTAATGAAAGATATTCTTATTCAAGAAGTATATGGTGATGATATAGTTAGGATAATTAGGGCAAAAAAGGCCGTTTTTTCAGATGGTAATTGGATCTTTATAGATGGTGCGATAAATGAACTGGATAGAGATGGAGAGCTCGTACGAATCCTTAAATTTTCTCAAGATAAGATTGGTTTTGATCTATCTCCTGAAAAGATTTATAAAGTATCACGTTCCTCTACCAGTGTAAGTTTAAGAGAATTATATAGCCTTATAAAGAAGGCAGGAGATAAGAAAACAAAGAAAATTTTAGAGGTTAAGTTCTATCAGAAACTTTCATTACCATTTTCGTGTATAGTATTTTCTATTTTGGGAATGAGTATTAGTTTTTTTCCAGTATTTAGGGGAAGTTCTTGGAGTTTTGGACTTACAATACTCATCGTCTTTTTTTATTATATAATGTTTTCTGTAATTGGAGCAATGGGAGAGGCGATGGTTTTATCTCCTGTTTTAGTAGGAACTATCCCTATATTTACTTTTTTGACATTTGGGTTGGTACTTTTATATAAGGTAGAACATTTATAGGGAGAAAAGATGTATAAATTTTTATTAATTTTTACCCTTATATTAGTTAGTGGATTTATAGCCTTTGTAGGTGACAATATTGGGAGAAGAATAGGAAAAAAGAGGATATCTGTATTAAATTTAAGACCAAAATATACAGCTATTGTAATAACCATCCTTACAGGAATCTTAATTTCTATAATAAGTATATCTATATTGGCACTTGTATCTCAAGACGTAAGAACTGCCCTATTTGGTCTTGAAAAACTGAAAAAGGAATTAAATCTTTTATCTGGAGAGTTATCCGGTAAAACCCAAGAATTAGAGGAGGCAAGGTTAAAACTTGGAAATCTAAAAAGAGAAATAAGACAGAAGGAAGAAGAACTTAAAAAGACAAACGAAAAGCTTAAAGAATTAGAAGAGACCAAGAATAAGATAGAAAAGGATCTGTCCGATGCCCTTTCATCTATAAAAGAATTGAGAGATGAGGAGAAAAATTTAAAGGATATAATTTCATCTTTAAATCAGAAAATAGAGAAGTTAACTACCCAAAGAGATGGGTTGAAAAAGGAGATAGAAGAGCTAAATCGTACAATAAAGATCTTAAGACACGGAATAAATATTGTGCGTCAAGGAAGAGTTATATACTATGCAGGACAGCAGATAGCACAGACTATTATAAAAGGAGGGCAGACCAGAGAGAGGACAGAACAACAGTTGTTTAGTTTTATTGGATATGCATCCGAACTTGCTATAAGAAAAGGGGCAAAACCTGATCCTAAGATTGGGAGGGTTTTCTTTATAAGTAAAACCCAGTTTTCTAAAATTTTGGATAAAATTGTAAATTCTCCTGGGAGAGAGTTTGTTGTGCGGCTTGTTGCTGCATTTAATATACTTGAGGGTGAATCTATTCCTGTACAGATGTATGCCCAAGAAAATAGATTGATTTTTAGAAAGGATGAAGTGATAGTAGAAGATATGATTTCCTCCTCTCTATCTCTTCAAGAAATAGAGACAAAGATATTTAATCTTTTAAGAATGGCAAATGCTAAGGCTGTAGAAAAAGGTATTATTCCAGACCCTGAAAAGGGTACTGTAGGTATTATATCTGTATATAATATATACCAGGCCATAAATAAGATAAAATCTTACAAGGGTAAAGTAAGAGTAAAAGTTGTGGCTACAAGAAACATATGGACAGCAGATAAGGTTCGAGCAGAGATTGTGGTTGAACCTGTGGAATAGTAAGGCCAGGAAAAAATCTGGCCTTACTAAGTTGCTGCCTCCTTTGAGGTTTCTTTCTTTTCTTCCTTTTTCCCGTTTCCATTTGAGTCCTTTTTATTCATGACATAATCTGTTTTATAAAATCCCGATCCCTTTAAGATAAAATTAACATTTTTACTTATAAGTCTTACAACTTTTCCACCACACTTAGGACAGACTTCAATAGGGTCTTCAGTCATACTTTGAAACTTTTCAAAATGGTAACCACATGATGTGCATTCATATTCATATGTTGGCATATTGGTACCTCCTTTACGAAATTAGTTTTAACACTTCCTCTACGAGACTTTCTTCATCGAGCCCCATAAATTTATATACATCTTTTGCATTTCCAGAGGGTCCATACTCTGTAACACCTAATTTTTTAAATCCTTTTAGAGAAATGCTATTTTCAAATAACTTTTCCGCTACTATACTTCCCAATCCTGTATTTACATTATGGTCTTCATATGTAACAATATAACCGGTAGATGCAAAGTTTTCAAGCTCTTCCTTTGCCAGGGAAAGCGGAGAAGAAACACCTATTAATTTGGCATTGACACCCTTTTCTTTTAAAACTTCATATGCCTTTAAGGCCTTTTGTGTCATCTGTCCTAATGCCATAATGGTAACATCCTTTCCATCTCGAATTATATCTGCTTTTCCATAGGAGAATTCATATGTTTCTCCGAAAAATGGTGTCCCGTCTTCTTTTGTTATTATATCTATCTTTGATCTGCCCATCGCTACCATAAAATTACCCTTTTCTTTTGCTATATATCTTATTACTTTATCTGTTTGGTTTGGATCTATGGGTACAATAACTTTGAAACCAAAAAGATTTCTTAATGTACCTATATAATCTATGGCTTGATGTGTTTTTCCGTCTTCTCCTACATCTAACCCACAGTGTGTAGATATTGCTTTAAGATTAGTCCTGTTTATATCATTTAACCTTTGTTGGTTGTATGTTTCATCTACAGCAAATACACCGAAATCTGCAAAATATGTAAGTATATTACAGATAGATAAGGCACCTGCTACTGTTGCAGCATTGTGTTCCTCTATTCCTGTTTGTATAAAGTTTTCAGGTCTTTCCTTTTCAAAAGAGTTGGTTTTTACAGAAGACTTTAAATCGCAATCCACTACAGCCATCTTTTCATTTAGTTTACCAAGATCTGCCAATGCTTTACCTGCCGCACTTCTATTGTCTGTTTTGGTTTCCTTGGTGTATATATGAGAAGAACCTATGTTGATCTCTGGTATTTCGATATCTGGTTCTTCTGCTGTTGGGATAAGTCCATTTCTCAGTTTTTTGTATTTCTCAAGGTCATTTTCAATTCCTAACTCTTTGAGCGCCTCTTCTAATTGATCTTCTTTTAGGGCTTTGCCATGGTATTCATATTTGTTTTCCATAAAGGATACACCTTTTCCCATTACAGTATGTGCTAAAATGGCTACAGGGGCTTTTCGAGATATTGCTTTTTTTATACTAGTATATAGCTTCTGAAAATCATGGCCATCAGTTTCAATTACTTCCCAGCCATCTGCCTCATATGCCTCTCTTATATTATCAGGCATTATCTCTGGAAGAGGGCCACTTAGTTGGAGTTTATTGTAATCTATAATTACTGTAATATTGTCTAAATTATATTTCTTTGCAAGCCTTCTTGCTTCTCCGATTTGCCCTTTAGATTGTTCCCCATCTCCCATTAATACAAATACATGGTATGGAATTTTATTTATTCGAGATGCAAAGGCAAATCCTACGCCAGCAGATAATCCTTGTCCAAGATTTCCTGTACCCCATTCCACTCCAGGAACTTTTCTCTCTATATGTCCCTCAAACATACTTCCTGCCTGCCTAAAATGTGAAATGGCATCATCTACATTAAAAAAACCATATCTTCCAAGGACTGAATATACTGCAGGAGATATATGACCATGACTTACTACAATACGATCTCTATCTGGTTTTTTTGGGTCTTCGGGAGAAACATTGGCATATTTATATAAAACAAGAAGGGCATCCAATGTAGACATAGAACCCCCTGGGTGCCCAGAGCTTGCAAGGGTTGTCATTTTTAGTATATCACCTTTGCAGATCTTGCTTAAGTTTTTAAGCTCTTCTATCTCTTTTAAATCCAAAATTTCTTTATCAAATCCCATAATTCCCTCCTTTTATCATTTTTAAGTATTTTACCTATTTTTTTGCCTTATTGCAAGTAGGAGAGGTATTTTATTTATAAATCTCAAAAAATTCGTCGTATCTTTATTAAACTATTGACTATAAAAAGATTATATGATATACTCAAAAAGCTAAAATTTATAAAGAAGGGGTGATAAATAATTTCTAAAGAATTAAGAATTAATAATAGTATTAGGGCCTCAAAAGTAAGACTTATAGGAAAAGATGGGGAACAGATAGGTGTAGTACCTTTAGATGTAGCTCTTAGAAGGGCCCAAGAAGAGGGCCTTGATTTGGTTGAGGTATCTCCTGGAATTGACCCACCTGTATGTAAAATAATGGACTATGGTAAGTATAAATACACTCAAGAGAAAAAAGAGAGACTTGCAAGAAAGAAGCAGAAAAGTGGGGAAGTAAAAGAGGTAAAGATAAGACCTAAAATAGAATCTCATGATTTAGAGGTAAAGATTAAAAATATATATAGATTTTTAAAAGCGGGGAATAAGGTTAAGTTAAGTATAATATTTAGTGGACGAGAAATAAGTTATAAAGATTTTGGGAGAGAGTTGTTAAATAATATCCTTGAGAGAATAAAAAAAGATTTTGTAATCGATGCCCATCTCTTTAATGAGAATAGGTATATAGGTGCAATGATCACCCCAAAATCTGAAATAAGGAGGGAAAAAGATGCCAAAGATGAAAACTCATAGAGGAGCGGCTAAGAGATTTAAAATCACAGGAACAGGAAAGATTAAAAGAGAAAAGGCTTACGGAAGCCATATACTTACAAAAAAGACAACAAAGAGAAAAAGAAACTTAAGAAAGCTTACATTGGTGGATAAATCCGATTACAAGAGAATTAGAGAGCTATTACCTTACAGTTTTTAAATTTTGAAAGTGTATAAATCTATATAGAAAGAAGGGGTTGATAAGATGCCAAGAGTAAAAAACAGTGTTAAAACCAGACAAAGAAGAAAGAAAATTTTAAAACTTGCAGAAGGTTATTATGGGGGGAAGAGTAAACTTTTTAGACCTGCAAAGGAGCAGGTATATAAGTCTCTTTTTTATGCCTACAGAGATCGTAAAAACAGAAAGAGAGATTTTAGAAGATTGTGGATTGCAAGAATAAGTGCAGCATGTAAGCAAAATGGGATTTCCTATAGTAAATTTATAGGAGGACTGAATAAGCTTAATATTACGCTAAATCGCAAAGTTCTTGCTGATATGGCAGTAAAAGATATAAAAGCTTTTTCAGAACTTGTAAATATGGTAAAAGAGGGAGAGCAAGTAGGGTAGGGCCCGAAATTCCCTCTCCTTTATCTCTTCTGAAAGGATACAAGTAGGAAGAGACGGCATATCCGTTATAATATAATTAAGTGGGCTTTTGCCAATAAGGGTGGTACCACGGAAAAAGTTTATAACTTTCGTCCCTTGGATGAAGTTATAAACTTTTTTTATTTTTGGAAAGAGGTGAGAGTATGATAGAAGAGATCAAGAAGAAATTAGAAGAAGCAAAGGAAGAAGGGGTTCAGGCATTAAAATCGGAAAAATTAGATCGGGAATCCCTTAAAGATTTAAGAATAAAGTATCTTGGTAGAAAGGGCATTCTTAATGCATTTCTAAAGCAGATGTCGCTTCTATCTCCTGAAGAGAAAAGGGAGATAGGTAGAATGGTCAATGAGGCAAAACAACTCTTTGAGGAACTTATTCAAACCGCAGAAGAGAGATTGAACGAAAAACAGTCAAGAGAGAGACTTGAGAAAGAAAGGATAGATGTTACTGCACCTGGAAAAATAATAAATATTGGAAAGAAACACCCTTTAAACCTCATCATGGAGGAAATAAAAGACTTCTTCTTTGAGATGAATTTCTCCCTTGCAGAGGGACCTGAAATAGAGGATGATTATCATAATTTTGAAGCACTTAATATCCCCAAAGACCATCCTGCTAGAGATATGCATGATACCTTATTTGTAACAGATAATATTCTTCTTCGTACCCATACCTCTCCTGTTCAAATAAGAACCATGCTTTCTCAAAAGCCTCCTATAAGAATTATTACCATGGGAAGATGCTACAGGAGAGATGCTGTAGATAGTACACATTCGCCTATGTTCCATCAAGTAGAGGGTCTATTGGTTGATAAAGATGTAAGTATGGGAGATCTTAAAGGTATAATTACCTCTTTTGTAAAAAGAATCTTCGGAGAAGATAGAAAAGTAAGATTTAGACCAAGTTTTTTCCCTTTTACGGAACCAAGTGCAGAGGTGGATGTTTCCTGTGGAATTTGTGGCGGTAAGGGATGTAGATCATGTGGATATACAGGATGGTTGGAGATTATGGGGGCTGGAATGGTAGATCCTGAAGTATTTAGATCTGTAGGCTATGATCCCTTTGAATATACAGGTTTTGCTTTCGGTATGGGAATAGAAAGGATTGCAATGTTGAAATATAATATAGATGACATAAGACTTTTTTATGATAATGATTTACGTTTTCTCAGCCAATTTTAGGAGGATCCTATGAAGGTAAGCTATAAGATTTTAAAAGAATATATAGATATAGACCTTTCCCCAAAAGAGCTTGGAGACGAACTTACTATGAGGGGAATTGTAGTAGATAGTGCATGGTGGGTAGATGATGAAATTAAGAACGTTATAGTAGGAAAGATAGAAAAGGTTGAGCCTCTTCCTAGATCTCAAAATCTTCTTTTGGTAAAGGTAAATATAGGGGATAGAGTGGTAGATGTTGTAACTGGAGCACCTAATGTGAAGGAGGGAGACCTTTCTCCCATTGCCTTACCTGGTGCCACACTTCCATTTGGAAAAAAGGTAGGAGAGGAAAAGATAAGAGGTATAGTTTCTCACGGGTTTTTATGCTCTCCGCTGGAGCTTGCAAGAGAAGGGGAATATGGGATAATGAA
>CAYWXH010000002.1:72234-81911 GCA_964462295.1 uncultured Atribacterota bacterium
GATATTACTAATTTCGTTATGCTTGAGCTGGGTGAGCCACTACATGCCTTTGATCTTAATCTTATAGCTGGCAGAAAAATTTTGGTAAGAAGGGCGCATGAAGGTGAGAAGATAGTTACACTTGATGATATAGAGAGAGATTTAAATAGCGAGATTCTACTTATAGCAGACCAAGAAAAGCCTGTAGCCCTTGCTGGAGTTATGGGGGGTGCAAATTCAGAGATAAACAATAATACTAGAAATATTTTTATTGAAGCTGCATATTTTGACCCTGCAAATAATAGAAGAACTACCAAATTTTTAGGATTAAGAACAGAGGCCTCTTTGAGATTTGAAAAGGGACTTGATCCAGAGATGATTCCTCTTGCCCTTGATCGGAGCGCAGCTTTGGTAAGAGATTTGGCAGGGGGAGAGATAGCGAAAGGAAAAATAGATATAGATCATACTACTAAAGAGAAGCTCACTATAAAAATGAACCCAGATAGGGTAAATAAGTTTTTGAATCTCGAGCTTTCAGAAGACTATATGCAGGGAATTTTAGAAAAATTGGGATTTGGAGTAGAAGTTAGAGATGAGAATTTTAGTGTAGAAGTTCCTACTTTTAGAAAAAATGATGTTACAAGAGAGGTTGACCTTGCAGAGGAGATAGCGAGGATATATGGTTATGACAAAATTCCATTAAAACTTCCGGGAAATCTTGTTGATCAAAGGTCAAAAAGTAGAAAAGAGGCATTAAAAGAAGAAGTAAGGCATATGCTTTATGGTATGGGTTTTTCAGAAGTAATTACTTATAGTTTTGTAAGTCCTAGTTTTTTAAAGATTTTAAGATTGACAGATGATGAAAGCGATTATTCTAAGGTAGTAAAGATAAAGAATCCTTTAAATGAAGACCAATCTATAATGAGGACAACACTTATTCCAAGTCTTCTTGATGTACTTAAGTATAACTACAGTAGGAAACAAAAAAAGGTCCTTATTTTTGAGATTGCAAAGACATATTTTGCAATTGAAAATGAAGAAGGACTTCCTATGGAAAGAGATTATCTCACAGGCATAATGTTTAGAGCAAAAGATATTAAAGACCTATGGGAAAAGGGAAAGATATATGATTATTATGATGTAAAGGGTGTTATAGAAGGATTGCTCAATGCCTTAAATATCAAAAGGTATGAGTTTAAACCTTTAGAGATTGAATTTTTGCATCCCTATAGGGGGGCCACTTTAGAAGTGGAAAGAGAGAAAGTTGGAATTTTAGGGGAGCTTCATCCGGAAATTGGAAGAGAATTAGGAATAGATGATAGAATAGGAATATTTGAGCTAGACATAGAAAAACTTCTTTCTAAAGTAAAGAGTTTTGTTATTTATAAAAAACTCCCTCGATATCCTGGAGTATATAGAGATATTGCATTTTTAATAAGAGAGGGCATACTTATAAGTGAAGTAAATGATGTATTTAGAAGTTTTTCCGACCCACTCCTTAAAGATTATAAAATTTTTGATATATACAAAGGAGAGGGTATTGAACCAGGATATAAAAGCCTTGCTTATTCACTCTTTTTCCAAGCAGTAGATAGAACCCTTACAGATGAGGATGTAGATAAAATAATGGATGAACTCAGGCTATATCTTAGGGATAGATTGGGGGCGATTTTTAGGGGCCAGTGACCTGGGTAGAGTGGGTTTCTATTTCTATAATAGTTATAAATACAGTTTCCGGAGCTATTAAGGGAATAATAAAAGAAGTTTTAGGACTTTTGGGACTCATAATAGGGAACTACATCTCTATTGTGTGGTCCCCCTTTCTTTCCATATTTTTGGTAAAATATCTAAAGCTTACTCCTTCTCTTGCGAGAATCCTTTCCTATATCCTTATACTTTTTCCTGTTTTGCTCTTTTTTCAGATGATTATATATATTGCCCGTACTATTATTAAAGCATTTTCTTTGGGGGGGTTGGATAGACTTGGTGGGGCATTTATAGGATTTTTGAAAGGGACTATA
Source organism: uncultured Atribacterota bacterium (assembly GCA_964462295.1). Lineage (GTDB taxonomy): Bacteria > Atribacterota > JALVIU01 > JALVIU01 > JALVIU01 > JALVIU01. The sequence goes on from CAYWXH010000002.1 coordinate 74,235, forward strand.
TGGGTTTTGATATTGGTATTGTTTTTAATATTTTTTCCTCTACCTCAAGAAACAAGAGAATATCTGGATAAGAATTCTTATATTATTCGAGAGGTAAAGGGTTTATATCTTAAGAACTATATAAATAAACTAAATTTTCCACACATGGGAAATCCACTAAAGAAGGTTAAAATCCCGATACCTTTAAAGATAAAAAAGGACAAAGATGAAGAAGATAATAAGTAATACTTTAAAAGAGATTTCAGATTATCTGGAATTCAAATCAGAAAATGTATTTAAGGTGAGGGCATACAGGGAGGCTTCAAGGATTATAGAAAACTTTCCCGAGGAGATAAATACATTTTCTGATTTGGAGAAATTAAAAAAGATTTCAGGGATAGGAGAGAGTATACTTTCTCGCATTTCTGAGATACTTACTGAAGGAAGAAGTTTGTACCTTGATAAACTAAAGGAGGAGTATCCTTCTTTGGAACTTGAGGACCTTATATCCATTCCTGGGCTTGGAATAAAGAAGGTTAGGCTTTTATATGATACCCTAGGTGTAAAGAATATAGAAGATTTAAAAGATGTTATATACTCAGGGAAGATATTGGAGCTTCGGGGGATTGGTAAGAAAGTTGTGGAAAAGATAAAAAAGGGTATTGAGTTTAGAGAAAGAAATAGAGGTTTTCCCTTTCCTTCGGCATTTGATATCTTAAAGTCTATTTTTTCTTTGTTAAATAGGATTTTTGCCCTTATTTACTTGACAGGGGAGCTTAGGAGAAAAAAAGAGTTCGTAAGAAGCTTTGATTTTGTAGTCTTAAGTAAAGATAGAATAAACCTATCTGATTATATGAATATAACACAAGAAGAAGATACACCTTATTTTAAAAAAGTGTTTTTTAGGTTTGAAAATATATCGGGGATAATATATGTAACAAGTAAGGAGTTTTTGTGGCATACTCTTTTTTATTCTACTGGGTCTTGGGGGCATGTAAGGGCTGTTCTTAATAAATATAAGAGTATGGGATTTTCTTTTTGGAATCAGAGATTCAATAATGAAGGAGAAATATATGAGAAGATAGATTTACCAGTTTTTCCTCCCATAGTACGAGAAGATAGAGGAGAATTCGATTGGTATCCCTCTTTTTCGATGATATCAAAGAAAGATATAAAAGGCGAACTCCATGTCCACTCTCTTTGGAGTGATGGGAAGGCAACCATATCTCAAATATTAGATAAGGCCTCAGAGTTGGGATATAGCTACATTGGAATATCTGATCACTCTGCCTCTCTTAATGTTGCAGGGGGGTTATCTATAGAGGAGGTATATAAAAAAGAAAAGGAGATACTTGATTTAAGAGATAAAAATCCTCAAGCATATCCCCTCTTTGGGGCAGAAGTGGATATAAAACAGGATGGTACATTAGACTATCCTGATACTATATTAAAAAGATTTGATTATGTAATTGGAGCAATACATACAAACTTTGGTTTAAGCTTTGAAGAAAATACAAAGCGTATAATCTCTGCACTTAGAAATCCTTACGTTATAGCCTTTGCTCATCCTACGGGTAGAGAGCTTGGTATAAGGCCTGGGTATGAGTTTGATAGGGAAGAGGTCTTCAAAGAGGCAGAGAGAAATGGGGTTTTATTGGAGATAAACGGTACTCCTCGAAGGATGGATTTGGATAGTTACGAACTTTCTAAATTGAGAGATTCTACTTTAAGATTTCTATTAAGTAGTGATGCCCATTATCTTTCTTCATTATCTAATATTAAAAACTCTGTTATTATTGTGGACAAAGCAGGGATTCCAGCTTCTAAAATTGTAAATACTTATGATTTAAAAGAACTTCTAGAATTATTTAATAATATTCGGAAAAAGAAAAATGAACAAACATACTGAGAGGGTTTTGGAATTTTTTAAGATAAAAGAAATACTTGCTACCTATACATCTTCTCCCTCAGTAAAGGAGTTGTGTTTTTCTCTGAAGCCAATTAAAGATATTGAGAAAATAAGAGTTTTACTTGATGAAATAGAAGAGATGAAAGATGTTTTGTACCACGTAAGAGCTCCCTTTAGAGACTTTATAGATATAAGGCCATATCTTAAAAAGATAGAGAAAGGAGGAATGCTTACAGGAAGTGAATTATATAGTATAAATAGAGTTCTTTTAGAGTTTAAAAATGTAAAACACTTTATAGAGTCTAATAAGGAACATTTTTTTTATATATTAGAACATGCCAAAGGCATAGGGAATTTTCATAAACTACAAAATGATATAGAGAGATCAATAGGGGAAGATGGCAGTCTTAAAGATGATGCATCGGAGAATTTGAGAAGAATAAGGAATCTAAAGAGAAGAACTGTAAATAAGGTAAGATCTATACTTGATGGTATAATGAAAAATAATTTGTATCAAAAAGTAATAGCAGAAAAGCTAGTAACCGTAAGGAATAATAGATATGTTATTCCTCTGAAAGAAGGCTTTTCTAAGACATTGCCAGGAATTGTACATGATAGATCAGGTAGTGGTCTTACCTATTTTGTAGAACCTATTCAGGTTGTAGACCTTAACAATGAATTTACAAAACTTGAAAAGGACGAAAAGAGGGAAGAAGAAAGAATCCTTCGTGAATTTTCAGATAGACTGAGGGATATACTTGATGATATAGTATGGGCCTTTCGCAGTCTTTCCTATATTAATTTTGTATATGTAAAATATCGATTTTCGGAAGATTATAGGGCATCGTATCCCGCTCTAAATCGTAAAGGTTATATAGAGCTTATAAATGCTCGACATCCTCTTCTTGGAAAAGAAGCTGTCCCTATCTCTCTAAAGTTGGGAAAAGAATACGATATTATGGTCATTACAGGGCCTAACACAGGAGGGAAGACAGTTTCTCTAAAGACTGTAGGCCTTCTTGTCTTGATGATTCAATCAGGGCTTTTTATCCCCGCAAGTCCTGATAGTAATATAGGAATTTTCTCTAAGATTTTTGCAGATATAGGAGATGAGCAGAGCATAGAACAGAGCCTTTCCACTTTTTCTTCTCATATGGAAAATATTATAAGGATAATAAAGGAAATAGATGAGGACTCTTTGGTTTTATTAGATGAACTTGGTGCAGGGACTGATCCAGAAGAAGGGGCTGCATTGGGTATGGCTATAATCTCCTATATTAAGGAAAAGGGGGCTAAGGCCATAGTAACTACGCATTATACCCCACTAAAAGAGTTTGCATATCTTGAAGACCGTGTTATAAATGCTTCTGTGGAGTTTGATGTAAAACTTTTAAAACCTACATATAGGTTAAGTGTTGGACTACCTGGTAAGAGTAATGCATTTCTTATTGCAAAAAGGCTCGGACTTAGAGAAGACATTTTAAAAAGGGCTCAAGAATTTCTCTCTGGAGAGAGGCTAAAGGTAGAAGAATTTTTGGAAGAGATAAAAAAATACAGAGATAGATCATATGAAGAATCAGAAAAGCTAAAGAGGTTAAGACAAAATCTAAATAGATTGAAAGTAGAAAAAGAAAAAGACATAAGAGAAAGAGAAAAAGAGATAGAAAGAATTCACAAAGAGGCCATAGAAGATGCTAGAAAGATGGTATTAGATACAGCAAAGAAGTTAAATAAAATTATATATAAAATAAGAAAAGAAGGGGCCTCTAGGGAGGTTACAAAAGAAGCTAGAAGGCTGTTAGAAGAAGAAATGAAAATCTTAGAAGAAAAGACATCAGATGATATAAATAATAAAGATTTCTCAAAAAGAAAGAAGGAAGAATTTAAGGTAGGAGATTTTGTAAAAATAAAGAGATTAGGTTTTGTCGGAGAGATAATAGATATAGACAAGAATGAAAAGATAATAGTAGACTGTAATGGTATGAGGATTACTACAAATAAAGAGAGCCTTATCAAAGCAAGTAAACCGAAGGAGGAAGAAGTAGAAAAAGGGGCACCTATGTCAGGCTTTTTAGAAAAGAAAGTAAATGCTACAAATAAGTTATATATTAGAAAAATGTATGTAGAAGATGCAGAGCCACTTATAAGAAAATTTTTAGATGATGCCTATCTTTTAGGTATAAGTCCTGTATATATAGTACATGGAAAGGGAAAGGGAATATTAAAAAACCTTACTTATGAAATTCTAAAAGAGCTTCCCTATGTCTTAAGATTTAGGCCAGGACTTCCTGATGAGGGTGGAGGTGGTGTAACGGTTGTATATTTGGATGTATAGTCCTATAATTTCCCTTCTTTCTTGAGTTTTTCCTTTAGTTTCTTTATAAGTTCTTCCATGGTTTCTTCTTTTTCAGGTGTAGGGGTAGGTGTTCCCTCTATTAGGTCACTTCCAGGCGTAACTATAATTTTTGGAGTTTCTCCTATAACTGGAGTAAGCTCTTCTTCTGAAATAGGAGATGGACTTGGAGTTTCCTTAGGTACTGTTCCTTTTACAAATGGAAGCTTTGTTTTGTCTTTACAGTCTGGTTTTCCGAGAAGCCCTCTTTTAAAACACATTGGGACCTCTATAATATCATCTGGTTTTTCAAAATGGCTTGGAGGAACATCTTTTAATGCCTCTTTCATTATTTTTTTCCATAAGGGAGCTGCAACTAATCCCCCTGTTTTCCTATTGCCCAAAGGAGAATGATCATCATTTCCTATATATATACCTGTTAGTAGGTCTGGAGTAAAGCCTATAAACCATGCATCTCTATATTCATTGGTACTTCCTGTTTTTCCACCCATTTCTCTTCCTATATAGGCCCTCCATGCCGTTCCTCTTCTTATTACCCCTTCAAGTAATTTACACATTATATATGCGGTTTCAGGCTTTATTACTTGTCTTGTTTTTGGTACGAATTTTTTTAGGATTTTTCCATCAGGACCTTCTACTCGTAAAATCCCATGGGGCTCTATCCATTTTCCTTTATTGGGGAAAACGGTGTATGCAGACATTATTTGCAAAGGAATCACCTCTGAAGCTCCAAGGGCTAAAGAAAGATTATTGACAAGGGGGGTAGTTATTCCAAACTTCCTTGCATATGATATAGCCTTTTTCACACCTATTTTTTGCATAACTTTTATACCTACAGAGTTTAGGGAATATGCTAATGCAAAGGCAAGGGTAACTGGTCCAAAGTATTCATTATCAAAGTTTTTTGGCTCCCATCCATTATCAAATTTTATAGGTTCATCAGTTATTATGGTTCCAGCTGTAAAACCATTTTCTAGTGCTGCAGAGTAATATATGGGTTTAAAAGAAGAACCCGGTTGTCTTTTTGCCTGGGTTGCCCTGTTGAATTGACTTTCAGAAAAATCTCTTCCTCCAACCATAGCACGTATTTCCCCTGTCTTTGGGTCTAAAGAGATAATTGCGCCCTGGTATCCTGAATCTTTCAATACTTTTTCTGCTACTTTTTCTATATCTAAATCTAAAGTAGTATAGATTTTAAGTCCTCCTTTATAGAGTTCATCTTTGTCAAAATCTTTTAATAGTATATTTAATATGTAATTTACAAAATATGGAGCATTTTTTATCATTTTATTATTAAGGGGCGCAAGTTGCAATTTTTCGTTTAATGCCTTTCTATATTCTTCCTCTGTTATAAATCTATTTTCAAGCATTTTTCTAAGTACGGTTTCTTGTCTTTTTTTTGCACGTTCTGGATATACATAGGGAGAATAGTAATAGGGCCCCCTTAAAAGCCCTGCTAAGAGGGCACACTCTGCCAAGTCTAATTCACTTACATCTTTTCCAAAAAACGTTTTTGCAGCACTTTGGGCGCCGTATGCACCATGACCAAAATATACTTCATTTAGATATAATTCGAGGATTTCATCCTTTGAATATTTTTTTTCTATTTGTATAGCAAGAATTGCTTCCTTTATCTTTCGTTTTATAGTTTTTTCTCTATTTAAAAAAGATGTTCGTGCAAGTTGTTGAGTTATAGTACTTGCTCCTTCAACTATTTTTCTATTTATCATATTTTGTACCAAAGATCTGAAAATACCTTTTATATCTATTCCATGATGGGAATAGAATCTTGAATCTTCTATAGCAATAACTGCATTTATAAGATTTTTAGGCATCCTTGATAGGGGTACTATCTCCCTATTTTCTTTCCATAGCTTGGCTATAACTCTTCCTTTTATATCATATACTGTAGTGGAAAGAGAGGTTATAAAATCTTTTTTTGTAGGGATTTCTTTATTTATACCCATAAAGGCAGAAACTGCCCCAATAGTACCACCTACAAAAATTCCCAAAAGAATTATAATAATGGATAAATATAAAAGTTTAAAATTATAATCCTTTTTCTTTTTTTCTTTTTTCCCCATTTTAATTACTAAAAACTATCTCTCCTTCTTTAAAGACTTCGTGTATTTCAAAATTGTCATTAGTTATTATTATATCGGCTATTTTCCCAGGTTCTATGCTCCCATAAAGATTATTAATGCCCATAAATTTGGCGGGTACATATGTAGCCATTGTCACTATCTTTGTTATAGGAAGTTCTGTTTCTTCACTCATATTTTTTATAGCTTTATTTAAATACAAGGTACTTCCTGCTAAAGATCCATTGGCTAATCTTGCTACTTTATCTTTGACTATTACCTTTTGTCCCCCTAATTCATAGGTACCATCATTTAAGCCCTGAGCCCTTATTGCATCTGTAATTAATATAATATATTTTGGATCTTTAATATTGGTTAAAAGCTTAAGCATAGGGGGAGAAAGATGTATTTTATCTGCAATAATTTCTACATAAAAATCATCAAATAAAAGTGATGCCCCTACAGGACCTATTTCTCTATGGTGAAGCGGGGACATTCCGTTAAATAGATGGGTTGCATGTCTCAGTCCCTGCATATAACATTTTTCTATGTAAGGAAAACTTGCCTCTGTGTGTGCCATGGAAGGACGAATGTTATTATTTACCAAAAAAGCTGTAAATTTATCTGCATTTTTTAATTCAGGTGCAAATGAGACCATTTTTACATTATGCTCAGAAAGATTTATCAACTTATTTATTTCTTCAAAATTTATATCTCTTATGTATTTTTCATTTTGGGCACCTTTTTTACTTATAGAGATATAAGGTCCTTCTAAATGAATACCTAAGAGCCTCGAACCTTTTTTAATACCCTTTTTCTTTATGCTAACAAAAGCCTCTATAGCTTTTTTTGTTCTTTCAAAACCTTCCGAGACTGTTGTAAGATATATGCCTGTCACACCCTCTTTTATTCTTGATAAAGATATAGCTTCTAATGCCTCTTCTGTTCCATCCATAAAATCGTATCCACTACTTCCATGAAAGTGGGTATCTATAAGACCGGGAATAGCCATATATCCTTTATAATCAAGTTTTTCATACCCTTCTTCGTATGTATAATTCTCCATGTATCCTATATCTTTTATAATACCTTTTTCTATATTAATAAAACCTTCTTTTATTTCAATAAATGGAGTTACTATTTTAAGATTTATAAGAGAGTATTTCAATACTCTTACCTCCTTTCGATCTTAACATTTTAAGTATTTAAATTATACATCTAAATGAAAGATTTGTCTAATGGTTATATAACAATGGATATTGTCAAATTGCTTCAAGAATCAATATGAAACCTGAAAAACTTCCTCACCGGCACCCTATAAAAAAACCAAAAAAAATCCATTACCCCCCTTGACA
>CAYWXH010000003.1:0-75539 GCA_964462295.1 uncultured Atribacterota bacterium
GTATAGCCTTTTCGTTAAATCCTCCTTCTGGGATTATTATATCTGCATATTTTTTTGTAGGTTCTACATATGCATCATGCATAGGTTTTACAGTTTGAGTATATTGTTTTATTACAGAATCTATGGTTCTTCCTCTTTCTTTTATATCCCTTTCCAATCTCCTTATAAATCTTATATCACTCTCTGTATCTACATAGATGGCAAGATCGTACAATTTCCTCAATTCTTTATAGTAAAGTGCAAATATTCCTTCTACAATTATTACCTCTTTTGGCCTAAATTCTATAGCACCTACTCTTATATATTGAGAGTAATCATAATTGGGAAGAGGTATTGACTTTCCTTTTTCTAATTGCCTTAAGTGTTCATAAAGTAAGGTATGTTCTATCATATCTGGATGGTCATAGTTATAACTTCTCCTCTCTTCAAGGGGCATGTGAGACATATCCCTATAGTAGTTGTCCATGGGTAATATATCACAGATTTCATCACCTATTACATCTTTTATCTTTTGGGCAACTGTTGTTTTTCCAGAACCTGTTCCCCCACCTATGCTTATTATATACATAGTTTTTTCCTCCCTTTTCTTCTTTCATACATTATATCACGAATTTTCCATAATATAGGGAGTATTGGGGGATTTTGAAAGGAATTTTTGTAATTTGGATAAGTAGGTTTTGCTAAGTTAAGATTAGGATATACGCTGTAGGAGACCTCTACAGCGTATATGTTTCGCCTGGTTTTAAGATTACACATTTTGCCTTTGCCAAGCGTTTGAATTCTTCTGGATCTGCATTTATGATATCCCAGGTATTGTAATGCATAGGGATTACTACCTCAGGTTTTATAAAATCCACAGCCCTTGCCGCATCTTTTACATCCATTACGAAGTTTCCACCTATAGGTAAAAAGGCTACATCGATATTTTCTGTCTCAAGAAGTTGCATATTTAGGGTAAGCCCTGTATCCCCTGCATGATAGATCTTTTTTCTTTCCACTTCAATTACAAATCCACCTGGGTTTCCCGCATATATAATATTATCTCCTTCTTGAATGGATGAGCCGTGTAGTGCCTCTGTCATTAATACAGTCCCAAAGGGAAATGTAAATCTTCCTCCTATATGCATAGGGTGTAACCTGCTAAGACCTTCTTTCTCAAGATAAGAGATGATTTCATAATTTGCAACCACTGTGGCCCCAGTCTTTTTTGCAAGGGGGATAGTATCTCCAATATGATCTCCATGTCCATGTGTTACAAATATGTAATCTAGTTTATCTATATCATCCACAGTTATAGGACTTTGAGGGTTCCCAGTTATAAAAGGGTCAATAATAAGTTTTACATCTTTTCCCTCTATGTAGTATGTAGCATGACCGAGATATTTTATGATCATACAACCCACCTCCTTTTTTGCTATATTTTTAATTATATTATATCATAGTAAAGTTTTTAAAATTTGGACCTTTTTCTGAAGTGTAGGAGGGAGTTTTTTTATCTCTTCTTCATCCATGCCCATAGTTATCCATAAGATAGAGTCTATGTGTAATAGGGGTATATCTGTTTTTTCCTCAATAGATTTCCAGAAATTTTTATCTTTATTTAATTTTTGAATCCTACTGTCCATAGGGATAAATATGCCAAAAGGGGCTAATATATCTTCTTTTTTTACCAATCTGCATCCATATAGAAGCATTTTTGCGGAAAATACAACTGTTTTTGCATCCTCTTTTTGTTTTAGGCATTTTGATATCTCCTCTATGAATTTTTTAAGATTATTACATCTTGAGAGAGGTCCTACTTTTTCTATACACGGTAAGATCTTTCCAAGTCTTTTTATTTTTGCATCTAATAGTCGTTTATTAAATTTTTTTAAAAATATTGGAAATGCCTCTAGATTAGGGTTTTGAGAAAAATATATAGAAAAATTTTCCCAATAGGTCTCACCTTTGGTTTGGAGTTGGTATGATAGAAGGGCATTTGTAACTACTAGTTTTAGAAAATTTTCCGGGTCTTTTATCTTTTTAAACAATCTTTTGAGGGCAAGGAACTGTCTATCTTGCTTTTCTAATAGCAAGATTTCTTTTAGTGTAAATGTTTTTAGTATCTCTATCAGTCTTTTTTCATAGTTTTCCATAAATATAATTATAGCATAAGTTTCTTGACTATTTGAGTAACATATGATACACTTAGGAACAAAAGATACAATGTGGAGGGGAAAAATGCAAGAGTTAATTAGGATGCCTCATCTTGGCGAAACCATGGAAGAGGGACGCATTGTTGATATTTATGTAAAAGAGGGTGATTATGTAAAAAAGGGTGATCTTATCTTTGAGACAGAAACAGATAAAACCACTCTAACTGTAGAGAGTTTTAAAGAAGGATATGTGAGGAAGATTTTTGTAGATATTGGTGATACTGTAAAGGTAGGTGAACCTATTTTGTTGCTTACCTCCTCAAAAGATGAACCTATTGAAGCTCCAGAGGAAGGACTGAAAGCTGAAATAAAAAAAGAGGATATAGGGATAGAAGATAAAAATGATGAAATAGAGGAGGTTAAGATCGAAGAGAAAAAAGAGAGGATTTTGGCTACCCCTCTTGCAAAAAAGATTGCAAAAGAACATGGAATAGACCTTACACTTATCGCAAAAGGTAAAGATAGGATAAAAAGAGAGGATGTAGAGGCATACATAAAGAAGAAAGAGGGAGGCGAAGAAATACCCCTTTCTTCTTTGAGAAGGGCAATAGGGGAGAAGATGAGCAGATCTAAAAGGGAAATCCCACATTTTTATCTTACCTTATCTGTGGATATGGAAAAGGTAAAAGAACTAAAAGAAACTTTAAATTCTGCAAAAGATCTCAAATTAAGTTACACAGATTTTATTATAAAGGCACTATCTATCTCTCTTTTGAAATACAAAAATTTAAATGCCCATTTTAAAAAAGAGGGCCTTAAGGTCTTTGATAGTGTAAATATAGGAGTAGCTTTAGATAAAGGAGATTCTCTAATTGTACCTGTTATTCATAATGTAGAGAAAAAGGATATAGAAGAGATAGAGAGAGAAAGACATGATTTAGTAGATAAGGCTCTAAATGGAAAACTTACACCATTTGATATGGAGGGTGCTACCTTTACCATATCAAATTTGGGCCCATATAATATAGAAGAGTTCTCTGCTATTATAGATCCACCACAGGTAGGTATACTGGCTATAGGAAAGATAAAAGATACTCCTTTGGCTGTAGATGGACAAGTTAGAATAAAACCAGTCTTAAAAGTTACTCTATCTGCAGACCATAGGGCAATAGATGGGGCCTATGGGGCAAAATTTTTAAACTATTTTAAGGAAATCTTGGAAAATCCTATTCTTATATGGGCATAGTTAACACTCTATACGGTTCCCGCCCTTTTGTTTGGCTTTATAGGTAAGTGCGTCTGTTTTTGCTATAAATTCTGTAGGGGACTCCCCTTCATACTGTTTGAGGCCAATACTCATAGTAATCCCATATAGATTTTTATTTTCTTTATTTAGTGTATAAAGAAGTCTCTCTGTTACTACTTTTGCCTCATCTAAATTTGTATGGGGAAATATTATGGAAAATTCATCTCCACCGTATCTACATACTACATCTATATGATTTCTTACATTAGTTTTTAGTAATTTACCTATCTTTCTAAGTACCCTATCCCCTTCTATATGTCCATAGGTATCATTTATTCTTTTGAATTTGTCCAGATCTAATATTGCAAGGGAGAAAGGGGTTCCATATCTTTTGTTCCACCCTATCTCTTTGTGTAGTTGATCGTAGAAATACCTATGATTATAGGTGTCTGTTAGGGCATCTTTTATGGAAAGTTCTAATGTTTGCTCATATAGCCTTGCATTTACTATGACAGTTGCAAAGATATCTATAATAGTATTTAAAAGCTCTATATCTTCTTTGCTAAATCTATCTATCTCTGTAGATTCTAATACAATTCCCCCAAATATATGTTCCTTAAATTTTATAGGTATAGCAAGAGATGAGCGAACTTTGCTATTTACCTCAAGATAATTCTTTTCTACTTTAGTTGCATCTGGAATGTATAGTAGCTTCCCTGTATATATGGCATGACAAACATTAGACCTGTCTTTCCACTCATCAATAGGGAGTGTAGAAAATTTCTTAACCATTTCAGGTTCATAGCCAATAGTGTATTTGACTTGACTATACTTTTTTCCTTCCTTTTCTTCTAAAAAGGATAGGGCTATTACTTCGATATTAAAATAGTCTCTTAAGATATTTACTACTTTTTTTATTATCTCATCTAAATCCAAAGAAGAGGTAAGGGTTCTTAAGGTATTATATAAAAAATGTAACTTTTCTATATTTTTTTGGAGTTTTTCTTCCCCTTCTACTATTGAGCTAATATCTAATACTGCACCTATACCTCCACTTGAACCATCCTCATATCGTAAGAGGTTAATATATACTGCTACATCAACTATCTCTCCCTGTTTATTTTTTAGCTTAGTTCTTAATCCCCTTATTCCTTTATTTTCTTCTGCACTTTCTTTTATGCTCTCAAATTCAAATAGAGAAGGATAGAGGAGGCTTATGTTTTTCCCTATAAGCTCCTCTTCCTTATATCCTGTAAAGGAGATTGCTTCCTCGTTAACATATGTAATTTTGTCATTTTTTGTAATAGTTATAGGAACAGGTATCTTTTTTAAGAAGAATTTTTCATTCATTTTAATTCTTTTAGCTTTGATATTATGGTTTTTAAAAATATGGGAAGGTCATCTGGAGTCCTTGATGTAACAATATTTCCATCTACTACCACCTCTTCATCTACCCAATCTACCCCTGCATTTATCATATCATCTTTTATGGCAAAATATGATGTAGCCCTTTTCCCTTTAAGTATCCCTGCAGAGATTAAGACCCATCCTCCATGACATATTGTAGCTACAATCTTTCCATTTTCATAGACCCCTTTTACGAGGTCAAGTATATCTTTGGATCTTCTTAATCTGTCAGGTGCATAACCCCCCGGAACAACGATGGCATCAAGCTCTTTTGGGTCCACATCTTTTGCCCCTACCTCTGATGCCTTTGGGAGTCCAACTTTACTTTTGTATTCTTTCCCTCCCTCAGGCCCTATTGCTAAAACCTCAAAACCCTCTTCCTTTAACCTTAAATAGGGATACCAAAATTCAAGTTCATTGTAAAGGTCTTCTACTAACACCCCTATTTTCATTTTACACCTCCGTTTTATCTTTATCCATAAGTCTGCAAAATGCACAGATGCCTATTCGCGTAGGCATTTTGCAGACCTTACACTCCTTAAGTGGTAATTCATTAAGGTATGGTTCAAAGATTTTTTTGATTTTTAAAAAATCTTTATAATAATGTATCTTCATACCTGGATGCAGTTTATCAAGCTCATTAAACATCCTTTTTAAATCCAGGCGAGTAGAATGAACACTATGATAAGGGCATTCTTTTTCATAGTAAGATAGTTTTCTTAACTTTGCAAATATCCTTATCTCTTCATCTGTAAATAGTGCAAAGGGTTTTGCCCTTTTTGCGAATTTATCATGCCACTCTTCCATAAGAGGACCATCTTTTCGACCAAGTTCTTTTATCTCCCACCTTATATTATCTATAGCAATAGATGTTATTTCATCATCAAGGTTATGGCCTGTTACTACCACATCAAAACCTTCCTGAGTGGCTATTTTATTAAAGTGATATCTCTTTACTAAGCCGCAAACAGAGCAAATCCTTCGATTTTTTGCATGTGCAATTTCAGGTACTGTTTTTCCATATACCTTTGGAAAATCAAATACCCTAAATTCAAGGCCTTTTTCCTCTGCGAATCTATCTATTTTCTCTATTATCTCATCTTCATGTGGTCCAAGTCCAAGTTTTATGTAATATCCAATAGGTTTATAACCTATATGGGATAAGGCATCCCAGAGAGATATAGAATCTTTTCCTCCAGATACCGCAAGGAATATTTTATCACCCTTAGAGAGTAATCTATAGTGTTTTATTGTTTTTTCTAATTTTTGGAAAAAATATGAAATGAAGTGTTTTTCACATAACCACCTGCCTTGATGTGGTATGAAAATTATTGCTTTTTCTCCACATTTTTGACATAAATTTTCCATAAAAAAATTTTATCACAGAACTTTGAAATTGTAAATACATAGAAGAAAATTTATGTTATAATAGCAAGGATATTTTTACATCTTAGGAGAAGATATGAACTGGAAAAAAGCACTTATTGCTGGATGGATAGCCCAGTTTCTCTCTATATCCGGCTTTTATTTTATATCCCCATTTTTTCCTCTATATCTTCAAAAGATTGGTGCAACGAACCAAAAAGAGGCCTCTTTTTGGGCAGGGGTTGTTAGCTTTGGGGGAAGTCTTGCACTTGTCATCTTTTCCCCTATTTGGGGGAGTATAGGAGATAGGATTGGTAGAAAACCTATGTTACTTAGGGCCTTTTTTGGAAGTGGGGTATTTATCTTTCTTATGTCTTTTGCACATTCCCCCCTTCAGCTTGTAGTCTATAGATTTCTTCATGCATCTGTTGCAGGCACAGTCTCTGCCTCTATGTCTTTGGTAAGTACTATCATTCCAGAGGAAAAAGTCCCCTTCAGTATAGGTATAATGCAAAGTGCTATCTATGTGGGTGCATTTGTAGGCCCTATTGTAGGGGGTATTATTGTATCTGGATATGGATATCATACCTCTTTTTATGTTTCGACCCTTTTTTATCTTATAGGTGGTTTAATAGTTTTATTTTTTATTAAAGAGCACTTTGTAAGGCCTTCTTATAATGAAGTAAGTAGTCTTAAAGATGGTACGAAAGGTATTATAAAGGTTTTGTCCATATTTCTTGTTTTTCAATTTCTCTTTACACTTGGGAATAGGGCTGTCTATCCTATTTTGCCCCTTCTTATACAAAATTTGGGTAAAATAGGAGAGGGTATTACATCTACAGGGTATGTATTTGGTCTTTCGTCTCTTGCAAGTGCCCTATCATCTTTAATTGCGGCAAGACTCCTTGAGAAGGTCCCTTCATACAGATTGTTAAAGATTTTATTTATAACTTCTTCTATTACTTTTTTCCCTATATACCTTATAAAGACTCCATTTGAGCTTTTACTTTTGAGGGTATTCACAGGATTTTTTATAGGGGCTATAATTCCAACTTTTAATTCCTTTATCACAGAGCTTGTACCGGCACATGCCCGGGGAAGGGCCTTTGGACTCTCCTCTTCTGCCTATTCCCTGGGCAATGCCTTTGGTCCTTTTATAGGCGGTCTTATAGGTGCAACAGTGGGCTTTAGGGTTGTTTTTATCTTCTCTGGGTTTATATTTATCCTTTGTAGTTTAGGTATAAACCTAATACCCCGTAGGAAAGTTTAAAAATATTGTATTTAGGTTAAATTTTTCCTCAAGGTGTTTTCCAAGGGCCCGTACCCCAAGTGTTTCGGTCATATAGTGTCCTGAAAGTAATACATTTACACCCTCTTCTCTTGCTGTAAGGAAGAGACTATGTTTTGGCTCCCCTGTAACATATGTTTTTATCCCAAGCTCTATTACCTTTGGAAGCATTGATAAGGCATCACCACTTATAAATGCAAATTCGTCTATTTCTTCGGGGCCAAAATCCCAAAGTACTGTATCTGGGTTTATCTTATCCCTTGCTATTTTGAGAAATACCTCTCTATCTTTTGGAGTATTATATATACCTTTAAAACCTATATCGAGTATAGGCTCTTCTCTATCTGGTGAGAAGAGCCTCACCCCTTGAATATTATTTCCATACATAGGATGGGCATCTAAGGGAAGATGTGCTACATAAAGTCCCAATCCACTTTGGGTAAAGAGTTTTAGTTTTTCGTGCAGAGCCCCTACTATGGGTAGGGGTTTACCCCAATATATACCGTGATGAACTATTAAAAGATCTACATTTTCTTTTATTGCCCTCTCTATGGCAAAAAGGGATGTATCCACTGAGAGACCGACTGTTTTTACATCCCTTTTTGCATCCACCACGAGCCCATTTAAACTTACATCATCAAATTTTGATATCATAAGGAGTTCATCCAAATACTCTTTAAGCTCGGCTATCTCCATATTTATCTCCTTTTCTCTAAAACCTTTACAAGATATGTAACCATTTCATTGTATGGAGTGGCTACACCTACCTCTTTTCCGTATTCTACTATTTTGCCATTTATAGTATCTATCTCTGTTTTTCTCTTTTTTGTGATATCTTGAAGCATGGAAGACATATTTTTTGCTGTTTTTTCAGCTACTTCAAGTGCATGTTTGTATACCTTCTCCTTATCTCTCTTTATCCCTTTTCTATCTGCCACATCTACTGCTTCACTAACAAGTCCCATCATAATCTTTTTTGTTTCTTCATAATTTAGTAATTCTCCATTTTTAATACCTGTTATGGCTGTAACAGGATTTATGGCAACATTTATGAAGAGTTTATCCCATACAAGACCTATTACATCATCTCTATAGTAAGTTGGAAGACCTGCCTTATTAAATATATCTACTATAGGAAGAACCCTCTCTTTTCCTATCTTTAATCCACCAATAAATGTATCTCCTTTACCTGCAAATCTTACCTTTCCTGGGCCTAAAAAGGTTCCCCCACATGTAGTTACCCCCAATAAGACCTTTTCTTCACCAACCACTTCTGCTATGGCCTCACCATTACCCAACCCATTTTGGAGTGTAAGGAATAGGGTGTCGCCTTTTACAAGCTCTTTTGCCTCTTCTGCTGCCTCTTTTGTCACAGTAGATTTTACAAAAATTATGATAAGATCCATTTTCGGCAGACCTTTTGGAGATGTGGCGGTATTTATCCCATGGATAACCTTTGTACTTCCATCAGGGAGTTCTATAGAGAGGCCATTTTTTTTGATTTCATCCATATGCTCCTTGTATATATCTATAAATGTAACATCTTCTCCTGCCTCTTTAAGGTGTCCTCCAAAGATGCTTCCCATTGCACCTGCGCCAATAACCGCAATTTTCATAGGAATCTCTCCTTTTTAAAACTCTTTTGCAATTTCTTCAAACATCTTCTCTGTCTCTTCAGATACCTCATAACTATACTCTTCAGTTGGAAAACCTACCTCTTCCACTTCATTTCTATATTTTACAAGTGCATCTATGATCTGTTTTCTGATATCTGCGTAAACTTTGACAAATTTTGGTCTAAATTTATCAAAAACACCTAACATATCATGGGTTACAAGTACCTGACCATCACAATACGGGCCAGCTCCTATGCCTATTGTAGGAATTTTTACCTTTTCTGTTACAATTTTTGCAAGTTTTGAAGGAACCGCCTCAAGGATAAGTGCAAATGCTCCTGCCTCTTCTAAGGCTATAGCATCTTTTATAAGTTGCCTTGCACTTTCTATATCTTTTCCCTGTACCCTAAACCCACCTAATTGGGAGGCAGATTGGGGCGTAAGTCCTATATGGCCCATTACGGGGATGCCTGCCCTCGTAATACCATATACCATATCTGCCATTCTCTCTCCACCTTCAAGCTTTACACTATCAACCCCACCCTCTTTCATAATACGACCTGCATTGTATATGGCATCTCTTACACTTGTTTGATAACTTAAGAATGGCATATCTCCTACTACATGAGAAGTTGTGTTTCCCCTCATAACAGCCTTACAATGATATATTGTTTCATCAACTGTTACAGGGACAGTACTTGTAAGCCCTTGAAATACCATTGCAAGAGAATCACCTACAAGAATAATATCTATCTCTGCTTCATTTACCATTTGAGAGATGGGATAATCATATGCAGTAAGCATTGTGATCTTTTTCCCTTCTTCCTTTTTTTTCTTAAGATATGGAATGGTAACCTTTTTTTTGGCCATTTTTTCCTCCTTATTCACTTATTATATTTTTAAATTCAGAAGTAGTTGGAATTACATAATCTGGCCTTATTCCATCTACGATAAATTTTTCATCCGGGGGTGTTCCAACAAGCACTGTAGTCATATCAAATTTCTTTGCCCCGATTATATCTTTCCAATAATTATCACCTATGTATATGGCTTTTTCCCCAGAGACCCCTGCTTTATTTAATGCCTTTTGAAATATTTCTGGGTTAGGTTTATATGCCCTTACCTCTTCTGATGTTGTGATAGAATCAAATATGTCTTTAATTCCAAAAATATTTAATTGGAATTCCATATAATCATTATCTATATCTGAAATAATGCCTATATGCTTACCCTTTTCTTTTAAAAATTTTAGTAGATCTACCACACCTGGATAGAGGTCTACAAATTTTTCATGATATTTAAAGTATATCTCTCTTATCCACCCAAAATCTAGTTCAATATTGGGAGCGTACTCAGAAAATAACTTGTAGAGACTTCTCTTTAGGGCATCCCATGTAGTTATAAAACTCTCTTTGTTTATCTCCTCTACAAGGTACTCATAATGTGCATCTAATGCCTTTTCTGCACTAATAGGAATCCCATATCTTAAGATAATCTCTTGAAGAATTTCAAGATGAGCCCTCCTATCTTTATCTGCATCTATTAATGTACCTCCAAGGTCGAAGAATATTGCCTCGTAATTATCAAGCTTTATTGACATCCCAACCTCCTTAACACTCTTTTGCCATCATTATAGCATAGGGAGGTGAGATTTTCTATAAAATTTTTTAAAAAATTTATTCCACTCTTCTATTTTCAAGATAGATTTTTTGTGGTATTATATATTAAATTAAAGAATAATATTTATGTCAGGAGGAGATCGTTATGGATAAGGTAAAGTATATATTATTGATATTTCTAATTTTTATCCTGACTTTTTCATTTAATGCTTTTGCAATTGGTTTTTTTAAGATTCAGGAGCCCGTATATGTAAACCCCATTAATGTAGGGAAACTTGTCACAGCAAGCCCCCCTCTAAAACCTCTTCCCGGTATCGCAATAAAAAAGGAGGACCTTCCTATAAAGATAGATATTCCTTCTACCTCTTTTTTAAATATTTGGTTAGATAGGGCGCCTGGGGCTGTCTATATGCCAGGGGAAGAGATGACTGTTTATTTCATGGTAAAAAGAGACAGTTATGTATTAATTTACGATATTGATGCTAATGGAAAGGCAAGGCTAATATTCCCTAATATGTACATACGGGATAATTTTTTAAAGGCAGGGAATGTTTATGCTATCCCTCTTCCCAATTGGTTCAAGCTGAGGGTTACACCACCTTTGGGAAAAGAGTATCTGCAAGGTTTTGCATCTGCCAGGGGAAATCTTCTAAGTGCCAAGGAAAAAAGACTTATAAAAACAGGGGTAGTTCCTGTGACTGATGTAAGGGTCCTTACAAGAAAATTTAATCTACTTTTGGACCCTATGAATGAGAAAGATTGGTCAAGTGCAGTTGTTTATTTCCAAGTAGGGCTTCCTCAAAATATGCCTAAGGAAAATGTTAAAACCGTAGTCCCTGCACCTTCACCTCAAAAGATAGGAACTCAAACTACCCAAGGGGCACCTGTAATTGTGGTCACCCCTACTATGCAGGGCACCCAACAGAATGGTTTTACACAAATCCCAGAACCTCTAGGGGGTATCTCTATATCATCCATACCTCAAGGTGCCAATGTATTTTTAGATGGGATGAGAAAAGGTATTACCCCTATTACATTAGAAAACATTAAAGCAGGCGCACATAAGATAAAGATAGAACTTGGGGGATACGAAACCCTAGAGGAGAATGTTTATGTGCCAGAGGGAAAGATCACCTCTGTTGTTTATTCTCTTGTCCCTGTAAAAAAGGTGGGTTATGTCTTTATAATTGATGCCGTAAAAGGTGCAAAAGTCTATGTGGATGGGAAGTATAAAGGGCATATTCCTCAGAGTGGAAACCTAAAAATAGCCTTAAAACCAGGATATCACAATATTACTTTGATGAAAGAGGGTTATAACACTTGGACAAGAGGGGTAAATATTTCTGCAGAGCAAACAGTTTATATTTTCCCGAATTCTTAATTTTTTAAGGGGGTGTTAATATGAAAAAAGGATGGTTGTTTTTTCTTGTTTTAGGTTTAGTTTTTTTAAACATAACTGCCTTGGCTACAGAGACTGTAGTAGTTCCTTCAGGTTCTGTCTCTTATGGTGCAATATCTCTTACCCAGGTACCTGTGGGGGCAAAGGTATATCTTGATGGTGCCTATATTGGGACTACCCCAATTACTGTAGGTAATGTAATGGTGGGCACTCATCATCTTACAGTGGAACTTCCCGGTTATGAACCCTACATCGCATATATCTATGTACCTGTAAATACAGTTGTAAATTATGTGTATCCATCTCAGATTGTATATGTCCCTATAACCTCTACCCAAGTGCTTTATCCACAGGTAGTTGTTGGTTCTCCTGGGGTTGTAAGGGTAGAGCAATTTATGGCATATGTTACGATAGAATCTGCCCCACCATCTGCACAGGTCTATATGGATGGATTTTTTAGGGGACTTACTGATAAAAATGGGAAATTAACTGTAGGAGTTGTATCTGCAGGAACACATCAGATAGTAGTAATAAAGGATGGAAATATAAAATGGCAGGGGTTTGTAACACTTCAGCCAGGAAATAAGATTACACTACACATAAAATAAAAATTTAATATTGAGAAAGGGGATGGTTAAAATGCGAAACGAAAAAGGACTTTGTCAGGTGTGTAGGCATGTTGATAGGGAGCTTATGGAAAAAGAAGGGGTATATAAGTGTCTTATTACCCAAAAAATAAGGAAAAATCCTGTTGACCAATGTGATTGGTTTTATCCTTCTCACTTGACAGAGTCTCATGAAAATGTAAAGGAAGAGAGCTTAGGGAATTAAGTTTGAATATTTCTTTAGATTTCCCTTTAAAATATAAAGATAGGCTGTTCTTATGGTTGAAAAATAGGCACTTTTCATTTAAAAATTTAGAGTATGCCTTTTTCAAGGCAGAAAAGGATGGTATAAGTTTAATCCTTTACAAAAGTGGAAAGCTGCTTATTCAGGGCAAAGAGTCAGAAGCCCTTTATAATGATATAAGAGATAAATTTTTTAAGATGAAAGAATCTACATGGATGGGGACTGATGAGGCAGGAAAGGGAGATTATTTCGGTCCATTGGTAGTAGCAGGGGTTATTGTACAGCCTAAAGATGAGAGCAATCTTTTGAAAATAGGGATAAAGGATAGTAAGAGATTAAGCCCTGCTAAGATAGAAGAGCTAGCAGGGCTTATAAAAAAGAATTTTTTATTCAAGATATTAATAATCAAACCCGAAGAATACAACCGCATATACGAAGAAAAGAAGAATTTGAATCATATACTCAGTGATGCTCATATAAAAGTGATAAAGAGTCTTTCTGAGAGATACCCTGTAAATAGAGTAGTTGTGGATAAATTTTCAAAAAAATCTGGTATTCCCGAGTATTTTAAAAATAAGATAGAGATAGAGGAGGTCGTAGGGGGAGAGAGGGATGTGGCATGTGCAGCATCCTCTATTCTTGCACGATGTGCCTTCGAAAAAGAGATGAGAGAAATGAGTGCTAAGTATCAGTTTGAATTTCCAAAAGGTGCTGGCAAGAAAGTAAGAGAGGCGCTCTCTCTATTTTTAGATAGATTTTCTAAAGAGGAGTTAGGAAAAGTTGCAAAACTCCATTTTAAGTTGACAAAAGAGGTGTTTAATGGATAAAGAGGATTATGTCCTTATTTATGAGGCATGGGGAGAGGAGGAGGAAAAAGTAATTGAGGGACTTTTGAGGGCAAATGGTATTAAGGTATTTGTAAAATCACATATAACACCCCTTACCCATCCTTTTACGGTGAATGGATTAGGAAGTTTTAAAATTATGGTAAAAAGTGAAGATAAAGAGTTGGCAGAGGCTATTTTGAAAGAGAAAATAGAGAATAAAAATGGAGGTGAATAGATGGTATATCTTATTATATTAGCTATTGTTATACTTTATGTTATATTTACTTACAATAAATTAATCGTACTTAGAAACAGGGTAAAGAATGCATGGGCACAAGTACTTGTGCAGCTTAAGAGAAGGGCAGATCTTATCCC
Organism: uncultured Atribacterota bacterium; assembly: GCA_964462295.1. Lineage (GTDB taxonomy): Bacteria > Atribacterota > JALVIU01 > JALVIU01 > JALVIU01 > JALVIU01. The sequence continues at coordinate 14,127 of CAYWXH010000003.1, forward strand.
AAATTTGGTAGAGACGGTGAAGGGGTATGCCTCTCATGAAAAGACTGTTTTTGAAAATGTTACAAAGGCAAGAACTCAGTTTCTCTCTGCTACTACACCCACGGAACAGATGGAAGCAAGTAATATGCTTACAGGGGCATTGAGAACCCTTTTTGCAGTGGCTGAGAACTATCCACAACTTAAGGCAAATGAGAATTTTCTAAAACTTCAAGAAGACCTAACAGATACAGAAAACAAGATTGCATTTTCTCGTGAGTTTTACAATGATACAGTAATGAAATATAACAATGCTATTCAGATGTTCCCTGCTAACCTTTTGGCTGGAATGTTTGGTTTTCAACCTGAAAAACTATTTGAGATACCCGAGGAGGATAGGGAGCCCGTTAAGGTTCAATTTTGATGAATCCTGTTCAGAAATCTTTTGAAAAACGAGTCAAAGGAGAAGAGGGCCTTTTTGGAAATGTCTATGGGAAAAGGCTCTCTTTTTTGATTTCTTATCCAAATTATTACAATATTGGTATGGCAAATCTTGGATTTCAATCCATATATTATACCTTATTAAGGGATGAGCGGATTTTAGTTGATCGAGCCTTTTTGCCATACCCTGATGAGGAAGATTACCTAAAGAGGACGAACACCCCTCTCTTTTCTTATACCACTTATATGTCTCTTCAAGATTTCGATATAGTTGCCTTTTCTATATCTTTTGAACCCGATTATCTTAATTTTATAAAAATGTTAGACCTTTCTGGCATACCTCTCTATGCAAAAGATAGGGGGAAAGAGTCTCCTCTTATAATAGTGGGAGGGGTTGCCCCAAGTGCCAACCCATTGCCTATAAAGCCTTTTGCAGATATATTTGTTATAGGCGAGGGAGAAGAGATTATACATGATATTATAGACCTTGTTATTCATGAAAAAGAGAGAGAATCTATCCTTAGGATTCTTTCAAAATGGAGAGGAATCTATGTCCCGAAATATCCAGTACATAGGGTAGAGAGGTTATGGGTTGAAGATGTAGATAAATATCCTTCAGAGAGTGTGCTTTATTCTAAAGAACAAGAGTTTCCTGATATGCATCTTATAGAGATAGGCAGGGGTTGTGGAAGGGGCTGTAGGTTTTGTATGGCAGGTTATATATATAGACCTGTGCGAAACAGAGGATATGATGTTATAATGGAATCTGCAAAGCGTGGTAGTAGGTATAGAAAAAAGGTCGGGCTTGTAAGTCCAAGTGTATCGGATCATCCTGAAATACTTGATATACTTAGAGGTATCTTAGATATGGGATTAGGTATAGGGATCTCATCTCTTAGGTCAGATTCTGCAACAAGAGAGCTCTTTGGCCTTTTGAAAAGAGGTGGTTTGAGGACTATCACCCTTGCCCCTGAAGTGGGGACAGATAAGATGAGAGAGGTTATTAATAAAAATATATACCCTGATCTGCTTTTTGAAAAAATAGGGGATGCCATATCTGAGGGAATAAAGAGTGTTAAGCTTTATTTTTTGGTAGGCCTACCCGAAGAAACTGATGATGATATAGAAGGGATAGTGGGGCTTATAGAAGATTTGCTTTCCCAATTTAAATCCCTTAGAGAGCTTATTATCAGTATAAATCCCTTTATTCCAAAACCTCATACCCCATTTGAAGTTTTTCCTCAAGAACGAGAAGATGTGGTAAATAGGCGTCTTTTATATATTGAAAATACTTTGAGAAAGAGGTATAATCGAATTAAAATTCTTCCTCGAGAGATTAAGTATTATGTATTACAGGGACTGCTTTCTCGGGGAGGAGAAGAGATTGCTCCTTTCCTTCCAGAGATAGCCAGAAAAGGTCCCAGAAGGTTTAAGAAGATAGTTCCTTATGAACTAATAGAAAAAACTATCTTTTCTCCTTTAAAGGAGGAAGATCTGCCATGGAGGATTATTGATACAATGGTAAGCCCTTCATATCTTGCAAGAGAAAGGAAATTAATGAAAAAGAGAAGATTTACCCCACCATGCCCACCACAGGGGTGTACTATGTGTGGAGTTTGTCAAGAGAGAGGAGGAATTTATGAAAGATTTGGATGAAATATTAAAGATTGCAATAATTACCATTATTGGAAAGCTTGGTGCTGCATGGTCACTTTCTTTTTCTATGCCTACTGTTATTGGGTTTTTGGCCGTAGGTTTTATCCTTGGCCCCTCTGTATTGGGTATAATTCATGCCGATAAGGTTATTCATACTATGTCTGATATAGGTGTGATTATAATCCTTTTTCTTGCGGGAATGGAGACAGACCTTGACCAGCTTAAAAGACAGGCGAAAGATGCCCTTCTTGCAGCTACTGGTGGTGTAACTTTGCCATTTGTGTTTGCTTTATTAATTTTACCCTTTGTAAAATACTCTTTTACTCAAAGTCTCCTTATGGGTACGGTGCTTACCGCAACAAGTGTAAGTATCTCTGTACAGGTTCTTGCTGAGATGAAAAAGTTAAGGTCAAAGGAGGGTGCTACAATTTTAGGTGCAGCCATTGCAGATGATGTAATGGGAATTCTTATCCTGACTTTTGTTATAACTTTTATAGGAGAAGAAGGGAAAAATCCATATTTTTCTTTCATATACATACTTATATATTTTATCCTGGGATTTTATCTTGGTAAGAAATTCCTTCCATATTTCTTTAAATGGACTTCCCGTTTTAAGCTAAAATATATGATACCTACCATGGCTATTGGTATTATGTTTTTTTATGCATGGCTTGCCCATCATCTTGGTGCTGCATATATTACAGGGGCATATCTTGCGGGATTGGTTCTTGGTACTACGCATTATCGTCAGGTTATTCATGAGATAGCAGATATATTGGGTGCAGACTTTTTTTCTATCATGTTTTTTGTAACTATAGGGCTTGAGGCTGATATCAAAGATTTTAGATGGGCTTCTATAATTGATCTTGTCATTATTTTATCCATAGCTATTTTTGGTAAACTTATAGGTTCAGGTGGAGGAGTTTTTATATTAGGTTATAAACCTATAGAGGCCATTAGGGTAGGTGTGGGTATGATCCCAAGGGGAGAAGTTGCCCTTGTGGTTGCCGCTATGGCTCTAAGATATAATATTTTTAACAGTTATCAGTTTTCTTCTGTAGTGGCTACAGTGCTTATAACTGCATTTCTTACTCCTATACTGCTTAAAAAAGTCTTTTCTTCAGAGGATATGGGTAACTTGCGAGGGAAGAGAGGTATTAAAAAATCTTAAGCATGTAATATCTTATCCATATGTATAAAAAGCCTATCACTACACTCTCTATCATTATAGGCATACCATATCTAAAAAATTCTCCAAAACTGATTTTGTGCCCATGCTTTTCTGATATGCCAGATACTACTACATTTGCCGTAGCCCCTACTAGTGTGCCATTTCCTCCAAGACATCCTCCAAGAGAGAGTGCAATCCAAATAGGTAACACAGCAGGTGAGTGAAGTACAGCCAAAGAAGTAGGGGATGCAGAAGGCATCCCTGAAATGACAGGTGCCATATGGGCGATGAGGGGATTCATGGTAGCTACATATGGAATATTATCTACAAAAGCAGAGGTAAATGCAGAAAACCATAGAATTACCCCAGATGTTAAGAAAGAATGTCCTCCTGTGAGATCAAGGACTTTTTGGGAGAGTATCTGAATTATACCTACTTTTACCATAGAACCTACTATAATAAATAACCCTCCAAAGAAAAATAGTGTGGTCCATTCTATCCGTTCAAGCATTTCATGTATGTTTGTTTTTGAAATACCAAGCATCAAGGTGGCACCTGTAAGTGCCACTATGGCTGGCTCTAATCCAAGGGCCCCGTGAATAAAGAACCCAAAAATAACTCCTGTAAGTACAATGAGGACTTTTTTGAGGAGCACGGGATCTTTTATGGCCTTCTTTTCGTCCATTTTAAGGATTTTTTTTGCCTTTTCTTCATTGTATCTAAAACTATGTGAAAACATAATTTTTAGGGTAAGAATATATACAAGCAATATAATGATTACGGCAGGGGTAAGATGATTGATAAAATCTATAAAACCTAATTTTGCTTTACTTGCTATCATGATGTTTGGTGGGTCTCCTATAAGGGTAGCTGTGCCACCTATATTTGAAGCAAGGGCCTCTGATATGAGAAAAGGAACCGCAGGAAGTTCCATTGCATCTGAGATAAATAGTGTGATAGGGGCTATAAACAGAACGGTTGTAACATTATCCAAAAATGCAGAAATTACCGCTGTTACAAGTACAAAGAGGACCATAAGGGCATATGGCTTTGCCTTTGAAAGTTTTACGGCCTTTACCGCAATCCATTCAAATATGCCTGTCTGCTTAGTTATGTTGACAATGATCATCATAGACATGAGTAAGATGATAACATCCCAGTCTATTCCATATTCTGTAGAGTAAAATGCATTTTCGAAATTTAATATATGAAAAAGTAGTATGAGGGTAGCCCCAGAGAGGGCAATAACTACCCTGTGAATTTTTCCTATGCCCAGTGCGATATATGTGGATATAAAAATTATCACAACAATTATGTTTTCCATATTTTAACTATACTACCAGATTTCTATTTGTCAAGGGTTTAATATAGAATATAAATTTATTTTACTTTATTTGTTTAAAAACAAATTACTTTCTAGTTTATAAAAATATTTAACTTCCTCTGGAAAAAGGTTGTTATATATGTTATAATGAATATACAAAAAAGAAGAGGAGGGCTAAATGTTTGTAAGTATAACTCCTAATCCTGCGATGGATTATATAATGATAATTAATAAGCTGGAGAAGGGGAAACATGTAAGCTCTATAAATGATTACTATTCCCCTGGAGGCAAAGGTATCCATACAGCAAGACTTGTTGCAAAATTTGGAATTCCTACTATGAGTGTAAATGCAGTGGGCGAGGGGAGGATAGGAAGAAAGCTTATTCTTCTCTTAAATGATGAGGGAATATATACAAATACTATTTTCTTGAGAGAGCATACCCGTACTGATGTAGTAATTGTTGACCTTTCGGATAAGACAGAGACTACTATAACATCCCTTGGTCCACATATGGAGGAAGAAGACCTTAAAGAATTTATGCATGTGGTGGAGAAGTCAATATTAAATGCAGAAGTTGTCTTTATGGGTGGAAGTGTTCCTCGCGGAGCTCCATCTACCTTATATTATGATGTAATATCACTTGCAAAAAGTATAGGGGTAAAACACTGTATAGTTACAGCAAGGGGTGAATTATTAGAAAAGGCAGCAGAGGCAAAACCGTATGTCATAAAACCAGATACTTCTACTATAAAGGAATATTTTGGTTATAGTATAAAAGACCTGGACGGAAGTATAAAAATAGCTGAGAAGCTTATAGAACTTGGTGCTGAAAATGCCATAGTTTCTTATAAAGATAAAAACGATGTACTTGTTTCTAAGACAGGGAAAAAGGTGCTTTATAAGCTTAAATATGAAGAAAATATAAATCTTTTTGGGTCATCAGAAGCCCTTCTTGCAGGTGTTTCTATCGGAATCATGAAAGGACATGGATTGGAGGAGGCTACAAGGTTTGGTATGGGGCTTGCTTTGAAAGTAGCAACACTTGAGACTGTGTCTATCTTTGATTTTTCACCAGAGAGTGTGGATGAAATGCTTCTAAAGGTAGAAGTAGAGGAACTTACATAGGAAGGAGGCTATTATGAGGGTAAGAGATGTCATGAGGAGAGATCTTACCTCTATCCCTCCTCATACAAAGATTGGAAGAGTAATAGAACTTATGGAACGCATGAGAATAGCAGAACTTATTATTACAGATAAAAATTTTAAGGTAAAAGGAATAGTAACTGATGGTATAATAATGAGAGCAGCACTTCCAAGGTATTTTTCTTATCTTGACACAACTGCATATCTTCCCGATTTAGATGAATTTGCAAGGGGACTCAAGGAACTTTCTGAGAAAGAGGTAAGTACAATAATGTTAAAGGATATTTATGTGATAAATGAGGATACAAAGGTCCTTGATTTAGTAGAGGTAATGGTAGGGAGGAGGCTGAAAATTTTACCTGTTACAGATAAGGAAGGTAGACTTGTAGGGGTGGTAGATCGACCATCTATGTTCAAAAAGGCTTTAGCCTATGATGTTGAGGAATAATATGGAAGGAGGTAGGTATGGCACTTAAGGGTAATGCTATTATAGGGCAATCAGGTGGCCCAACACAGGTAATTAATCAGACACTTGTAGGTATTATAAAAGAGGCAAGAAAACATGAAGAGATTGAAACACTCTATGGTGCTATTCATGGTGTAGCAGGAATTTTGGGAGATGAATTTGTCGATTTAGGAAACCTTTCATATCCGGAATTAGATTTAATAGCAAAAACCCCGGGTGCAGGTTTAGGTTCTGTAAGAAAAAAACCGACAGAAGAAGAATGTATGTCTATGTTGCGCATGTTTCAGGCGAAGAATATTCGCTATTTTTTCTATATAGGAGGAAATGATTCTGCAGAAACTGCCTATATAATTGATGACTTTGCAAAAAGAGAAAATTATGATTTGGTAGTATTTCATGTCCCTAAAACTATAGATAATGACCTTCTCGTTAATGATCATACTCCAGGATACGGCTCTGCTGCACGATTTGTTGCTATGGCTTTTATGGGAGATAATCAGGATAATAAATCTCTTGGAGGTATAAAGATAAATGTAGTCATGGGAAGACATGCAGGATTCCTTACGGCAGCCTCTATTTTGGCAAAACAGAGGGAAGAGGACGGTCCGCATCTTATATATGTGCCTGAGAAAGATTTTGATTTTGATAACTTTTTACAAGATGTAGAAGATATTTATAGAAGACTAGGTAGGGTGCAAATTGCAGTATCTGAAGGGGTTCAAAGAGATGGAAAACCTATATATTCTACAGGTTATACAGATTCACATGGCAATGTTCAACTTGGGACAGCTGGCGAATTAGGGGCATTCCTTGCCGATTTTGTAAAAAGAGAGTTAGGTGGTAGACTTCACAAAAAGCTTAGAGTAAGGGCGGACACCTTTGGATATATACAGAGGTCTTTTCCTATGCAGTCTGAGGTAGATGCTCAAGAGGCTTATATGGTAGGTCAAAAAGCCGTAGAATATGCTATAACAACAGAGAAAAGTGGAAGTGTAGCCATAAAGAGGTTAGGAACCGATATAGCATCTTATGGTTCAGATACCTTTATTACGCCACTGGAATCTGTAGCAAGACATACAAAGTCCCTGCCATTAGAGTATATTTCTGAAAGGGGAAACAATATCTTAGATAGTTTTAAAGAATATGTAGGCCCATTAGTTGGAGTACTTCCTAAAATGGGGTATATAGAAGGGGTCAAATAAAAAACCGAAAGGAGGTGTATCTGAAAAAGGAGGGTTCCTTTTTCAGAAGTTTTATGAGAAAAGTTAGAATTTTAGGTTTTACGCTATTAGTTTTACTATTGTTTACTACTTTGTCATTTGGTTCTTTGACCAGTGTTGTGCCTGATAGTGCTGTATTAGTTATGGATGCAAACAATGCAGATAGTGTGATAGACTATCTATATAGTGATCAGATAAAATCTATGACAGGTGGAGAACTCGATATTGCAAAGGCGAGAGAAGATGTAAAAAATGAACTTGGATTTGATGCCTTGGATCCCGAATTTTTAAAGGGTCTCTTCTCTAATGGAATGACAATATCCATTACAGGCTTTACTCAGATCGGTATTCCAGAGGTATTAGTAGTACTTTCTCCAAAAAATAAGATGAGCTTTTTAAAATTTGTAAAGGCCGTAGAGGATAAAACAGGTCTAAAAGAAGAAGTAGTGTCTTATAAGGGGATTAATATTACAAGATTGCCTATCCCAGATGTAAAAGAGAATGAGCCAAAAGAGCTTGCATGGTCTATGTTTGGGAACTACATAGTTTTTGGCCTTACAGCTGCACCTGTAAAGGATGCTATTGAAGTCTTTAAGGGTGAAAGACCTGCAATTGATACGGCAGAGAATTATATCGAAATTAGAAATAAGATAAAAGAGAAATTGGGAGATCTTCCATTTTTCTTCTATCTTGCAACAGATAAGTTTGCTACACTATTTGAGATCCTTAAATCTAAATTACCAGAAGAACAGGCAAAATCTTTGGAAAGCAGTATAGCTACTTTTTCTACTATGAGACCCATGGGGTTCTCAGGGGTAAGCACATCTTCAGGCTTTAGGGCATATGGCCTTATGGGTTTGCCGGATATGTATGTAAAATTATACAAAACCCTTACTTTCCCCAAACTTGAGTCTTTGAATCTCTTTCCTAAAAATACCTTCTTTTATTTAGGTGGAGTTATGCCCCTTTCTTGGGAGAAGATAAAGGATATTCTTCCTCCTGCGGCAAAAAAAGGAATAGAGGATTCCTTTGCTCAACTTAAAAATCAGACAGGGATGGATATCGAAAAACTTTTCTTAAGTTGGCTTGATAAAGAGCTTGCAGTTGGTGTATTTGATCCCTCAGGAATGATTCCAAAGGTAGGTCTTATTCTTGGTTATACTAATCAAGATGCCGCTTGGAATGCTATAAACACACTTGCCTCTATGGCAGGCCCTGCCTTAGGTGCACAACCTCAAGACAAAGAATATGAAGGTATCAAATACAAGGCTATTGAAAATCCTATGTTCCCTGTAGGTGCAGGGTTTGTAAAGGATAGGCTAGTAGTGGCCAGTGGCATAGAAAATATTATAGATGCTTCTTTAGGGAACATGGTGGGATTGGCTAAAAAGGCTACCCTCGGAGAGGCCTTGAGTACAGAAGGTCTTACATCTATAATTTATATTGATTTTCAAGCTATCGTTTCTATTATAGAAAGGTTTGCAGGAATGGGCGGTGGATTAGATGACCAAACAAAAAAGGCACTTGATGCCTTGAAAAAGGTAAAGGATATTGTATTTTGGTCTGGTTATGATAAAGGAATGGAATATTCCTTTATGTGGCTAAAAGTCAATAATGCTCAAAATCAATAATATAAAGAAGGCCCTTATTTGGGCCTTCTTTATTCTTTTATTTTCAACATCTGCCTTTTCTCATACGGCATCTACTACTATAGATGGGGGACTATGGCAAGGTACCCACTGGTATCACAGATTTATTCTTATTATCCCTGATAATCTTAAAATTAAAAATTATGTACTTTTGCATATAACAGGTTCAGAATCGATAGATAGACCTCTTCCCTATCTCTCTTCCCTCTCTAATGCCTTAGGCATGGCCTGTGGAATAATCTATGATATTCCTAACCAACCTCTATTTGGCGGTTTAAGAGAAGATGCACTGTTATCATATAGTTTTGAACAATTTATAAAAACTAAGGATTCCCATTGGATAATTCTTAACCAGATGGCAAAAAGCGTAAGGGCTGCCATGGATTACATAGAGGATTATTTTTCTCATCATTTTAATATTTCCCTTGAGGGTTTTATCTTATCAGGTGCATCAAAGAGGGGTTGGACCACATATATTGTTGGTGCGAAGGATAAAAGGGTTAGAGGGATAATTCCCCTCTCTTTTGATAATGTGAATTTCTTAAAAACACTTCCACATCAACTTGAGCAGTGGGGTGTTTATTCTTCTGACCTTTCTGATTATACAGAAAAAGGTATTGTGGATATGATGGCTACACCCATTGGAAAAAAGCTCTTAAAACAGATTGATCCATGGTATATGAGAAAGAAATTAAAAATACCCAAACTTATTGTTACAGGCACAAATGATACATATTGGACTATTGATGCAGCATCACTTTATTTTTCTGATTTATGGGGACCCAAATATATCTATTATATGCCCAATAGGGGGCATTCCTTGGGCTGGGATAGAAAGATATTTTCTACTATAGAAAAGTTTATTCTTTCAGTTGTATATGGTTATAGACTTCCTTCCTTTAAATTTTCCTACGATTATACGGGAAAAGAAGATAGGGTTTATTTTCGAGTAAAAGGAAAAAAGATTCGACCAAAAGGTGTGAGTATTTGGTTTGCAACCTCGTATACAAAAGATTTTAGAGATGCTATTTTTCGGGAAAAACCACTCTTTTTTTCTTCTACAGAGAAGGCTTTTTTTGGCTGGATTTGGCTTCCTAAATCAAGGTTTATGGCATTTTATCCAGAAGTTGAGTATAATTTTCAGGATAAGAGCTATTATCTATGTGCGCCTGCTAGGATAGTAAGAGGTCAACTTGCCCATCCGGAAATGGTCCCTTCTAAAAAATAACATTTTAAAAATAGTATTCATAAGTCCAATAAAGTCCAAAAAAAGATTGTTTAAATTTATAAATTTTATATATATAAATATTTATTTTAATAGATTATATTTATTTAACTTGTAGAAGATTCTTCGAAGTGATATAATGTAAAGGGCGTTAAAATAAGGATTTTAAAGAACTTTATTTTTAAAAATCGAATAAAATTTGTTTTATTTTCCTTAAAATTTTAAGGAGGTGATGTTAGACGAAATCTGATATTTTAAGATTTCTAAAATTTAATACCTCAAATACTCTGAATTTAATAAATTTCGAAAGGAAGGTAGAGCCATGAAAAAGAAAAAAATGATGACTGTAGATGGTAATACTGCTGCGGCTTATGTAGCTTATGCCTTTTCTGATGTGGCCACTATTTACCCTATTACTCCTTCTTCCCCTATGGGAGAACTTGCAGACCAATGGGCAGCAGAGGGCAAAAAAAACATCTACGGAAATCCTGTTAAGGTCTCAGAATTACAATCTGAGGCAGGGGCATCAGGAGCTACCCACGGTGCTCTACAGGGGGGTGCCCTAGCTACTACTTTTACTGCATCCCAAGGTCTTCTTCTTATGATTCCTAACATGAATAAGATCTCTGGTGAATTGTTGCCAGGGGTATTTCATGTAGCTGCACGTTCTGTTGCTACCCATGCACTTTCCATATTTGGGGACCACTCTGATGTAATGCATACAAGGGCTACAGGATTTGCTATATTGGCATCAGGAAGCGTACAGGAGGTACATGACCTTGCTGCTGTTGCACATCTTTCTGCAGTGGAGGCAAGGGTACCATTTTTACATTTCTTCGATGGTTTTAGAACCTCACATGAGATTCAAAAGATAGAAGTATTAGAGTATGATGCATTTGCCGAAATGATAAATATGGACGCAGTTCGTGCATTTAAGAAAAGTGCACTCAATCCTGAAAGACCTATAACTAGGGGTACAGCGCAAAATCCTGATATATTTTTCCAAAATAGAGAGGCTGCGAATAAGTATTACGAAAAGGTTCCTTATATTGTAGAAGAAAATATGAGAAAGGTGGCAAAATATACAGGACGAACATACCATTTATTTGATTATATTGGACCAAATGATGCAGAAAGAATAATTATAGCCATGGGTTCTGGTACAGAAGCTATAGAAAAGACCGTTGATTACCTAAATAAACAAGGAGAAAAGGTAGGTCTTGTCAAGGTAAGGTTATTTAGGCCTTTCTCAGTAGAGCATTTCCTCTCTGCTATCCCATCTTCAGTAAAGGCTATAGCTGTTCTTGATAGAACAAAGGAACCAGGTTCTGCTGGCGAACCTCTATATGAGGATGTAAAATTTGCATTTTATGGAAGAGATGATGCCCCAATTATCGTTGGAGGAAGATATGGACTCTCATCTAAAGAATTTACCCCAGCAATGGTAAAGGCTATATTTGACAACCTAAAGGCAAAACAACCGAAAGACCATTTTACAATAGGAATAAAGGATGATGTAACTTTTACATCACTAGAGTATGATGATAGTTTTACTATACCAGACCCATCTGTTACAAGGTGTAAGTTCTGGGGATTTGGTTCAGATGGAACAGTAGGTGCAAGCAAAAATACCATTAAGATTATCGGTGATCATACAGATATGTATGTACAAGGATACTTTGTATATGATTCTAAAAAATCAGGTGGTGTTACAATATCACATTTAAGGTTTGGACCACAACCTATAAAAGACACCTACCTTATAAGACAGGCAGACTTTATAGCATGTCATAAACCTTCATATATTACTAAATATGATGTTTTGGAAGGGATGAAGCCAGAGGGTGGAATTTTCCTTTTGAATACTCAATGGCCAAAGGAAGAGCTACTTGAGAAACTTCCAAATAATATGAAGAGGACACTTGCTCAAAAAAAGGTAAAGTTCTATATAATAGATGCATATAAAATTGCAGAAGAATTAGGACTTGGAGAGAGAATAAATACAATAATGCAGTCTGCTTTCTTTAAGCTTACAAATATCATCCCTTATGAAGATGCATTGGTTTATATGAAAGATGCTGTAAAGAAGACCTATGCGAAAAAGGGAGAAGATGTCGTAAATATGAATATAAAGGCCATAGAAATGGGTGGAACAGAGGTAGAAGAGATTACTGTGCCCGAAGAGTGGGCAACCCTCCCAGATGAACCAAAGGAGATAGATGAATCCAGGCCAGAATATGTAAGAGAGGTCGCAGATGTTATTAACTCTTTAAAGGGTGATACACTTCCTGTTTCAGTATTTGCACCAGATGGTACATTCCCAAATGGCCTTACGAAATATGAGAAAAGAGGAGTTGCAGTAAAGATACCAAAATGGAATGCAGAGAATTGTATACAGTGTAATGAGTGTGCCCTTGTTTGTCCACATGCAGCCATTCGCCCATATCTTGCAACAGATGAAGAACTAAAGGGTGCACCAGAGGCGTTTAATACTATTAAACCCCTTAACAAACTCCTCAAAGATTATAATTTCCGTATCCAGGTAAGCCCCCTTGATTGTACAGGTTGCGGGAACTGCGCAGATGTATGTCCAGGAAAGAAGGGACAAAAGGCACTCGAGATGGTACCAATCGATGATATAAAGGATGTAGAGGCTATAAATTGGGAATTTGCAGAGAGCCTGCCTGATAGAAATCCCCTTGGAGATGGTAACTTTACGGCTGCCATGTTTAACAGACCCTTATTTGAGTTCTCAGGTGCATGTGCAGGGTGTGGAGAGACTCCATACATTAAGCTTGCCACACAACTCTTTGGGGATAGGATGATTATTGCAAATGCTACAGGTTGTTCCTCTATTTATGGTGGTACAGCCCCATCTACACCGTATTGTATGAACAAAGAGGGGAAAGGTCCTGCATGGGCAAATTCTCTCTTTGAGGATAATGCAGAATACGGCTATGGTATAGCACTTGGTGTAAGAACTACCAGAGAAAATATGGTAGCACTTATGAAAGAGGCTATCTCTTTAGGAGTAAGTGATAAGATAAGAGAGCTCTTTACAGCCTGGATAGATAATATGGAAGATCCTATAAAAACAAAAGAGCTTGATAAAGAGCTAAGAGAAGTATTACCACCTGCAATAGAGAGCTCAAAAGGAAGACTAAAGGAAATATTTAAGAAACTATACGACAATAGAGAGTACTTCATAAAGAAATCCATCTGGATTATTGGTGGAGACGGATGGGCATATGATATAGGTTATGGTGGATTGGATCATGTGCTTGCATCTGGAGAAGATGTAAATGTTTTGGTATTAGATACAGAGGTATATTCTAACACAGGAGGCCAGGCATCTAAGGCTACACAGACAGGTGCAATGGCAAAGTTTGCAGCAGCAGGGAAATACATAAAGAAAAAAGAGCTCGGCCTTATGGCAATGACATATGGTTATGTCTATGTGGCCCAAGTAGCACTTGGTGCAAATTTTGCTCAGACCTTTAAGGCATTTAAAGAGGCAGAATCTTATAAGGGTCCATCCATTATAATAGCATATTCTCCATGTATTGCACATGGTATAAAGAAAGGTATGTTCTCTATTCGTGAAGAGAAAGAGGCAGTAGATTGTGGTTATTGGCCAATCTATAGATATGATCCAAGATTAAGAGAAGAAGGTAAAAATCCGTTCCGTCTTGATGGGCCAAAAGAGTTAAATGGCAAGTTAGTAGACTTTATGAATGGGGAAGTAAGATTTGCAGGTCTTAAGACCCTCTTCCCAGATAGGGCAGATATGCTCTTTAAGAAGGCAGAAAAAGATGTGCAAGAACGATTTGAGAGATTAAAGAGATTTGCAGAACACGGATTTTAATAAGAGAGAAAAAAGCCCTGACAGCATCTACTGTCAGGGCTTTTTTATTTTGTCAAAAATTATTTGCATAATTTGCATTATAAATGTATAATATAGAGTAAAAGTCGAAAGAAAAGGAAAGGAGTATATTTATGTTTAAAAACAAATGGATGCTTTTTATCTACATTGCGATTATACTTATCTTTCTTCCTCAACTTATCTTTACATTTATGAACCGTCCGCAAAAGATAGAGGGAGATACAGTAAGTAATGAGAAACTACATTTTTCTCTAACACTACCCAATGACAGTTGGCATTTTTCTAATTACAGGAAGGCAAAAGACGGTGTTCAAATAGAGATGACTCTAAAGGATAGAAAAAAAGATTTTCCTGTTATTGTAGTAGGGGTTGTAAAGCCCAAAAAACCTCTATCTGAAGAAGAGCTAAATAAGTTTTTTTTAAATGTTCCAAAACAAAAGACCTACAAAGAAGGCGGAAAGATGATCTCTGGTGTGAATGAAATTACATTTAAAGGAGTTCCAGCACAAGAGGCAGAATATGACCTTACATTAAAAAAGGGTGATAAGCATTTTAGACTTAAATTAATACTTATACAAAAAGATGGGATATATTATATAATAAGTTTTGCTGCCAATTTTGATGAATATGATAACCAATATAAAGATTTTGAAAAATTCGTAGAACTTTGGAAATTTATATAGAACCTAGGAGAAAAAATGGGTAAGCATGAAGTTTCTAAGACTGTCTCAATTAAAATAAATGGAGAGGGTATAGAGGTAAATAAATTTGTGGGAGAGTTTTTAAAGGGTGCGATAAGGGGAATTTTAAAAAGTTTAAAGGGAATACCTAAAGAATTAAAAAAGGTAGAGATTATTATAGAAGATGATAAGGGGTGATTGTATATGGAAAAGAGTCCTCATGCACATCTTGCAAGATTAACCATTGAGAAATATATAAGAAATGGTCAAATAATAGATGTTCCTCCAGATACACCTAGTGAGCTTTTAGAAAAAAGGGCAGGTGTATTTGTAACTCTTCATAAACATGGAAGATTGAGGGGATGTATAGGCACTTTTATGCCTACCCAGGAAAATATTGCCAAAGAGATAATAAGAAACGCTATAGCAGCGGCTACAGAAGATCCACGTTTTCCCCCTGTAGAAGAAGAAGAGCTACCTGAGATTGAAATATCTGTAGATGTGCTTTCTGAGCCAGAAGAGGTAGAAGATATAGAGGAACTTGATCCTAAAAAGTATGGCATTATAGTGGAAAGTGGTTTTAAAAGAGGACTCTTGTTGCCCGACATAGAAGGTGTAGATACGGTAGAAGAACAAATAGAGATTACAAAGAGAAAAGCCGGAATTTATCCAGGTGAACCTATTAAGATATACAAATTTACTGTAAAGAGGTATCATTAAGTATGATGAAGGAGGCCTTGTTTTATACCTCACATGATAGGGGTGTGAGGTGTCTTTTGTGCCCTAAGGGGTGTTTGATTGATGATGGTAAAAGGGGTGATTGCAGGGTTAGATTAAACAACAAAGGGATTTTATATACACTAAACTATGGCAAGGTGACCGCACTTTCCTATGATCCTATAGAAAAGAAACCCCTTTATCACTTTCTGCCAGGTAGTTATATATTCTCTATAGGGACATTTGGATGTAATTTTTCATGTCCTTTTTGCCAAAACTGGGAAATATCTCAGGCTACAGAGGTAGATATACCTTCAAAAGATATCTCTTTAGAAGACCTTATCTTATACGGAAAAAAATATGGTTCTGTAGGTGTGGCATTTACATACAATGAACCTACTATTTGGTATGAGTTTATAAGAGATAGTGCACCGCTAATTAAACAAAATGGGTTAAAAGTAGTTTTGGTGACAAACGGGTATATAAATCCCCTTCCTCAGAGAGAACTTCTGCCTTATGTGGATGCTATGAATATAGACCTTAAGGCCTTTAGTGATGAATTTTATGTAAAATATACAGGTGGACATTTATTACCCGTGTTAAGGGCTATAGAACAGGCACATGATAGAGGGATTCATGTAGAGATTACAAATCTTATTATTACAGGACTAAATGATAGTAAAGAAGATATAAGTGCCCTTGTGGATTGGGTTTATCAACTTGATCCCAAAATTCCTTTACATTTTTCCCGATATTTTCCTGCCTATAAGATGAACCGTCCACCTACTTCTTTAGCTACTATAGAAATGGCTTACAATATGGCACGAGAAAGGCTTTACTATGTATATATGGGAAATGTCTTAAACCCAGAGGGGAATACTACCTATTGTAAAAATTGTGGTAAGCCTATTATTGAAAGAAGGGGCTATGAAATCACTTCATATAATATAGATGGTGATAGATGTAAATTCTGTGGTGAAAGGGTAGATGGAGTGTTTGAAGTAAACAGAGATTTAGAGGAGTAAAGATGGGGATACCAATTTTTAAAAAAAGAGTAGGTATAGACCTTGGAACTGCGTATACTTTGATTTATTTAAAGGGAAAGGGTATCATCTTAAATGAGCCTTCTGTGATAAGTGTCTACAAAGACTCTAAACAAGTTATAGAGGTAGGACGAAGGGCAAAAAGGATGTTGGGAAGGGCCCCTTACTATATAGATGTGGTAAGACCTCTTAGGTATGGTGTAATCTCTGAACTTGAGTATGCCATCCTTATGCTCAAGGAATTTTTGGAAATTGTTGATGTAAAACCGGGATTTTTTACGGGATTAGAGACAATAGTTTGTGTCCCCTCTGCAGTAAGTACGGTTGATAAAAGGGCGGTACTTGAGCTTTCATATAGATTAGGGGCAAAAAGGGCATACCTTATTTCAGAACCAATAGCAGCTGCCATTGGTGCAGGTATGAATATTTTTGAATCTATAGGGAGTTTTATAATAGATATTGGTGGAGGTACAAGTGAATCTGCTATTATATCCCTAGGAGGACTTGTAGAAAATGAAATTACCTCTGTAGCAGGGGACAGGATGAATGAAGAAGTCATAAGATTGTTTAAAAATAAGTACAAAATTCTTATAGGAGAACAAATGGCAGAGGCTATAAAGGTAAACCTTGGTATAATAGATGATCCTGATGAGAGGTATTATGCAAAGGGAAGAGACCTTGTTACAGGTCTCCCCACAGCGCAAGAGATAAGCGCAGGGGAGTTACGGGAGGCCTTAACACCTTTAATAGATGAAATCATAAGGGTTTTGAGAGAAACCCTTATGAAGGCCAATCCTGAAATCCATAGTGATATAATGGAGAGGGGATTGGTTTTGTCAGGAGGAGGTGCACTTATAAAAGGATTAGATACATATATAAGGGATAAATTGGAAATTCCTGTTATCTTTGCCCCTCAACCCCTTTACTCTGTTATAAATGGTATAGCAGAGGTATTTAAAAACCCTAATAAATACGCAGATGTACTGATTAAGATGGAATAGGAAGATATGTTTTATAGACAAAAAAGGAATAATAAATATCTATATCTATTTCTTGCTATAGTATTTTTTTCATTAATTTTAATTACTGTTACATATAAGTTTTCTATAGATCAGTATAGATTTTCTTATCCATTTTCCCGCATATTTTCAGAGGTATCCATCTTTTTTCAATCTCTTTATAAAAATGTAGTAAACTATATCTCAATATTTACTGAATATAAAAAGATAAAGGTTCAAAATCAAGAATTGAAAAAAAGCTTATCTATCTTGATAAATGAGAACAATCAACTTAGGGAAAAGCTCTCATACTATAAAAGATGGAATAAGATGCTAAAATACAAGGAACACTCTTCTTTTAAGCTTATTCCGGCAAATGTAGTAGGAAGGGAACCTTCTGCCTGGTTTCAGTATATATTTATAGATAAAGGGAAAAAAGATGGAATAAAAAAGGACATGGTAGTAATTACCTATTTAGGTCTTGTGGGAAAAATAAAGGCAGTAGGCCCGAGAACATCAAAAGTTATGCTTATCCTTGATGCAAAAAGTTCTTTGGGAGGGATGATCCAAAGAACGAGAGATATAGGTGTTATAGAGGGTTTAGGTAAGGAATACTTGAGAATGATATATATAAATAATTTGGCAAATATATATAAAGGTGATATAGTTATTACCTCTGGTCTTGGAGGTATTTATCCAAAGGGTATAGCAGTGGGATATGTTTTTCGGATAGAAAAAGAGCTTGACAAGTTATACCAAAAGGTTTATATTACCCCTCGAGTGGATTTTATGCATCTTGAAGAGGTATTTATAATTAAGGGTAAGGAGGAAAAATGATAGTATTCAAAACTGTGGATGATAAACTTAAAGTGGTAGCAAAAGAGATGTCCCATGTGGAGTCTGTATCTGTAATTGTTTGGATAAAAACAGGGTCAAGGTATGAACCTAAGGAGCTAAACGGTATTTCTCATTTAATAGAACATATGGTATTTAAGGGTTCAAAAAAGAGAGATAATGCCCTTAAAATCTCCCTTGCTATAGAAGAGATAGGGGGAAAGATAAATGCCTTTACATCAGAAGAATACACTGGTTTTTATGTAAAGGTACCGGCAAATTACTTATCTTTAGGGTTAGATGTCTTATCTGATATGATATTTAATCCTTTGTTAAGAGAAGAAGACCTTGTAAAAGAAAAAAAGGTAGTAATGGAAGAGATAAAGAGATATTATGATATACCTGAAGAGTGGGTAGAGACTCTACTTACAAAGGCTGTTTGGGGAGATCATCCATTGGGAAGAGATATATTAGGTACCATAGAATCAGTCTCAGGTATAACCAAAAAGGATATAGAGGATTTTATGAAGAAGTACTATGCCCCTTACAATATTACACTGAGTATAGCAGGTAAGATTTCCTTTGAGGAGATATTTAAATTATCAAAGGACTATTTTCTTATAGATAGGGATGGTGTGCCATCTAATTTTTTAAAGGCAGATGATAAGATTCAAGGTGATAAGTTTATAATAGAACATAGGAAGATAAATCAGACCCATCTTTCTATGGCATTTTTGTCTTTTCCTCGTGGGGATAAGAAAAGATACGCCCTATCCCTTATGAGTATAATCCTAGGTTCAGGAATGAGTTCGAGACTCTTCCAGAGATTGAGAGAAGAAAAGGGATTAGTTTATGATATCTCTACTTATCCTGTCTATTTTACAGATACGGGGATCTTTAAAATCGGAGCAGGAATAGATCCTAAAAGGACTAAAGAGGCTATATATGCTATACAGGAAGAGTTACAAAAAATGAAAGAATTCCACAATGAGAAGGAGCTTAGAAAGGCAAAAGAATATTATAAAGGGAGTTTCCTTATAAGTCTTGAGGATTCGCTTACCCAATCTTCATTTGTAGGAAAGTGGACTATGTTAGAGGGAAATCCTCCAGATATATCAGAATTTATAGAGCAGACTGAAAGGGTTACTACAGATGATGTAAGAGAACTTGCAAATACAATATTTACATATGAAAGAGAGGCCGCTTCAATAATTTTTCCTGAGGATCTACATCTTGACCACAAGGAGTTGTTCTTTAAAGACCTATGATAAAAGGGAAAGAGGCCATAATAGGGCTTAGAGAAAATGATATATTGAAATTGAGAAAACCTCATCCATGTGGTAGTCATTATTTTTTAGTAAAAAAACCCGGTATTAATGTATCACTTATGTGTATAAAGTGTGGTGGTAGAATTAAAATACCACGGGTAAAATTAGAATATGCACTTATAGGTGTAATTAAGGCAGATTATTGAATTTTTCTTCAAATTATGGTAAAATTAAAAAAAATGGAGGGGTTTTATGACACCTGTAAAGGTGTTTAACTTGGTAATTGATCAAGAAAGTGAGCAGTATATTGTAGTCCTTGAAGAAGAGGATGGCCCGAGACTGCTTCTTATTTGGATAGGAGCCTATGAGGCTCGTGCTATAGCATTAGGGCTTCAGGGATTAAAATTTGAAAGACCCCTTACCCATGACCTACTTATAAGTATACTTAAAAATTTTGGTATTAAGGTACTTGATGTAGTTATATCAGACTTAAAGGAAAACACATACTATGCGTATATAAACATGATACAGGGAAATTACAGAGTGAAGATAGATTCGAGACCAAGTGATGCTATAGCATTGGCTGTAAATTTGGGTGTTCCTATATATGTAGGTGATGAAGTTTGGAAAAGGGGAAGTGTTATCTTAAAACCTATTACAGATGAAGAAGAGGAAGAATTTCGCAAGAAACTTGAAAACATAAGGCCTGAAGATTTTATGGATCTTTGATAAATTGATTTTTTTGCGAAAGTATGGTATAATTTTCTCATGGAGAAAATAGTTGCAACCAATAGGAAGGCAAGATTTAACTACCATATCTTGGATACATATGAAGCTGGAATAGAGCTTAAGGGAAATGAGGTAAAATCAATAAGAGAGGGCAAAGTAAGTATAAATGAGTCCTTTGCTACTGTGAAAAACGGAGAAATTTTTGTACATAATATGCATATTTCCCCATATGAATTTGCAAATAGGTTTGCAGCAGACCCTAAAAGAAAGAGAAAGCTCCTATTACATAAAGAAGAGATTAGAAGAATTTCAAAAAGGGTTAGTGAAAAAGGTCTTACACTTATACCTTTAAAAGTTTATCTTAAAAACAATAAGGTAAAGGTAGAGCTTGGCATATGTAAAGGCAAGAAACTATATGATAAGAGGGAAACCATTGCGAAGCGTGATATGGAGCGCGAAATGAGAAGAAGGGGGCGAATGGTATCGACAGGGATATAGGGGGTATAAGTTGCGAGCCGAGCTCCTGTCTCGTAAAACCAGGACCAAACAAATAAACGCCGAAGACAACTTCGCACTAGCAGCTTAGTTAATTAAGCTGCCGCCTACCCTTCCTCTGATCCTCGGGAAGGAATAGGCGTCAATGAGAGGATCTTATCTTTCACCCTTGCCCACGGGGTGAAAGAGACATATTCTGTGGGCTTGCAATCTTCTCCCTGCCTGAGGGGGAGGAGATTGTGAAATTTAAACCTCAGGCTACGCTCGTAGAGGCTTGTACCAACATATCCCTGGACGCGGGTTCGATTCCCGCCGCCTCCATTTTTATGACTATTTAGCTGGAGGACAATATAAAGTAATGAAGCAAAAATACCTGTTTTTTTCTTTGCTTTTTTTTCTCCTAATTTTTATCCTCTTTTATCCTTCCCCAGGATATGCTATAAAGAAAGTTAGTGTATATGTAGATGGTAGATATATAGGAAAAATAGATATATATCCTGGTACACAGGGAAATATCTTGCTTCCTATAAGAGATTTATTCAGACTTTTGGGGGGTTCTGTGGGATGGATTGGCAGTACAAAAGAGACATATATTCAACTTGCAGGCAAAAAGGTTAGGATAAAAATTGGTAGTAATGAATATAGGGTGGATAGTGAAGTTGGTCATCTTGATACCCCTTTATCAGTGATCGATAATAAGCTCGTAATCCCGTGTGATATTTTGAAAAAGATATGGGGATATGATTGTGTTTTGACATCTGGGGGCAGTAAACTTAGTATAAATACTACTTTACCTGTACTTGAAAATTTCTATTATAAAAAGAGTAAAGATAGGATAGAATTTATATTTAAGTTTTCTAAGAAACCAGAGATTAAAGCGGGAAAACTTTCCTCTCCACCGCGTATATTTGTTGACCTTTACAATACCTCTTCAAGGGTATCATTTGACAATATTTTAATAAACAGTAATATTGTAAAAGGGGTGCGTTCTGGAAGATTTACTCCATCTATTTTTCGAATAGTATTTGATTTAGTTAAGGATGCTTATTATACCACTCAGGTAAATGGCAATGATTTGGTCCTTACCATTTTTTACAAAGGGGGAAGCCTGTCTCAACCTACCCCTCTTCCTTCTATGGCAGAAACACCTACTTCTGGGACAAATACCCCACCTCCTATAAAGTGGACACCACCGCAAAATCATAAAAAAAAGATTATTATTTTAGACCCTGGGCATGGAGGAAAGGACCCAGGAGCTATAGGAAGATATGGGACAAAGGAGAAAAATATAGTCCTATCTGTTGCCCTTAGATTAAAAAAGATGCTTGAACAGAGTGGATACACTGTATATATGACAAGATCAAGTGATAGATTTATCCCATTACAGGAAAGACCTCGCATTGCCAACAGGAAGAATGGAGACCTATTTATAAGTATTCATGTCAATTCTGCACCCAAAAATACAAAGGCATCAGGTATAGAAACATTCTATCTTTCTTCGAGATATTCTGATCCACAGGCAAAAGAGGTGGCAAAGAGGGAGAATACATCAAGTTTTACAGGTAAGCCTCTTACAGAAGACGAGCTTATAAAACTTATTTTAAGTGATCTCTTGCTTACAGTCAATATTGAGGATAGTAGTAAATTTGCAGGACTTTTGGAAAAACAACTAACACGATATGTAAAATTACCTGTTCGAGGGGTAAAAACAGCACCATTTATTGTACTTAAAGGGCTTAAAATGCCGGCTGTCCTAGTAGAACTTGGATTTATTTCAAATCCAAAAGAAGAGAGTTTGCTTAAGTCTAAGGACTTTCAACTAAAACTCGTAAAGGGTATTACAAGTGCAATCAAGCTCTTCTTTAGGGGACATTAGCCATGGACAAATCAAAGATATATATAACTTTAATTATTTTACTTATAATAGTAATAGGTATACTAGGTTTCTTTTTTTACTTAAAATTACAATATATACAAAAAGCTACATTAACCCCGGCCCCTACTACTTCTGAGATTGGGAAAGAAAAAAAGATAGAAAAAGAGGTAGTATTATATTTTGCAACAAGTGATGGAGAACATCTTGGAAAAGAGGTAAGGTTAATTAAGACTTCTCTGGGTGATCTTCCTAAGAGGATTTTTAGAGAGCTTAAAATAGGACCTAAGGAAAAAGGTTTATATAGGATCCTTGAGGATAATGTAAAACTTAGAGATATCTACATAAGTGGAGGGGTTGGGTTTGTAGATCTGGACGGTTCTATCCTTGATAGGGGAATGGGTACAACAGAAGAGTTACTTGTAATCTATTCTATTGTGGATAGCTTATGTTTTTCTCTTGGACTTTCAAAGATTAAATTTTTGGTGGATGGGAAGGAGATTGATACCTTTGGCCATATAGATATCTCTAACCCTTTATATCCAAACTATGATATAATAGCAAAATGAAGGAAAGATTAGATCAATTGTTGGTAGAACAGGGATTTTTTGAAACCAGGGAGAGGGCCAAAAGGGCTATTATAGAAGGCATAGTGGCTGTAGAGGGCTATCAGCATTTAAAGCCAGGTACACGTATTGATGAAAATGCAAAAATCACGATAAAGGATAAAAAAAGGATTTTTCCCTATGTAAGCCGGGGAGGGTTAAAACTTAAAAAGGCATTAGAGGAGTTCCAGATTATTGTAAAAGATAAGGTGGCTTTGGATATTGGTGCATCCACTGGGGGATTTACAGATTGTCTCTTGCAATTTGGTGCAATGAAGGTTTATGCTGTGGATGTAGGATACGGGCAGTTTGATTGGAAACTTAGAAATGATTCTCGAGTAGTATTAAGGGAGAGGGTAAATGCAAGATATCTTACAAGAGAAGTAGTACCTGAAGATGTAGATATAGTAGTAATGGATGTCTCTTTTATCTCAGTCTCTAAGATTATCCCATCTGTTTTATCATTTTTAAAAGATGAAGGAGATATAATAATACTTGTAAAACCTCAATTTGAGGCAGGGAAAGAGGATGTAGGGAAAGGGGTAATAAGAGACTCTAAGATTCATAAAAAGGTTATAAAAAGTGTTTTAGATAGATGTGTAGAATTTTCTTTAGGTTTTTTAGGACTTACATGGTCTCCGATAAAGGGGCCCAAGGGCAATATGGAATTTTTACTTTGGTGTAAAAAAGGTATAAAATGTACACTGAATATTGAAGAATATATAAATAGAGTAGTAGAGGAGGCACATAGAAAATTGGATTGAGCTATTTTTTGTTTCTGATTCTAATCTTATCTCTTTTCTGGTTTTTCCTCTTATGGTTACCAAAGAGATTGCAAAAGGAAAGATTTAAAAAGAGAATGTTAAGTGGAAAGACGGCCGAAAAAGAGGCAGAGGAAATTCTAAGAAAAAGAGGATACAAGATACTATCCTATCAGAAGAGAGACAAGTATGAAATTATAGTAGATAATGAACCCTACCAGATAACTGTTATTGCTGATTTTCTTGTAGAAAAAAGAGGAAGGAAGTATGTAGTAGAGGTAAAAACCGGAAGAGATGCCCCCTCTATTAAAAACTCTACAACAAGAAGACAGCTTCTTGAGTATTATTATGTATTTAAACCAGATGGTATATTACTTGTAGATATGGAGAATGGACTATTTCATCATATAGAATTTCTCTTTCCGTACAGACATAATATTTATAATTACATAATCTATTTTATAGTCGGCTTTCTTGCTGGAGGTGTAATATTATATTTGATCATGAGGATAAAATGATATTTGGATTGGTTCTTAATACAAAGAAAGAGATAGCTATCGAGGTTGCAAAGAGGATAATAGAATTTCTTTTTCAAAGAGGTTATGAGGTTCTTATTGAAAAAAGAGATGATGAGCCTTGTATAGAGGATTTTAAGGATTTTTTCGTATCAGATGATATTTTCTTGAAAAAAGTAGACCTTATTATAGTTTTGGGGGGAGATGGCACCTTTTTGCGGGCATCTAGAAAGGCTGTTTTTTATGATATACCTATATTAGGTGTAGACCTTGGAGGTCTTGGTTTTTTATCAGAGATAGGTAAGGAGCAGATAGAAGAGGGAATAGAAAGGTTTGTTAAAGGTAACTATTCTATAGAAGAAAGGATGATGATAGAGGCCTCTATCTTTGAAAAAGATGAACTTATATTTTCATCTGTTGCCTTAAATGATGTAGTTTTGAATAAGTTCAGGATTTCCCGTATAACCAAGTTTGTAACCAAGGTAAATGGTAAAGACCTTACTACTTATCCTGCAGATGGTATTATCATATCTACACCTACGGGTTCTACTGCCTATTCTCTATCTGCAGGGGGCCCTATAGTAGAGCCTTTGGCAGATGTACTTGTTGTAACTCCTATATGTGCACATACCCTCTATTCTCGTTCCCTTGTCATACGGGGAGACAGAGAGATAGAGATTACACTTTTTGAACCGGAGGAAGATGTCCTTGTAACATACGATGGACAGAAGAGTCTTAAGATATCTTATAGAAATAAAATTATAATAAAGAAATATAAAAAAAAGGTAAAAATAGTGAGATTCTATGGTGCTCACTTTTTTGATGTATTAAGAGAAAAATTGAGATGGGGTTAAGAGAATTAACAATAAAAAATTTTGCACTTATTGAGTATATAGATGTGGAATTTGCTCCTGGGCTTAATGTGATAACAGGAGAGACTGGAGCAGGTAAGACCCTTATTTTAAAGGCAATTGAATTTGCACTTGGGGCAAGGGCAGATGCAAGGTATATAAGGGATAAGGAGAGGGGAAGTGTTACCCTTCTTATAGATATTCCAGGGCCATATGTGGAATCTTTGGGGCTTAGAGAAGGAGAAGAACTTATTGTCAAAAGAGAAATTGAACCTGGTGGACGGACAAAAATGTATATAAATGGAGAACCTGTACCTCAGATGAAAACAAAGGAGGTCCTCTTTAATATATTTGAGTTTCATGGGCAATTTTCTAATATTGCCCTTTTTACAAAATCATATATGACGAATTTGTATGACAATTTTTTAGGGGATAAGGTTTCAAAAATTAAAAAAGAATTGAAGGAGAATCTCTCTAGATTAAAGGTTCTAAAGGAAAAACTTAGAGAAAATACAAGTGAAAATCATGAAGAAGAGATTAAATACATAGAAGAGCAACTTAGGGAATTTGAGGCCTTAGGGATTACTCAAGATACAGAGGATACCCTGCGAGATGAAGAGAAACTGTTGAGAAATGCAAGAGAAATAGTAAAGAGTGTT
Organism: uncultured Atribacterota bacterium; assembly: GCA_964462295.1. GTDB lineage: Bacteria > Atribacterota > JALVIU01 > JALVIU01 > JALVIU01 > JALVIU01. Next base: position 40,310 of record CAYWXH010000003.1, read on the forward strand.
ACCTTTTCTTATGACCTATTGTATGGCAATGATACATCTGTAGGTTCTCTTTTGGCCCTTGTCAAGAGAGAACTTGGTCGTATATCTTCGTATTCTTCTGATATAAATAATATTATAGATAGAATAGATTCTTTGTCAATTGAAGTAGACGATATATCCCAAGAACTATATGATTTTAGGGAGAAAATAGAGATAGATGATGAAAGGTTGGAAAAAGTAGAAGAACTTCTCTCTCAAATTTATTCATTTAAGAGAAAATACAGAATAAAAGATATGACAGATATAATATCTTATATGAATGATTTAAAGGAGAGACTTAAATCCTTATATGATAAAAAGAGAGAAATAAAGGAAATAGAGGAGGAGATAGATAATATAAAGTTTAAATTAAAATCATTAGCTGATAGATTGACGACATTCCGGTTAGAAAAGATAAAGGATATAGAAAAAAAGATAGAAGAGAATATAAAAGAATTGGGTATGCCATATGCTAAATTTACAATATCTATGGTACCAAGCAAGAGAGGAGAAGAGATTTTAACAGATAAGGGGGTTATATATATTAATGAAAATGGAAAAGAGGAGATAGAGTTTTTGTTCTCTGCAAATCCTGACAAAAGCCCAGATTCCCTTTCTAAGGTAGCATCTGGGGGAGAGCTATCCCGTGTTATGCTTGCGATAAAGTCTGTACTTTTCCGAAGGGATAGCATGGAAAAGGTACTTTTATTTGATGAAATAGACCAGGGGATAGGAGAGAGGTTAGGAGATGTTGTTGGGGAAAAATTGAAGGAGCTTTCTCGGTTTAATCAGCTTATAGTAGTTACTCATCTTTCTCAAATAGCAAAAAAGGCGGATAATCACATATTTATTAGTAAATCATTTTTAGATGGAAAAACAAATGTTTTTGCCAGGTTAATTCAAGGGGAAGAGAGGAATAAAGAACTTTTGCGTATGATTGGTGGAGAAGGCCATATAAGGACATTAAGGAGGGAATAACAACTATGTATAAGGTATTAGTTATAAATCCAGGAGCGACTTCAACAAAAATAGCTGTATATGAAGATGAAAAAGAGATATTTTCTAAAACTATATACCATTCTACAGAGGAAATCTCTAAATTTAATAAGGTTAGTGAACAGTATGAGTTTAGAAAAAATACGATATTGAACGCATTGGAGGAGGCAGGTTTCCCTATTGATAGTTTTTCTGCCATAGTAGGACGAGGTGGACTTCTTAAACCCCTCTCTGGAGGAACGTATCTTGTAAATGATAAGATGGTAGAGGACCTTATAGAGAGGCCCAGGGCAGAACATGCATCAAATTTGGGTGCATTAATTGCCAAAGATATAGCATCATCTATAGGTGTCCCTGCATATATCGTAGACCCTGTTTGTGTAGATGAGTTTGAGCCGATTGCAAGGATTTCGGGTCTCCCTGAGATAGAAAGAGAGAGCCTTTCACATGCATTGAATTTAAAGGCTATGGCAAAAAGGTATGCAAAGGAGATAGGTAAAAACTATGAAGAATTAAACCTTGTAGTTGTACATCTTGGGTCTGGTATATCCGTAAGCGCACATAGAAATGGTCGCATGATAGATGTAAATGATGCAAGTTCGGAGGGACCATTTGCCCCTGAGCGTTCGGGAAGTGTTCCCGAACGTGCCCTTGTGAAACTTTGTTATTCTGGTAAGTATACAGCGAAACAGATGGAGAAAAAGATATTTGGAGAAGGTGGTATGTATGCATATCTTGGAACTCGTGATGCCCGAGAGGTAGAAAAAATGATAGAAGAAGGCAATGAGCAGGCCAAACTTATATATGAGGCTATGGCATATCAGGTTGCAAAAGAGATAGGGGCAGTATCTACTGTGTTGAAAGGCAAGATAGATGCTATAATAATAGGAGGGGCCCTTGCATATTCTTCTATGTTTACTTCATGGATAAAGGAAAGGGTTTCATTTATATCAAAGATAGTTCTCTATCCAGGAAGTGATGAGATGAAGGCACTTGCCCTTGGGGCATTGAGAGTCTTAAGAGGAGAAGAAGAACCTAATATATACAAGTAGATAAAAAGGAGGCGTAAGATGGGATTTGAGAAATTTTTTTCTGAAAGGGCAAAAAAGGTTAAGGCATCAGCTATAAGAGAGCTTTTAAAGTTGGTTAACAATCCTGAGATTATATCTCTTGCAGGAGGACTTCCTGATCCTGCTACCTTTCCTAAGGAAGAGGTAAAAAAGATTTCACAAGAAGTTGTAGATAAATATGGAGACAAGGCCCTACAATACGGTATTACCGAGGGTATCCCTGAACTTAGGGCATGGTTAGGAAAGAATTTTTCTGGAAAAGAAGTAGGGGCAGAAAATGTAATAATAACTAGTGCTTCTCAACAGGGGTTAGAACTTGTGGGAAAGGCCTTTATTGATCCAGATGACCCTATAATTGTAGAACTTCCAAGCTATCTTGGGGCTATTTCTGCATTTAAACTTTACGATGCTCGTTTTGTAGGTGTTACTTTAGATGATGAGGGATTAAAGATAGATGAGTTGAAACAAAAATTGGTAGAACTTAAAAAAGAAGGGAAGAGCCCTAAGTTTGTATATACAGTTTCTAATTTTCACAACCCTGCAGGGGTAACACTTTCTCTTGAGAGAAGAAAAGAGCTTTTAACCCTTGCAAATGAAAATGATTTCCTTATTGTCGAAGATGACCCTTATCATTTTATAAACTTTAGTAATGAGAATATACCTTCTATCTATTCCCTTGATAAAGAGGATAGAGTACTTCTTTTAGGAACATTTTCTAAAATTCTTACACCTGGATTTAGGTTAGGGTGGATATTTGGACCAGAGGAGGCGCTTCAGAAGATAGTACAAATAAAACAGGCAACAGATCTCTGTACAAATACCTTTGTTCAATATATCGCATACGAATATGCAGAAAGTGGAGCCCTTGAGGCACACTTTGAGCATATTGTAAAGATTTACAAAGAAAAAAGGGATGTAATGCTTGAATCCCTTGATAAGTATTTCCCCAAAGAAGTTAAATGGACTCATCCAGAGGGTGGTTTCTTTGTGTTCGCATACCTCCCTGAATACATAAATACAGATGAGATGTTTTATGACGCAATAGAGGAAAAAGTGGCATATGTTATAGGCTCTGCCTTTTATCCAGATGGATCAGGTACAAATACTATGAGACTCTCTTTCTGTTATCCTTCAAAAGAGCAGATAGAAGAGGGGATAAAGAGACTTGGGAATGTTATAAAGAAGAAATTGAGGTGATGAACTGTTATGGTAAAAACTATAGGAGAAATAATTCAGCAAGTTAAGGCTTTACCTACAAAGAAAATTACTATAGCAGGTGCAGAATCTGAAGAGGTTCTGAAAAGTGCTGATGAGGCCTTAAGAGAAGGTATAGCAGACCCTATACTTGTAGGAAATAGAGAAAAAATATACGATGTAGCGAAGAGATGCAATGTAGGTTTAGGAACATTTTCTATTGTGGATGCAGAAGATGAAGTAGATGCGGCGAAAAAGGCAGTAGAACTTGTTGTAAAGGGAAATGCTGAGGTTGTGGTAAAAGGTATTGTAAAGACACCTGTTATATTGAAAGCAGTACTTGACAAAGAATATGGCCTGCGTACAGATAGGCTCCTCACTCACGTATTTCTTATTGAAATAGAGGGATTTGATAGATTACTTATAGTAACAGATGGAGGGATTATTATCTCTCCTACCCTTGAAGAGAAGATACACATCGTTCAAAATGCCATAGATTTTGCACGCGCTATAGGAATTGAGGAGCCAAAAGTAGCCCTTTTAGGAGCTATAGAACTTGTAAATCCTAAGATGCCAGAGTCTATCGAGGCAGCAGCTATTTCAAAGATGGCGGAAAGGGGACAGATAAAGGGTGGTATCGTTGATGGTCCTCTTGCATTGGATAATGCAATATCTGAGGAATCTGCTCGAATCAAAGGGATAAAAAGTCCTATAGCAGGAAAGGCCGATATATTGGTAGTGCCTGATATAAGGTCTGGGAATATTTTTGGGAAATCTTTGATGTATTTTTCTAAGATAAAATCAGCTGGTCTTGTGGTAGGGGCAAGGGCACCTGTTGTACTTACATCTCGTTCAGATTCGGCCGAGAATAGGCTAAATTCTATTGCAATTGGTATGCTTATGGCTAAGAATATGAAAAGAGGCTAGGATATGAAAGATCTTACTATATTTACAGGGGCTTTTGGAAGTGGAAAAACGGAGATATCTATAAATTATGCTATAAATTTTGCAAAAGAATATAATGTAGCTCTTATAGATTTAGATATTGTAAATCCCTATTTTAGGTCAAGAACTAAAAGAGAAGTAATGGAGGAAAGAGGAGTTAAAGTAATAGCTCCCGAAGGTGGATTAAGTTATGTGGATGTACCTATAGTGCTCCCTCAGGTAAAAGGTTTTATAGAAAATAAAGATTTTAAGGTAGTTTTAGATATAGGAGGAGAAAAGGTAGGCGCAAAAGTACTTGGAAGCCTTAAACCTTCTGTAGAGAGTAGAGATTATGAGCTTTTATTTGTTGTAAATACATATAGGCCTTTTACCTCAAGTGTAGATGAAATCCTTTCGATGGCAAAGGAGATAGAGGGGGCAGCTCGATTGCGATTTACCGGGGTTGTAGCAAATCCAAATCTTGGGTATGAAACTACAAGAGAGGATATTTTAAAAGGTTTTGAGATTATACGGGAAGCCTCAAGGAAATTGGGGCTTCCCGTTAAATTTTTGGTAGTAGGGGATGACTTTTTAAAAGAGATAGAAAAAGAAGATTTAGGACTTTCTATCTTTCCTATAAAAAGATATCTTAGATTGCCATTTCTCGATTATTAAAGGAGGCTAATATGGCTGCGTTAAAAGGTTATATTGTAATTGATGAAGAGATATGCAAAGGTTGTGGGCTATGTACTACTGCATGCCCTGTACATATCATAGAACTTGCAGATTACTTTAATTCTCATGGCTATCATCCTGCAGTCCTTAAGGAACCAGATAAATGCACAGGGTGTACTATGTGTGCACTTATCTGTCCAGATGTAGCAATTGAAGTTTACAGAGAACCTATAAAGAAGGGGGTGTAATATTATGGGGAAAGTAATGATGAAAGGTAATGAGGCTATTGGGGAAGCTGCTATAATGGCAGGCTGTACCCACTATTTTGGATATCCCATTACCCCTCAAAGTGAGCTTACTGCATATATGGCGAGAATGCTTCCGAAGAAAGGAGGAGTATTTTTACAAAGTGAGAGTGAAGTAGCAGCAATCAATATGCTTTATGGAGCAGGTGCTGCTGGTGCAAGGGTAATGACTTCTTCCTCTGGACCAGGTATATCTTTGATGTCAGAAGGTATATCATATATAGCATGTTCTGAAATACCCGTGGTACTTGTAAATATTCAAAGAGGTGGACCAGGCTTAGGAACAATTCAACCTGCACAGAGTGATTATCTTCAGGCTACAAAGGGAGGAGGACATGGAGATTATCACCTTATAGTACTTGCACCATCTTCTGTTCAAGAACTTGTTGACCTAACACAAAAGGCCTTTGATCTTGCGGATAAATACAGAAATCCAGTTATGGTATTGGGAGATGGTCTATTAGGTCAGATGATGGAGCCTGTGGAAATAAAAGAGATAAAACCTAAACATTATGATAAATCATGGGCATTGACAGGGGCAAAGGGTAGAGCTCCACACAGGATTACATCGTTTGATATTGACCCATATAAGTTAGAAGAAGTTGTATGGAAACTCAAAAAGAAGTATGAAGAGATAGAAAAGAATGAGATAATGTACGAAGAGGTAGATACAGAGGATGCAGAAATTTTAATAATGGCCTTTGGTAGTGTAGGTAGGATCTCTAAAACTGTTATAAGAGAGTTAAGGGACGAAGGTATTAAGGTAGGCCTATTAAGACCTATTACACTTTGGCCTTTCCCTTCTGAAAAGGTCTACGAAGTTGCATCTCGAATTGGAAAGGTATTGGTTTCGGAAATGAATGCAGGACAAATGGTAGAAGATGTAGAAAAGGCCGTAAAAGGAAAGGCAGATATTCATTTTTATGGGAGACCAGGTGGTGTAGTTATTACACCAAAGGAGTTAGAAGAAGAGATTAAAAGGATTCTGGGGAGGTAGCCATGTCAGAGAAAAAGATAAATATTCCCGAGGGAATGGAAAAGGTTTTTACTCGTACAAAAGGGCTTACAGATATGCCATTTACATATTGCCCCGGATGTCATCACGGAATTGCCCATAGACTTGTTGGAGAGGCATTGGAAGAGCTTGGAGTAATTGAGGATACTATAGGAGTTGCCCCTGTGGGATGCTCTGTATTTGCCTATCTATTTTTTAATGTAGATACCATTGTTGCTCCACATGGTAGAGCCCCAGCTCTTGCCACAGGGATAAAAAGGGTTCATCCAGATAAGGTAGTTTTTACATACCAAGGAGATGGGGACCTTGCAGCAATCGGTACCGCAGAAATAGTACATGCGGCAAATAGAGGAGAAAATATAACAGTAATTTTTATAAATAATGCAATTTATGGTATGACAGGGGGGCAAATGGCCCCGACCACTTTAATAGGTCAAGTTACTGAAACAAGCCCTTACGGAAGGGACCCGAAGGTGGCAGGCTATCCCATAAGAATATCAGAAATGCTTGCCCAATTAGAAGGTAGTTACTATATAGCAAGGGTTGCCCTTAATAATGGGGCGAATATATTGAAAGCGAAAAAATCAATACTAAAGGCATTTAAAAATCAGATAGAAGGAAAGGGATTTTCTCTTATTGAAGTGCTTTCTACTTGTCCTACTAATTGGGGTGTTACACCAATTGAGGCAAATAATTGGATAAAGGAGAAGATGATCCCTGTTTATCCTTTAGGGGTATTTAAGGATAAAGATAAAGAGGAAGGTGAAAACAATGCATGAGGAGATAATAATCGCAGGCTTTGGTGGACAAGGAGTCATGTCTATGGGAAGGCTTCTTGCATATATCGGCATGCTTGAGGGAAAAAGTGTTTCTTGGTATCCTTCCTATGGACCGGAAATGAGGGGTGGTACAGCTAACTGTACAGTAATTATCTCTTCTGACCTTATAGGATCACCTGTTACATCTACACCTACTACTGCTATAGTGATGAACAGACCTTCCCTTGATAAATTTGAACCTATGGTAAAAAAAGGAGGATACTTATTTATAAATAGCTCTCTTATAGATAAAAAGGCAGAGAGGACTGATATAAAAGTATATGAGGTCCCTGCAAATGATATAGCAGAAGAAATAGGAAATCCAAAAGTGGCAAATATGGTAATGATAGGTGCATATATAGGAGTTACAGGAATTTTTCCAAAAGATAGAGCAATCGAGGCTATGAGAAGCAGCTTAAAAAAGGCAGGTGAAGATATTCTTTTGCTAAATAAAGAAGCTATAGAAAGGGGTTATAATTTATTCAAATGAGGGTACCTATTTTTACACCAAAGAGGCAATATAAAATACTTAAGGAAGAAATAGATAAGGCTATATTTTCAGTTTTGGAAAGTGGCATATTTATATTAGGTGAAAATGTAAAGAATTTTGAAAGGGAGGTAGCAGATTATTTAGGATCAAGATTTGCTATAGGAGTCTCTTCAGGGACATCTGCCTTACTCATATCTCTTAGGGCTTTTAACTTAAAAAAGGATGATCTAGTAATTACTACACCTTTTACCTTTTTTGCAACAGCAGAGGAGATAATAAATGCAGGAGGAACCCCTATTTTTGCAGATATAGAGGAGGAAGACTTCTCCCTTTCTCCAGAGAAGACAGAGGATATCTTAAAAAAACATAAGGGCAAAATAAAGGTGATACTGCCTGTGCATCTTTTTGGAAAATGTGCAAATATGGAGGATTTCTTTTTCCTTTCAAAAAAGTATAGAGTACATATAGTGGAAGATGCTGCGCAAATAATCGGGTCAATATGTAAAGTAGATGGGGAAGAGAAAAAAGGGGGAACCATTGGTGATTTCGGTGCATTTAGTTTTTTCCCTACAAAAAATCTTGGGGCCTATGGTGATGGAGGACTAATTGTTACAAATAATGAAAAACTTTATGAAATGGCAAATATGATTCGTTCACATGGTTCTAAAAAGAGATATTATCACGAAATCGTAGGAACAAATAGTAGATTGGATGAAATACAGGCAGCAATACTTAGGGTAAAATTAAAATATCTTGATTCTTTTAATAAAAAGAGAGTAGAGATTGCAAAATATTATAATGATAAAATAAAAGCACTTGATTTACCGATAAAAACACCTCATGTACCTGATGATGGCTCCCATATTTTTCATCAGTATGTTATAAAAACAGAAAAAAGGGATGAACTTAGTAGATTTTTAAATGAACATGGAGTAGGAAATGCTATTTACTATCCTGTACCCCTTCACTTTCAGAAGGCGCTTCTATATCTTGGTTATAAACCTGGTGACTTTCCTGTGGCTGAGAAGGTATCGAAAGAGGTAATAGCACTTCCTATTTTTCCTGAACTAAAAAGAGAGGAATTGGATTATGTAATAGAGATATTAGAAAAATTTTATAAGGGATAGGGGGTCCCCTATCCCTTATAAAAGGAGGATGATAAAGTATGTATGTAATATGGGGAGAGCATTCAAAACTTTACTCCTTTGGCCCAAACCACCCCTTTAATGCCTCTCGTTATACCCTTTTTGAAAAAGAGTTTAGTATCTTAAAGAAAGAATTACCCATTAAAATTTTACCTCCTAAATTAGCCTCATTTTCTGATATCTCTCTCTTTCATACCCCTTCTTATGTAGAATTTGTAGAGAAACAATCTAAAATAGGAAAAGGGTATCTTGATTATGGTGATACACCGGCATTTAGGGGAGTATATGAGGCAGCATCTTATTTAGTAGGAAGTGCTATTTTAGGTATAGACCTTGTACTCTCTAACAAAGAACCGGTATTTCAAATTGCAGGAGGACTCCACCATGCAAAAAGAGATACTGCGGCGGGATTTTGTGTGTTCAATGACCCAGGAGTTGCCATTTCATATCTACTTGATAAAAAAGGAGTAGCTTCAGTTTTTTATATAGATATAGATGCCCACCACGGTGATGGAGTAATGTATGGATTCTATGATGATAAAAGAGTAATTATATTAGATATACATGAAAATGGAAGATATCTCTATCCAGGCACAGGTTTTGAATATGAAACCGGTGAAGGTGATGCAAAAGGGACTAAATTCAATATTCCTCTTTTACCCTCTGCAACAGATGAAGAGCTTATAAAGGCTATTATGAGTGCAGAAGATATAGTAAAGCAGTTTTCCCCTGATTTTCTTTTGGTGCAGGCTGGTGTAGATGGTTTTTTAGGGGACCCTATTTCTCATCTTTCTTATACTTTAAGTGGGTACCAAGAAACAATTGAATTTATAAAATATTTGAGCAAACAATATTTTGATAATAAAGTGCTTATTTTTGGAGGGGGAGGGTATAGTGCTAAAAATTTAAAAGATGCATGGATATCTGTAATAAAAGCTTTTACAAAATAATAATCTGTGTTATAATAAAAAAATAAATCTTTTTAAAAAGGTGAAGAGTTTCTATGCCTGGACAAGAAAAGACTGAAAAACCTACGCCTCGGCGCAGGAGGGAAGCAAGGAAAAAGGGGCAAGTTGCAAAGAGTCAAGAGCTAAATAATGTAGTTATTATCTTGGCGGCAACCCTTTTTTTTCTCTTTTTGGGAACTGTCTTTTTTAAAGGTCTATTTCAAATAATGAAGGCTGTATTTTCAGGTCTTTATACGATAGATGTCTCTGCAAATAGTTTTTTTTCCTATTTTTCGAAGGGTGTAGGTGTCATTTTTAAGTTGATGATGCCTATGATCGTTATTTTAATGGTGGCAGGTATTTTAGTTGGGGTCAGCCAAACAGGCCTTATGTTTTCTTTTGAATCTATTTCCCCTAAATTTGATAGAATAAATCCTATAAAAGGTGCACAAAAGCTTTTTTCAAAAAGGGGAGTCATGGAGGTTGCAAAGGCCCTTTTTAAGGTAGGGGGTATAAGTTATATAATTTTTTCTAGTATACGACTTAATGTTTCTATATTTTCCAATTATACCTATATGGATATAGGAGAGATAGTCTCTTCTTTTGTGAAAATTCTTTTTGGTACCATGTTTAAGATTATAGGATTTTTATTTATAATAGCTATACTAGACTATGCCTTTCAGAAATACGAATTTGAAAAAAGTATTATGATGACAAAACAAGAGGTAAAAGATGAATATAAACAGACAGAAGGGGATCCTCAAGTAAAGTCTCGTATAAGAAGTATGCAAAGACAGATGGCAAGACAGAGGATGATGCAGGAGGTTCCTAAGGCAAAGGTTGTAATTACAAACCCTGTTCACCTTGCCGTTGCCTTAAAGTATGAAAGCGGTATGAGGGCCCCTGAAGTTGTGGCAAAAGGTGCAAGACTTATTGCAGAGAAGATAAAAGAGATAGCACGAGAAAATCATATACCGATAGTAGAGAACCCTCCCCTTGCGCGAGAACTTTATGAAAAAGTGGAGATCGGAGAAGAGATACCAAAGGAATTGTATAGGGCTGTAGCTGAAGTGTTGGCATATATATACAAAATGGAAAATGCTCGGGTAAGAATATGATATGAATACTCTTGTAGAACGCATCATAAATCAAAAAGACCTTTTGATAGCTGTTGGAGTGGTGGGGATTTTGGGTATGATAATCATACCACTTCCTCCGCCTATACTTGATCTTTTTTTCGCCACAAATATTTCACTATCTGTAGTGATACTCCTTTTGACTATGTACATAAAAAAACCCTTAGATCTTTCTGTGTTTCCGTCTTTGCTTTTGATTACAACACTTTTTAGGTTAGCGCTTAATATATCCTCTACAAGATCTATTCTCTTACACGCATATGCAGGAAAGATCATAGATACATTTGGGAAATTCGTAGTAGGAGGAAATTATGTAGTAGGTATGGTTGTTTTTCTGATCATTGTTGTTATTCAGTTTGTGGTTATTACAAATGGTGCCCAAAGGGTGGCAGAGGTTGCAGCAAGGTTTACCCTTGATGCAATGCCTGGAAAGCAGATGAGTATAGATGCTGACTTAAATGCAGGCCTCATAGATGAAGCAGAGGCAAGGAGAAGGAGAGAAGAGATTACAAAAGAGGCCAATTTTTATGGGGCAATGGATGGTGCAAGTAAATTTGTAAGAGGAGATGCCATAGCAGGAATTATTATTACATTTATAAATATAATGGCAGGGGTAATTATAGGGGTAATGCAACTTGGGATGGCTGCGGATGAGGCACTGAAAAGATACGCACTTTTGACAGTGGGTGATGGCCTTGTTGCACAAATTCCTGCACTTATCATATCTACAGCTACAGGTATCTTGGTTACTCGAGCATCTGCAGAATCTAATCTGGGGATAGATTTAAGTAACCAGTTTACTTCAAATCCAAGGATTTTAGCACTTTTGTCCTTTATCTTATTTGGATTAGCTTTAGTTCCTGGTCTTCCGAAGTTTCCATTTTTCTTTCTCTCTGCACTTTCAGGATTTACCTCATATGCCCTCCAGAGAGAAGAGTTGGTAAAGGAGGAAGAGGAGGCAAAGAGAGAATTAGAAGAGGAGGAACAGGCAAAACCCCCACCTCAAGAAGAAGAGACAGTAGAATCATTTCTTCAAGTTGACCCTATGGAACTTGAGATAGGATACTCCCTTATTCCTATAGTAGATCCAGAGCAAGGTGGAGACCTTTTAAATAGAATTACTATGGTTCGAAAACAGATAGCTATGGACCTTGGAATAATAGTTCCACCTATAAGGATAAGGGATAATGTACAGTTAAAACCTAATACTTATCAGATAAAAATTCGAGGAGTAAAGGTGGCAGAGGGTGAAGTTATGCCTGGGTACTATCTTGCTATGAATCCCGGTACTGCAGAGAAAAAGATAACTGGAATAGAGACAAAAGAGCCTGCCTTTGGGCTCCCTGCCTTGTGGATAAAAGAGGAAGATAGAGAGGAAGCGGAGCTTGCAGGATATACTGTGGTAGACCCTACATCTGTAATCTCTACCCACCTTACAGAGGTGATAAAGAGATATGCACATGAACTTTTGACAAGGGAAGATGTAAAACGTCTTATAGATAATGTAAAGAAAAATTACCCTGCTGTAGTAGATGAGCTTATCCCTGATGTTATGACTATAGGAGAGGTACAAAAAGTATTGAAGAACTTGCTCAGAGAACAGGTCTCTATTAGAGATATGGTAACGATTCTTGAGACATTAGGAGATTATGCTCCACAAGTGAAAGATATAGATTTACTTACAGAATATGTAAGAGTGGCACTAAGTAGATCTATAGTGTCAAGGTATCTTGATGAAAATGGTGAGCTTTGGATTATTACATTAGACCCTGAATTAGAAAAAAAGATTGCAGATTCGATACAAAGGACAGAAGAGGGAAGCTATCTTGCACTCGAGCCTCGATTTGCCCAGAAGTTTCTTCAATCTCTTTCTAAGGAGATGGAGAGGGCAAGTTCTACAGGACACCAGCCTGTCCTTGTATGTGCTCCAAACCTAAGGAGATATATAAAATTATTTACAGAAAGGGTATTGCCAAATTTAGTAGTTTTATCGTATAATGAAATAAGTACTGATATAAATCTTAAAACCGTAGGTATGGTGAGGGTAAGTTGAAAATCAAAACTTATAGGGCAACAAATATGCAAAAAGGGCTTATGATGGTAAAAGATGAGATGGGTCCACAAGCGGTAATTCTTGAAACCCGCAATGTTAAGGTAGGTGGTTTTTTTGGCCTTTTTGCAAAAAAAATGGTAGAGATAGTTGCAGCAAGTGATTATCCCGAAGATGTAGAAGATAAAATATATAAAGAAAATACACAGGATAATATAGTACAACCTCCCATTCCTCTTTTTAAATACCATACACCTGTTTTTAAAAGTAAAAAGTTACAGAATCTTTATGAAGTTTTGGTAAAAAATGAATTGGATGAAGCATTTTCTGCAAATTTGGTAGGAGAGATAGAAAGAGAACTATCTGGCGATTTGCTAGATGATGATAATGCCTTAATGGAAAAAGTCACAGAGAAACTAGAAGGACTATTTCTATTTTCTGGACCTATAGATATAGATAAACCTAATAAAGTTATATTTTTTGTAGGCCCTACAGGGGTAGGTAAAACTACTACAATTGCAAAGATAGCAGCTTTTTTTACGCTTAATATGAAGAAAAAGGTTGTACTTGTAAGTATAGATACCTTTAGGATAGCAGCAGTAGAGCAGTTAAGAACTTATGCTGAAATCCTTGGGGTACCTTTTAATGTAGTTTTTACCCCTTTGGAGCTTGAAAGAATAGTAAAGGCTTATAATGATGCAGATCTTATTTTGGTTGATACAGCAGGGAGAAGTCCTAAAAATGAATTGAGAATGTCAGAACTTAAGGGATTCGTGACAAAGATTTTTCCTAAAGAGGTGTATCTGGTTTTAAGCATAGGGACAAGATATACAGACCTAAAAGAGGCTGTAGAGAGATTTATTCCATTAAATATAGATAAGTTTATATTTACTAAACTTGATGAGTCTAGTCTTTTTCTGGGTAATATGTTTAAATTAATGAAAGAATATCATTTGCCCATTTCCTATATCACCTTTGGTCAAAATGTTCCTGATGATATAGATGTGGCAACAATGAATAATATCCTGGAAAGGTGTATGTATGATGAATATCGTTGGGGACCAGGCAGCGAAATTAAGGCAAATAGTAATTGAGAGCGGCGAAATACCAGAGGATGTTAAGACTCAACGCCTAAGAAGTATAGCTATTACATCTGGCAAAGGCGGTGTAGGCAAGACAAATATTGCAACTAATCTTGCAATAGCCCTTGCTGAGAAAACAAATAAAAAAATATATATACTGGATGCTGACCTGGGACTTGCCAATATTGATGTGATATTAGGGATAACCCCTAAGTACAATCTTGCACATGTAATAAGAGGAGAAAAAGAGTTAGAAGAGATTCTTGTTAAAGGGCCCATGGGTGTAAACATAATCCCAGGCACATCTGGAGTCTCTGAACTTGCAAATCTTTCTAAAGAAGAGAGGGAAAGATTTTTAGAGAAACTCTCCTCTTTAGAAAATGAAGATGGTATACTTATAATAGATACAGGGGCTGGTATAGATGATAATGTATTGGATTTTGTTCTTTCCTCTGATGAGGTTATAGTTGTGACTACGCCTGAACCTACAGCGATAACTGATGCATATGCCCTTATAAAGATTATAGCCTCATCAAAAAATGATGTGAATATAAATCTTTTGGTAAATATGATAAGAAAAGAAGAAGAATTTGAATTGGTAACACGGGGGATACTGCTTGTTGCAAAACAGTTTTTAGGAGTAGATGTTAAGAAATTGGGTTATGTATACTATGATAGCATAGTTTCAAAATCTGTTCTTTCTCAAGATGCTTTTTATATACTCTATCCTGATAGTATTGCTACAAAATGTATAAATAATATTGCACTTTTTCTTCTTAACAAAAATGATGAGGTAAAAGATGTGAAAAGACCCACTTTCTTTAGAAGACTTTTAAATTCTATAAAGGAAAAGGTTGGTTAAAATATGCCCAAACTAGAGAGTATCTTATCAATTAATGATAATGTATACCTTGAAGTATTAGATGGACCTGTAGGTGGAAAGAATTTTGTTACAAGGGTAGAGGATATTACAAAAGATAGTATCGTTTTAGCCGCTCCTTTTGATAGAGAAAGAAAGGTGTATGTGTATCTAAGAAATGGAACAAGGGTAAGAGTTTCTTTTCCTAAAAAAGATGCTATATATCAATTTAATGCAAAGATATCAGATTCACGTACGGGAAGGCTTCCATTTGTAGTTATATCAAAACCTAAAGAGATTCTTAGATTTCAGAGAAGGGAATTTGTAAGACTTGATGATATTATTCGGGTTTCATATAAGATAGCTGTATCAGAAGATATGAAGGTAAAGTACAAATTGGTTGATCGTAAGGAACTTAATGATATAGAACTTGGAAGTAAGGAGGATAGATTTTTAAATGGATTTACAAAAAATATAAGTGGGAATGGAATGCTTCTTGTTATAAAAAAAGACATAGCAAAAATTGGTAATCTCCTTGAAATCTCTTTTACTTTACCAGGAAGGGAAAAGAGATTTAATGTAGTGGGAGAGATAGTTAGGATTGCCGATGAGATAAGGGTAGACTATCCTGATGAAATAGGTGTAGGGGTAAGATTTGTAAAGATTAATGAAAAAGATAGAACAGAAATAATTAGGTATATTTTTGATAAACAAAGAGAGATGATAAAGAAAGGTCTGGTGAATCAACGAAGAAAAGGGGGTATAGTAGCATGATAAAATTTGAGGATCTAAAGGATTTCCATCTCGATGTTCTAAAGGAACTTTCTAACATTGGAATGGGGAATGCCGCCACCTCTCTTTCTCAAATGATAGGACAGAAAGTGGATATAAGAGTTCCTAGGGTTTCCGTATTGCCCTTTAATGAGATATATACGGTTTTAGGTGAGAGAGAGGCGCTGGTAGGTGGAATTTTTTTTGAAATTGAAGGAGATTTAAATGGAGAAATATTGTTTCTCTTTCCTACAAAGAGTATTAAACTACTTTTGAGGCTTTTTACAGGGATGGAGGAGGATTTTCCTCCTATATCTGAAATGGCCCAGTCTATGTTACAAGAGGTAGGGAATATTCTATGTGGGTCTTTTCTAAATGCACTTTCAGAATTTACATCCTTTAAGATCTATCCTACAACACCTGCTTTTGGTATGGACATGGCCGAGTCCTTGTTAAGTTCTATATTAGTTGCTATAGGGGAGATAGAGGATTATGCACTTATCATAGAGACAGAATTTATCATTGGAGAAGAAGATTTTAATGCCTTTTTCTTTTTCCTACCAACTCCAGGGTCACTTTCAAAGATATTAAAAGCTGTAGGGGTGGATACAGGTGAGTAAGATAATAAAGGTTGGAATGGCCGATATGGCCGTAAGTAATGATAGCTCTGCTATGCTTATTACATATGCATTAGGCTCTTGTGTAGGTGTAAGTCTCTATGACCCTGATAAGAAGGTAGGAGGCCTTATCCATGTTATGTTGCCATCAAGTGATAAATTTAAAGCTGATCCTCGTTCTCCCAAGTTTGCAGATACCGGTATCCCTGCCATTGTAGAGGATATAGTAAAGATTGGAGGGAGAAAGAATAAATTGGTAGCAAAGATTGCAGGAGGTGCGCAGATGTTTGCATCTTCTGCAAAATCTAAAAGTAGTGTATTAAATATAGGTAGTAGAAATGTAGAAGCAGTAAAGGAAAATCTAAAAAAGCTAAATATTCCTATAGTTGCAGAAGATACAGGTGCAAATTATGCACGAACTATGGAGTTTTATTTAGAAGATGGAAAAGTCCTTATTAAGACTATAGGAAAAGGAGAGAAGGTCCTTTGAGGCCTAATGATTTATCAGAAGAGCAATTATGGAAACTTTATAAAAATACCGATGATAAAAGTATAGAAAAGAGACTAATAGAAAGATATTTACCAATTGTAAAATCGGTGGTAAATCAGGTATACCCCCTTTTATATGGAAATGTTGATAAAGAAGACCTTGAAAGTTATGGTATCTTTGGTCTGATAGATGCAGTAAGAAAGTTCGACCTTAAAAAGAATGTAAGGTTTGAAAACTATGCTCGTATAAGAATTAGAGGGGCTATATTTGACAATATTCGTACACTTAGTTGGTTTCCTCGTTCCTTTATGGATAAAGTCAAGAGGATAGAAGGACTTTATCAAAAAAAAGAACAGGAACTCGGTAGAATCCCTACCGATGAAGAAATGGCCGAGGAATTAGGGGTAAGTGTAGATAAATTTCGAAAAATGCTTGCAGAGGTAAGAGGGATAGGCCTTGTTTCTCTAGAGGAGAGAGAATGGGAGGCAAAGGATTTAAAATATGATCCACTGACTATTTCATTAGATGAAAGCCTAAGAGATGTACTTAAAGAGACAATAGATAATTTACCTGAAAGGGAAAGATATATAATTAGTTTGTACTACTATGAGGGTTTGAGTTTTAAAGAAATTGCAAAAGTATTGGGATTATCTGAATCAAGAATTTCTCAAATCCATACTAAAACCTTACTTTTATTAAGATCAAGGTTAAATGAGGCTTTGGGGGGATAAGAGGTGAAGATAAAGCTTGAGTTCTCCAAAAACAATATGGAGGCCTATGTAGAGATAGTTTCAGAAGAGGACGGTGTGTTAGAGAAGGAGTATTTAGAAAAAAAGGTCATCCTTGATTTTCTTAGAGACCAAGGGCTAAGTTACGGTATAAAAGAGAATTTACCCGATGTTTTTAAAATAGGACAAAGATACCTTGTTGCAGTGGGTAAACCCCCTACCCCTGGAAAAGATGCTATTATAGAGTTATTACATAATACCGATAGGGAGATTAAACCTAAGATTTTAGAAGATGGCAGGGTAGATTATAGGGAACTCGATACGACAGTGATTGTAAAAAAAGGGGAGGTTATTTTAAAGCGTAAGCCTCCTACAGAGGGCTCTCCTGGTATAAGTGTAAAAGGGGAAATTGTACCATCAAGGCCTGGAAGAGAAGTTCCTTTACCGATAGGATTAAATGTTGAGATATCTAAAGATGATCCAAATATACTTGTATCGAAGATAGATGGGCAACTTATCGAGGAAGATGAGAAAATTAGTGTATTTCCAGTCTATGAGGTAAAAGGCAATCTTGATTTTTCTGTGGGTAATGTTAGTTTTCCTGGAAATGTTATAATAAGGAGAAATGTTAAACCTGGATTTAAAATAGAGGCCAAAGGAAAGGTGGAGGTATATGAATCTGCTGAAGAATGTGATATAATATCAGAAGGAGATATAATAATAAGAAAATCTTTTATAGGTAAAAATAGATCTTTACTTAAAAGTGATGGTAGTATTACTGTAGGTTTTATAGATGGGGCAAAGGCATTTGCAAAAAAAGATATAATTTCTCATTCTGCTATTATGCATAGTAATATATCTGCAGGAGAGAGTGTTATTGTGGAGGGAAAGGGTATTATTACAGGGGGAGAAATTCAAGCAGAGAAGGGTATAGTGGCAAGAATTGTGGGCTCAAAATTTGGTACACATACAGTTTTAAAGATTAAAAAACCTGTAGATACTACTAATAAAATAAAAAATTTAAGAGAGAGTTTAAAAGAAAAGAGTAAACTTATACAAAGCTTAGATGTAAAAATAAAGGTATTTGGACAGGATTTTACCTTTGAGAAATTAAAAAAGTCCTTTTTAAGAAAAGAACTAAAAATGTCTCCTCCACAGGAGGTATTAGTAAAGAAGCTATTAGCAACATATGATACCTTGATGAAAGAAGTAGAAACTATTCAGAAAGAGATATTATCTTTAGATAATTTAATTCAAAAATTTAAAAATTCTGTTATAATAATAAAAGATACTGTGTTTCCTGGTGTTATTATTATGTTTGATGAAAATTTCTATAAAGTTAGAGATGCATTGCGGGGTGTGAAATTTTACCTTGAGGGTAATGAGATAAAGATTTCAGATGCATAGGGAGGGTGGGACAGGTGGCACTTAGACCTATAGATTTACAAAATATTATAAATGCCTCTGTAGAGGTGGCAAAGGTGGCCCAGACAAGAAATGATACACCTAACTTACAACAAGGTCAGTTCGCCATTCAACTTCAAAGAGAGGCAGATAGAAAAAAAGAGCAAATTCAAAAGGGAGAAGGAAATGATGCCCAGGAGACAAAAATAAAAGATGAACACCAGAGAAGAAGGGGCTCAGAAAGAGAACCCCAAAAAAGGAAAAGAGAACCATTAGTAAAAGAAGAAAAAGAAAAAACCAAAAAAGTTCTTCTTGTAAAGAAAGAAGTTAAACATATTGATATAAAAATATAATAATGAAAAAAGGAGTTTGGAGGGAATGATTAATACTGATTTTTTGAAAAATAGGAAGTTAAGTGATGAGGATTACATTTTATTCAGGGATTTTATATATAAAAAGACAGGTATATTTTTCCCTGAATCAAAAAAACTTGCACTTGGGCATAAGTTATACAAAAGACTTAAAGCTTTGGGACTAAACACCTTTAGGGAGTATTATGATTACCTTAATAAAAAAGCGGGAGAAGATGAGTTTAAGGAACTATTTGTGGTTCTTACAACTAATGAAACAAGTTTCTTTAGAACCCCGAAACATTTTGAGGCCTTAAAGAAAGTGATATTCCCTGAACTTATGGAAAAACATGAAAAAGATGGAACAAGAAAGATAAGGGTCTGGTCTGCCGGATGTTCTATGGGAGAGGAGCCATATACTATAGCTATAACATATCTGGAATCGGCAGGGGTAAGAGCTAAAAAGTTTGATTTTAAAATTGTTGCTACAGATCTTAGTATAAAAGTGCTGAATATAGCGAAAGAAGGTGTTTATCCTGAGTCAGAGCTTGAAAAGGTAGATGAACCGCTAAGGGAAAAATATTTTACAAAGCTCCCTGATGGTTATTATAAGGTAAAAGATACATTAAAACGACTAATAGAATTTAAGACTCATAATCTCATTTCTGATCCCGGTTTCCCAGGTATGGATATAATATTTTGTAGAAATGTTATGATATACTTTGATAAAGAGGCAAAAACGAAAGTTGTAAAGAAATTCTATGATTCTTTGAATCCTGGGGGTTATTTCTTTGTTGGCCATGCAGAGTCTCTTTATGGAATCTCGAAAGAATTTAAATTTACAAAGATAGAAGGAGCGATACTTTACAGGAAGGAATCATGAATAAGATAAAAGTTTTAGTGGTTGATGATACTGCTTTAATGAGAAAGCTTATATCTGATATCCTTACAAGGGATCCTGAGATAGAAGTCATAGGTACAGCACCAGATGGTTACTTGGCAATACAAAAGATTAAAAGACTTAAACCAGATGTTGTAACTATGGATGTAGAGATGCCAAGAATGGATGGTCTTACTGCACTTTCTAAGATCATGGAAGAACATCCTGTCCCTGTAATAATGGTAAGTAGTCATACATATGAGGGGGCAAAAGTGACCCTTGAGGCACTCGAACTTGGTGCCTTTGATTTTATCCCTAAGCCTACGGGTATAAGGAGTGAAGCCTTTTCTATTATTGCTGATAATCTAATTGCAAAGGTAAAAGCTGCGGCAATGGCAAAATTGAAAAGAATAGAGAAAAAGAAAGAGGAAACAGAGACTCCAAGTATTAAAAAAATTGGGAGTAAAAAGTTTACGGCTAGTATAGTGGGTATAGGTATATCTACAGGGGGTCCCCCATCTTTGAGGACAATATTTAGGGAGTTTCCCGAAGATTATCCTATACCTATAACAGTAGTACAGCATATGCCTCCTGGCTTTACCCGTGCACTTGCAGAGCGTTTGGACAAGATATCCAAGCTTCATGTAAAAGAGGCCGAACAGGGGGAGAGGCTGGAAAAGTACACAGCATATATAGCACCTGGAGATTACCATATGGAAATAAGAAATGGAAGAGTTGTTCTTAAGAAGGGTGAACGTATCTGGGGGCAAAGACCTGCAGCAGACCCTATGTTTTTTTCTATAGCAGAGGAGTATGGCAAATTTTCGCTTGGAGTAGTTATGACAGGTATGGGAAGAGATGGGGCACAAGGGCTTAAGAAAATAAAGGAGAGGGGTGGGAAAACTATAGCCCAAAACAAGGAGACATGTGTAGTTTTTGGGATGCCAAGGGTGGCAATCGAAGAAGGTAGTGTCGACCTTGTAGTACCCCTTGAAGAGATTCCTGATGCTATTATTAAAATGAGTATTAAGGAGGAGTGACTATGGGAGATACTTATGATACCAGCCAATATATAAGCATATTTCTCTCAGAGGCTGAAGACCAACTTGAGAAAATAGAACAGGCTCTTTTAGAATTAGAAAAAGAAAGTGATAATAAAGAAGTATTAAATGAGATGTTTAGATATTTCCATACCCTTAAAGGTTCATCTGCAGCTATGGGGTTCACCCTCATGTCAGAGGTGGCCCACAAAGGTGAAAATATCTTGGATAAGATTAGAAAAGGAGAGATGGAAGTTACCTCAGATATAGTCGATCTCATGTTTGAATGCTTGGATACCCTAAATGCTATGAAGGATATGATAGAAAATGGAGAAGAGCCTGTAATGGATGTAGATGAACTATTGGAAAAGTTAGAAAAGGCAGCATCAGGCACTCCTTCTTCATCTACCGATAAAAAAGAAAAAGAAGAAGTAAAAGAGGAACAAAAAGAAGAACCTCAGGAAAGGAGCTTTGAGGGGGATATAGGGATAGAGTTGAATGAATACGATAAGTTAGTCCTCGAAGAGGCAGAACAGAAGGGCTTAAATATTTATTATATAGAGGTCACCTTATCTTCAGAGACACTCATGAAAGCAGTAAGGGCATTTATGGTATTTAATAAATTAAAGGAAATGGGAGAAGTAGTAAAATCCGTACCTGATGCCTCTGACCTTGAAGCAGAAAAGTTTGATAGAGATTTTAAACTTATATTTATCTCGAAAGAAGATAAAGATGTTGTTTATAAAGCAATAGCTAATATCTCTGAAATAGAAAGGGTTGAGATAAAGCCCTTGAAGGCAAAAGAGGCTATCTCTGGAAAAGGATCTCAACCTTTGGAGGAAAAGACGGTTCCAAAAGAGGAGACAAAAAAAGAGCAAGATGTAAAAAAGGTAGAAAAAACTGCTCAAACACAACCCAAGGCTGCAAAAGATAAAGCTCAGGCAAAACCTCAAAAGAAACAAGAACATACCATAAGGGTAAGTATAGAAAAGTTAGATGTGCTTTTGAACCTGGTAGGGGAGCTTGTTATAGATAGAAGTAAACTTGCCCAGATTGGGGAGATTTTAGAGGCAAGGTATAAAGAAAGTGAAATATCAGATGAACTTCGTGATACAGTATCTCATATTGAGAGAATAGCAAATGACCTTCAGGAAAATATAATGAAGGCAAGGATGCTTCCTATAGGTCAGTTATTTAGTAGATTTCCTCGAATGATGAGGGATCTTTCCCGGAAAATGGGGAAAAAGATAAACTTCATCATGAGCGGTGAAGACACAGAACTTGATAGAACTGTGATAGAAGAAATGGGAGACCTCCTTATACATCTTTTGAGAAATGCTGTAGATCATGGAATAGAACCAGAAGAAGAAAGGATTGCAAAAGGAAAAGATCCTGTAGGTACTATAAAGTTAAGCGCAAGGCATGAAGAGAGTCATATTATAATAGAGATTGAGGACGATGGAGGGGGAATAGACCCTGAAAAGATAAAAGAGGCAGCGATTCGTAAGGGTTTTGCAACACCTGAGGAACTTTCAAGACTTTCAGATGAGGAGATTATAAACTTTATCTTTTTACCTGGATTTAGTTCTGCAAAAAAGGTTACAGATGTCTCAGGTAGGGGTGTTGGTCTTGATGCAGTAAAAGATGGAATTGAGCGCCTTAAAGGTCAGATAGAGGTAGAGTCAGTACCAGGTAAAGGAAGTAAGTTTATATTGAAACTCCCACTAACCCTTGCTATAATAAAGGCGCTCTTAGTTGAGGCTATAAATATTACTTTTGCAATTCCACTTATCTCTGTGGAAGAGATTATAAGGATAAAAAATGAGGAGATTCCTTCTCGTGTTAAAATGGTTAAGGGCCATAGGGTAATTAAATTAAGGGGAATGGTATTGCCCTTGGTAAGTATGGGTGAGATATTTGATATGGAAGATAAGGAAAAGGACCCTGATAGGATGCTTATAGTAGTTGTAAAAGCTGATCAGAGAAAACTTGGAATAATAGTTGATGAACTTATAGGAGGTCAAGATGTAGTAATTAAGAGCTTAGGGGCTTATCTTGGAAAGGGTAGGCTCTTTGGAAAGATTCCAGGGCTTGCAGGTTCCACAATACTGGGAAGTGGAAAGGTGGCCCTTATTCTGGATATAGCTACTTTAGTAAAAGATATCGAAAAAAAGACAAGGAGGGAATAAAAAATGGGTGCTCGCATATTAATTGTGGATGATGCTGCATTTATGAGAATGATGATAAAAAATATTCTTACAAGCAATGGTTATGAAGTTGTAGGAGAGGCAGAAAATGGTCTTCAGGCAGTTGAAAAATATAAAGAATTAAAACCAGATCTTGTTACTATGGATATTACAATGCCTGAAATGGATGGTATTGCGGCAGTTAAAGAGATAAAAAAGATCGATCCTAATGCAAGAATTATTATGTGTAGTGCAATGGGACAACAATCTATGGTAATTGAGGCTATTCAGGCAGGGGCCAAAGATTTTATAGTAAAGCCTTTTAATCCTCAAAGGGTTTTAGAAGCCGTAGAAAAAGCTTTATCCTAGCTTTAAGATGAGGTGGGTTTCTTTAAAATTTGTCAAGCCACATATGCGCTTGGCCAAGTCTATATATTCATCAGATGGTAGGGTACTCCTTGCAGCAGGGATTGAATTAAATGAGCGTTTTATTCAACGACTCAGAGAGCTTGGGATAAATGGGGCTTATATTGAAGATGGTATAACTGAAGATATTATAGTTGAGGATGTAATATCTGATAAGACAAGACTTGAGGCTATACATACAATTAGAAATATAATGGAAGAGATAGATATAGAAAAGTGTATAGATGAAGAGGCTAAGGAAAGAATAAAAGTAGATCTTGCACGGGGTGCAGTTTCAAAGATTCTTGATGACCTAAGTTTGAATAGAGACTTGATAGTTAGCCTTTTGGATCTTAGGTCTTATAATGATTATACATTTGCCCATTCGGTTAATGTAACAATTCTTTCTCTGGTTTTAGGTGTCGCACTTTCTCTTAATGAACTTGAAATAAAGGACCTGGGCATAGGGGCCTTACTTCATGATGTAGGTATGGCAAGAATTCCAAAGAAAATATACCTAAAACCAGGTCCTCTTACCAAAAAAGAGTATGAAATAATAAAAGAACACCCAAGGATCGGATTTGATCTTTTGAGATGGAATCAGGATATAAGCCTGGTTGCCGCTCATGTGGCGTATCAGCATCATGAGAGGATGAATGGTACAGGGTATCCGAGAAAACTCGAAGGAGATCGTATACATAGATTTGCTCAAATTACCATGGTTTCCGATGTGTATGATTCTTTAACATCAGATAGGGTATATAGAAAAAGGGTGTTGCCACATGAGGCGGTGGAATATCTTATGGGAGGAGCAGGCACACTCTTTAGTTTAAGGGTGGTAGAGGCATTTGTAAAACATGTAGCTATATATCCTATAGGTGTAATGATAAGATTGAATACAGGAGAAAAAGGAGTGGTCGCAAAAATAAATAAACCTCTTCTTGCACGGCCTGTGATAAAGATTATACAGGATAAAGATGGGAATCCATTAAAAAATCCCAAATTAATAGACCTCTCCAAAGAGTTTACATTATCAATAGTTGAGGTGTTGGAAGGTTAGTTATTATCTCTTTATTACGATCATTTTTATATTTGGCCTTATTTTGGGAAGTTTTTTTAATGTATGTATATATAGGATCCCAAGAAGAGAGTCTATTATATTTCCTCCCTCTCATTGTCCAAAATGCGGTACCCCTTTAAAATTTTATGATAATATTCCTGTAGTAAGCTATCTTTTATTAGGGGGCAGATGTAGATACTGTAAGGAGAAAATATCTCCAATATATCCTATTACAGAACTTACCACAGGAATATTGTATGTAGGGCTTTACATACATTACGGTACCAATCTATTTTTATTTTTTACCTTTCTTATCTTTGTATCTTTTCTTATAATAATTACATTTATAGATTTGGAACATATGATAATTCCAGATATCTTAGTATTTCCAGGAATTTTTATAGGCCTTTTGCTTTCATTGATAAGGGGAGATACAATTTTTTTAGATAGCCTCCTTGGCCTTTTGATCGGGGGAGGTGTTATATTTTTGATAGTTTTTCTAAGTAGAGGTGGAATGGGAGAGGGTGATATAAAACTTTCTGCAATGATTGGAAGTTTTTTGGGGGTAAAATTTACAATTATTACACTTTTGTCATCCTTTATTTTAGGAGGAATTGTGGGGATTCTCTTGCTTTTCCTTAAGATTAAAAGTAGAAAGGACCCCATACCTTTTGGGCCATTTCTTGCCTTAGGGGCTATTTTATCTTTATTTTGGGGCCAAACAATTGCAAATATATGGGGGTGGTATTAAATGGAAGTATCAAGACTAAATAAAATACCAGAGCCGATATCTATTGAGATAGATAGTATATTTGAAGAACTCTCTGATAGGGAAAAAAGAGATGTTGATAGAGAAATTTTAGGTCTTTCTATTACTCCCTTTGATATACTTAATGAAACACTATCAGGTATAAGACCAGGATTCTACTATGGTATAGCGGGTGCACCCAGAAGAGGTAAGACAAACCTTACTTTGGAGCTTGGGTTATTGGTTGCAAAAAATAATAAGATCCCAGTACTTTTCTATTCATGGGAACAGACTAGAAAGGTATTGGTAGCAAGACTGTTGTCTAAAAAAAGTGGTATACCCCCTGCGCTTATTATGGGAGAAAATATATATAAAAGACCTGAACTTAAAGAAAAACTTGAAGATGCAAGAGAAGAACTTAGAGAGGTTTCAGAATGGTTTTATATGGTTGAAGCAGGAAGGATGCACAAAATATCCAGAATTCGTGAAGATGCTATGCGTATAATGGATATGAAAAAAACAGATAAGATTGCTATATTTATAGATTATTTACAAAAAGTGCCCCCGGAAAAACCTGTACAAGATATGTCTTATCGTATAGATGATATATCTGCTGGACTTGCCGAACTTAGCCTTGAGCTTAGCTCCCCAGTATTTGCTATCTCTTCTCTTAATAAAGAGGGACTTAAATTGGATGAGACAGAGGATGATTCTCGTCCCACTATGCATCACTGTACAGGGAGTGGAGACCTTGAATATGATCTAGATGTTGCCATGATTTTATCTAAGGATTGGCCAGATACGAAAAGTTTAAAAAAACAGATAGATGAAAGGCTTAAGGCCCAAGGTATTGACCCTTATTCTTACCCTATGCCAAGGATAGATGTTATAAATATGTTTATAGATAAAAATAGAGATGCTATACCTGGTGTCTCAGATATTATTCAATATCTATTTTTTATAGACCAGAATATGTATTTGGAGATAGGATATAAGCTTCCTGTAGAGATGGACCCATCTAAATTTAATAGATATGTAAAAATTGAGAAGATTATAGATACTTTAGTTGAGAAAGGGTTAATCTTCCAGGATCTTGAACAATGGAAAAAGAAAAGTTTAAAGATATAGAAACTTTTTTTCCATTAGTCGAAAAGATTGCACGAAAATACAAAAAATCTCACATAGAACTTGATGATCTCCGTCAACAGGGAATGGTAGGACTTTTAGAGGCTCTACGTGCATATGATCCAGAAAGAGAAAAAACCTTATTTGCATTTGTGTCAAAATATATAGAGGGCTCTATAAGGCATTATATAAGGGATAAGTCTACACTCATTAGATATCCAAGGTGGTTTAGGGCATTGGCAAAGCGCATAGAGAATTTTATAGTAGATTTTAAAGAAAAAAGTGGGAGGCCACCTTCTATTTCCGAGATAGGAGAATCTTTAAATATTCAAGAAGATGGAATAAGGGAATATTTTCGAATAAAAACACTCCTTTATTTTCAATATTTTGAAGATAGTGAAAATAAACAAAATATTGATTATAAATCTTTACGGACAAAGATAAGACATAAGACTTATGAAAGCTTTAAACTTCCTATAGAGGATATACTTACACTCTATGATGCCATAGATACACTTTCAGAATTGAAGAAAAAGGTCGTTTATTATATATTTTTTCAAGGGTACACACATAAAGAAACAGCAGAGGAGATCGGTATATCAGAGAGACATGTTTCCCGGATGAAGAAAGAAGCACTTAATGAGCTTAAGGACAAATTAAAAGACAATTAACCTTGACATATATAGGTCCTTGTGTTAAACTATTTTTCAAAATAATTTTTAGTATGAAAATAAAAAGGAGGTTGTGAAATGTTGAAAAAAGTAGCTCTTGTGACCTTTGTTTTAATTTTTGCTTTTTCTTTAGTCTCTTTTGCAGGTACATATGATGAGATCATGAAAAGTGGTGTAATAAAAGTAGGTAATGATGCTACATATGCACCATTTGAATATCGCAATTTTAAAAATGAAATAGTAGGTTTTGATATTGATCTCTTAAAAGAACTTGTAAAGGAGATGGGCAATCTTAAGTTGGAAATTATTGATACTGCATGGGATGGTATTATCCCTGGTCTTTTATCCAAAAAGTATGATATGATTATGTCTGCTATGACTATTACTAAAGAAAGGGCAAAAAAGGTTACCTTCTCTGACCCATACTTTGAAACAGGACAAGTAATAGTTGTTGCAAAAGATAGAGATGATATAAAAACCGTAAAAGATCTTGAAGGCAAAGTTATAGCTGTACAGCTTGGTACAACAGGTGATTTTGCTGCAAGTAAGATTAAAGGGGCAAAAATAAAGAGATTTGATACTATTGATAAGGCATATTTTGAAGTAATGCTCGGCAGGGCTGATGCAGTTGTCAACGACCTTGCACAGAGTGCATATGGTATTAAGAGATTCCCTCTTAAGATTGTAGGTAAGCCATTTACCGTAGAATATTATGGCATAGCCATGAGAAAAGAGGATAAAGACCTTCATAAAGCAGTAAATGCTGCCTTAAAGAAGTTGAAAGAAAATGGAACTTATGATAAAATATATGAAAAATGGTTTGGAAAGAAGGCAAAGTAAAAAATAATTGAACTATAATTAAAATTTATAATGCTCCCCATATGGGGAGCATTATGTTTAAGGAGGATGAATTGCACCTTGATTTTAATGTACTAATACAATCATTTCCTTATCTTTTGGCAGGGGCTTGGATGACGGTAAAGATTACATCTTTATCCGTTGCAGTCGGGATTGTTATAGGGATAATTGGAGGACTTATGAGAGTCTCTAAAAATCCTATTCTTTATTGGATTTCTACGGTATATGTGGAGATTATAAGAGGGACCCCTCTGCTTGTTCAGATTTTTATTGTATATTTTGGTCTTCCATCTTTAGGCTTAAAACTCACACCTTATCTTTCTGCAGTTGCGGCACTTGGGATAAACAGTGGTGCATATGTTTCTGAAATAGTAAGGGGTGGAATACAATCTATCTCACGAGGGCAGATGGAGGCCGCAAGATCTTTGGGTATGAGTTATGTTCAGGCAATGCGTTATGTTATCCTCCCTCAGGCTCTTGTTAGGATTCTACCCCCACTGGGAAATGAATTTATAGCACTACTCAAAGACTCGTCATTGGTATCTACTATTGCTATTGCAGAACTTACCCGTGTAGGACAACAGATTATAACAAGAACATTTCAGTCATTCGAAATATGGACAGGTGTTGCACTTTTTTATTTTGTAATGACATTTATTATGTCAAGGATAGTAAGATTTTTAGAAAGTAGGTTGGCTATCAATGACTAGAGAAGATTACATTGTAAGGGCAATTGATGTTCATAAGTATTTTGGCAGAAATTATGTATTAAAGGGGATAAATCTTTCTGTAAAACGAAATGAAGTTGTTGCTATTATTGGTGCATCCGGATCAGGTAAGAGTACATTTTTGAGATGTTTAAATGGTCTTGAGAGAATCCAAAAAGGAAAGATTTATGTGGAAGACCAGGATGTACCATCTATACTGGATACCCCGCAGATTAATAAATTAAGACAAGATATTGGTATGATTTTCCAAAGTTTTAATCTATTCCCAAATTATACTGCACTTGGAAATATAACCCTTGCACTTACAAAGGTGAAAAAATTAAAAAAGAAAGATGCAGAAGAGATAGGATATCGTTTTCTTGAAAAAGTTGGACTTCGGGATAAGGCAACTTCTTATCCGTTTAATCTTTCAGGAGGTCAACAACAGCGTATAGCTATTGCTAGGGCATTGGCTATGAATCCAAAGGTAATGATGTTTGATGAACCAACCTCTGCGCTTGATCCAGAGACGGTAAAAGATGTACTTGATGTTATGGAAGAACTTGCCCAAGAGGGTATGACAATGATTGTTGTAACCCATCAAATGGGTTTTGCAAAGGTAGCTGCAGATAGAGTAATTTATATGGATGAAGGGGCTATTGTAGAGGAAGGTACACCTGATGAGATCTTTTTAAATCCTAAAAATGAAAGAACTAAACAGTTTTTGGGGAAATTATTGGTAGTCTAGTTTAGTATCTAATCGAATACAAGAAGGGAGGTGATTTTCTAATAATAAAAATGTATAATCTTAAAATTTAAAAGGGAGGTGGCATTAATGAGGAAGTCTTTGTTCTTTAAGGTTTTTCTTCTTACAATTTTAATTACTATGTTTGGATTTTTATTTGCATTTGTAGGGTATGGTGCCCAAAAGCCAGTGTATGGTGGAAAGTTAGTAGTTGCTATTCCTGCAGAGCCTCCAGGTCTTGACCCTACATCAAACACCGCAGCAGTTATTGATAGAGTAGTCTATAACAATGTTTATGAAGGTCTTGTAAAAATAAATAGAGAAGGTAAAATTACACCTGCACTTGCAGAATCTTGGGATGTTTCAAAAGATGGTCTTACCTATACCTTCCATCTCAGAAAGGGTGTAAAATTCCATGATGGTTCTGATTTTACAGCAGCTGATGTAAAATATACAATAGAGAGAAATACAAAAAAAGACACCAAAAATGCACATCCAGAATTCTTCAGAGTAATAAAGAAGATGAAAGTAATCGATGACTACACCATTCAATTTACCCTTGGTGAGCCAAACTTTATGTTCCTCTTTAACCTTGCAAGAGGAGATTCTGTAATAGTTCCAGAAGGACATGATGCAGATCTTAAGAGTAAGCCTATTGGTACAGGTCCATTCAAATTCAAGGAATGGGCAAGGGGAGATCATATAACACTTGTAAAAAATAAGGATTATTGGAATCCAAAACTTCCATATCTTGATGAAGTAGTATTTAAGTTTATACCAGATGAAACAACACAACTTGCAGCCCTTAAGGCAGGGGATATAGATGTTGTTGCATACATCCTAAGCCCTGAAAGTGTCCCAGATATCGAGGCTGATCCAAATCTTAAAGTAATAAAGGGTGGAGTTACAACAGGTGATGTAATACTTGCTATCAATAATTCCAGGAAACCATTTAATGATGTAAGGGTAAGAAGAGCAATAAGTTATGCTATAGATAGGAAGGCTGTTATTGATGGTGCAATGTTTGGATATGGTACACCTATTGGTAGCCATATGAGTCCTGCAAATCCGTACTATGTAGACCTTACCTGGGTATATCCATATAACCCTGCAAAGGCAAAGGAGCTATTGAAGGAAGCAGGATATCCAAATGGATTCGATGCAGTTATTAAGCTTCCTGCACCTTATAAGTATTCTGTAAAATCTGGAGAAATTATAGCTGATCTTTTGAAAGATGTTGGTATAAACCTTAAAATAGAACTTATTGAATGGGGTCAATGGATTCAAAATGTATTTTTGAAGGCAGACTATGATCTTACAGTTATTGGACATGTTGAGGCATTTGACATAGGGATATATGCAAATCCGAAGTATTACTTCAGATATGATAGCCCATGGTTTAGAGAGGTTTATCACCGTGCACTCACTACAACAAATGAAGATGAAAGAAAGAAATTGTTTGCTATAGCTCAGTGGATTCTTGCATCTGATGCAGTAAATGGATTCTTATTTGAGGCACCATCTCTTCCTGCCATGAGAAAGAATGTAATGAATTGGTGGGCAAATTATCCAATTATTGCAGTAGATGTAACAGAAGTTTGGAAGGCAAAATAAATCTTCTATTTAAGGGAGGGGTTAACCCCTCCCTTTTCTTTGGGAGGTACTATGACTCACTATATAATGAGAAGGCTTCTAAGTTTTACCCTTGTTCTTATAGGTGTATCTATCATAATCTTTTTTGTATTGCATATTTTACCTGGGGATCCTGCACAGATCATATTGGGTACTCAGGCGACACCTGAAAAGCTTGCGAATCTAAGACACTTAATGGGACTTGATAGGCCTATTATTGTCCAGTATTTTGATTGGTTAAAGGGGGTCTTTACAGGGGATTTAGGACATTCTATCTCATATGATACATCAGTTGCAAGTCTTATTGGAACTCGTATGGAAGTCACTTTATTTCTTACTTTTTTTGCTATTTTTCTTAGTGTTATTATAGGTATACCTTTGGGTATATTTGCAGCTACACATCAGGGGACCCCAGGAGACTATCTTGTAATGCTATTTTCTCAGATAGGAATAGCTGTACCTGCCTTTTGGACAGGAATTTTACTTATATACTTCTTTGCTGTAAAATTTCATATCTTTCCTGCAGGAGGGTTTATTCCTTTTTCAAAAGGCCTTATACCGTTTTTAAGATCCCTTATTTTACCTACACTTTCGATTGCGATAGTTAGAGCATCGGTTCTTGCAAGGATGTCTCGTTCTTCTGTGCTTGAGGTAATGAGAGAAGACTATGTAAGAACTGCAAGGAGCAAAGGACTTTCTGAGCGAGTAGTTATATATAAACATGTCCTTAAAAACGCTTTTATCCCTATTCTTACTGTTATAGGTCTTCAAATTGGACAGCTCATGGCAGGTGAAATTGTTATTGAAAATGTGTTTTATCTTCCGGGACTGGGCCAACTTGTAATGAGGTCTATAGGGCAAAGAGATTTGCCTACAGTACAGGCAATTGTTTTATTTATAGCTGTGCTCATTATCTTAATAAATTTAGTGGTAGATATATTATATGGCTATTTTGATCCAAGAATAAAGTATGAATAGGAGTTACTTAAAATGAAGAGATATCTAAAAAATAAAAACTTCCTTATAGGTTTTGTCATAGTCTCTCTTATAGTTATCATGGCTATACTTAGTTTTTTTTGGACCCCATATAATCCAAATAAAATGCATATAAGGGAAAGATTAAAGCCGCCTTCTATGAGACATGTACTAGGGACAGATCAATATGGAAGAGACATATTTTCTCGTATCATGGTTGGTGCGGTTAACTCTATATTTGTAGGAATTGTATCTGTAGGTATAGGTCTTTTATTTGGGCTTTTCTTTGGGGCATTTGCCGCATACTCTGGAGGGTGGAAAGATGAGATTACTATGCGTATAATGGATGTTCTGTATGGATTTCCCCCTGTTCTCATGGCAATACTTATCACATCTATTTTAGGGCCGGGTATAAGGAACAGTATATTAGCCATAGGTATTTTTAATATACCTGTTTTTGCACGACTTACAAGGGGAAGCTTTCTCTCTATGAAAGAGAGAGATTTTGTTCAAGCTGCCCGTGCACTTGGAGATAGAGAATTTGTTATTATATTAAAACATATATTCCCTAATATAATTTCACCAATTATTGTACAATCTGCAACGCAATTTGCAGTGGCTATACTTGCAGAAGCTGCACTTAGCTATCTCGGGCTTGGAACCCAACCACCAAATGCAAGCTGGGGAAGAATGTTAAAAGAGGCACAGACCTATATGAGACTCTCGCCATGGCCTGCAATATTCCCAGGACTTGCCATAGGTATTGCGGTGATGGGTATAAATATGTTGGGAGATGGACTTAGAGATATATTTGACCCAAGACTTTCCAGATTGGGTAAAAAGTAGATAGGAGGACAAAATGAAAGAAGATGTATATAAAGAAGTGCTTTCGTATATTAATGATGATGAGGTAATAGAACTTACCCAAGCATTAGTTAGAATTCCAAGTGTATATAGAGAAGGAGACCCAGAGGGAAATGAAGAAAGAGTTGCCAAGTTTGTATATGAAAAATTAAAAGAGATTGGAATGGATGTAGAAATCAAAGATGTTGTTCCTCATAGACCCAATGTGCGGGGCATTTTTAAAGGGAAAAATTCAGGTAGGAAACTTCTTTTCTCCGGACATACCGATGTGGTTACAGAGGGAGACCCAAGTAAATGGACATATCCACCTTTTTCTGCAACTATCGTGGATGATAAAATATATGGGCGTGGTGCAAATGATATGAAAGGTGGACTTGCTGCAGCAATTATTGCAATAAAGGCTATAATAGAATCTGGTGTAGAGTTTTCTGGAGAGATCGTACTTGGTGCTACAGTAGATGAAGAGGGAATGATGATAGGTATAAAGGATTTTATAAAATCGGGATGGGCAGATGGTGTGGATGGTGCTATTCTTTGTGAACCGGAAGAGAATAACCTTTGTATCACACAAAAGGGTGCCATGCGTGTAATTGCACATACTTATGGAAAAATGGCACATGGTGCTATGCCCCTTACAGGGATAAACCCTATTCCCCGTATGGCACGATTTATAGATAAGATCATGGAACTTGAGGCATCTGAGATAGAAAAACACGGAGAAGATAAATATCTTGGATTTCCAAGCCTTACACCAACTATTGTGAAGGCACCACCTAAAGGTGAGGCCCAGATAAATGTGATGCCAGATGAGGCAATGATGGCACTTGACATAAGAACTATCCCTGGTCAAGATCATGAAGATATAAAGAAATCTATTTCAAATATTATAGAAGAACTTAGAAAAGAGGATGAGAAATTTAAAGGGGATTTTGAGGTAATAGAGGAGCGTCCTTGGACAAAAACAGATTTAGATGCCCCTATTGTAAAAAGTCTTGATTTTGCATATAGATTTGTAACGGGTAAAGAACCTATCTATAATGGTGTCCCAGGTGCTACAGATGGTACTTTTTTGTGGGCATGGAAAAATATTCCTATAGTCACAGTAGGGCCTGGAAATAGATTGATTCCCCATCATGTAGATGAATATCTTGATATCCCCGAACTTTTAGAAGCTGTAAGAATTTATGTGGTTGCAGCTCTTAATTTTTTAGGGGTATAGGAGGAAAAGATGAAAGAGTTTGTCCCTGGGCTTAAAATCGGACATTATACAGATATCAGGGCACTTACAGGGTGTACTGTTATAATTGCAAGGGACGGAGCAGTAGGGGGTGTAGATGTAAGAGGAGGTGCACCAGGTACAAGAGAAACAGACCTTCTTCGTCCTGTTCATCTTGTAAATAAGGTACATGCTGTAGTTTTATCTGGAGGAAGTGCCTTTGGACTTTCGGCTGCAACAGGTGTAATGAAATACCTTGAAGAGCAAGATATCGGTTTTGATGTAGAGGTGACAAGGGTTCCTATCGTACCTTCTGCAGTACTTTTTGACCTTATGGTGGGTGATCCAAATACTCGACCAGGAGAAGAAGAGGGTTATAAAGCATGTGAGGCTGCTACATCAGAATGGCCAGAAGAGGGTAATGTAGGTGCAGGTACAGGGGCTACAGTAGGAAAAGGATTTGGCATGAGTGGAGTTACTAAATCGGGCTTTGGTGCATATAAAATAGAGATTGGAGATCTTGTAGTAGCTGCAGTAGTTGCGGTAAATGCCTTTGGTGATATCATAGACCCACATACAGGAAAGATTGTAGCAGGTACAAGAGATGATGAGGGAAGATTTGTAAATACAAGGAATCTTTTAAAGCAAATGGGTGCAAAAGGTTTTTCTGACAAAGATGAAACTAGTGCCATGAAAAATACAACCATTGGTCTTATTGCAACAAATGCAATACTTACAAAAAATGAGGTAAATAAGATTGCCCAGATGGGACATGATGGCCTTGCCCGTACTATAGTACCTGTACATACTATGTTTGATGGAGATACTATATTTGCACTTGCTACGGGTAAAATAAAAACAGATCTTGATGTTACAACAATCGGTGCATTAGGGGTGGAGGCTATGGAAGAAGCTGTGTTGCGAGCTGTAAAACATGCACTTTCTGTAGCTGGAATTCCACGTTTTGACCTGTAGGATTCTTTCCCTTAGTTTATATAATAATTAGTTAGGTTTATAATGGAATAGATTAGGGG
>CAYWXH010000004.1:0-11793 GCA_964462295.1 uncultured Atribacterota bacterium
GTCATTGCGAGGCCCCGTCAGGGGCCGTGGCAATCTCCGATACCGATGCTTATTCGTTATAGACTCTCCCTTCACACCTTTTGTCCTATCTTTTTTATTTTTATTTGAACCTATATCTTTTTTATGTTAAAATAAGGCTACCATAAAAATAGATAGGTGGTATGATGAGAGAAAAAATAAAAGATGCAAAGAGAATAGTAGTTAAGGTAGGTTCAAGTATCCTTACCGATGAGGATGGTTCTATATCTAAAGAGAGGATTCTTTATATAGTTGAAGATATAGTTTCCCTCCTTAGGATGGGAAAGGAGGTAGCCCTTGTTTCATCAGGTGCTGTTGCCGCGGGAAGGGGAAAGATTAAAAGGATTCCAGAAGAGGAATTTATCCCCTCTAAACAGGCACTTGCCGCAATTGGACAGGGTCTTTTGATGTCTATATATAATGATATATTTTCCATATATAATATAGCTGTTGCCCAAATTCTACTTGCACCAGAAGATATCTCTTCCAGGAAAAAGTATCTAAATGCAAAAAATACATTTAAATACCTTTTTTCTTGGGGTGTTGTACCTATCATAAATGAAAATGATACTGTTGCGGTAAGTGAGATAAAGTTTGGCGATAATGATACCTTATCTGCACTTGTCTCATCTCTTGTAAATGCTGACCTTTTGGTGCTTCTTTCCGATGTAGGTGGACTTTATGATAAAAATCCGAATTATTATAAAGATGCCAAACTTATAAGTAAGGTAGATGAGATAACAGAGGAGATTGAGGCACTTGCAGGAGATAAGGGCACAGAAAGGGCAGTGGGGGGAATGAAGACAAAAATAAAGGCAGCAAGGATTGCTACCATGTCTGGGGTAGATATGGTTATAGCAAGTGGATTTAAGAGGGGTAATCTTGTAAAAATTTTAAAGGGAGAAGATGTAGGGACACTTTTTCTTGCAAAAAGAGAAGGTCTTCATTCCAGAAAAAAATGGATAGTATCTTCTATGGCCAAAGGAAAGATAATTATAGATGAGGGGGCAAAAAAGGCTATTTTGCAAAATGGAAAGAGTCTTTTACCAAGTGGTATAATTAAGGTTATAGGAAGGTTTGAGTCAGGGGATATAGTAGATATTCTTGATCAAGAGGGAAATATAATTGGAAAGGGTATTTCATACTACTCATCTTCTGAGATCAATAAGATAAGAGGAAAACATACATCTTTAATAAAAGATATCTTAGGATATAAGATCTATAATGAGATAGTTGACAGAGATAATATGGTAATTACTTTATAAGGAGGGAGATTATGAATCAGATAAGAAAAAAGGCAGAACTTGCAAGGCGTGCATCAGAAGAGATTATGTCTATCTCTGAGGAGATAAAAAATAGATATCTAGTTAGACTTTCTGAAAAACTCCTAAATGCAAAGGATTATATACTTTCAGAAAATGAAAAAGATGTAAGATATGCAAGAGAGAAGGGTACAAAAGAGTCTCTTGTGGATAGATTGCTTCTTACGGAAAAAAGGATTGAGGATATGGCATCTGCTGTTCGTGAGATTGTAGCACTTCCTGACCCAATAGGAGAGGTTATAGAGGGATGGAGAAGGCCCAATGGCCTTTATATAGAGAAGGTCCGTGTACCTATAGGGGTTATTGCCATAATATATGAGGCAAGGCCCAATGTTACTATTGATTCTCTTGCCCTCTCATTTAAGGCAGGAAATGTAGTTATCCTAAAGGGAGGTTCCCTTGCTATAAATTCTAATATTGCACTTGTTAAGGTAGCAAAAGATGCGGCACGGGAGGCAGGTATATCTGAAGATATTGTAAATCTTATAGAATCTACAAAAAGGGAAGATATTATCCCACTTCTTAAGATGAATGACCTTATCGATCTTGTAATTCCCCGTGGGGGGTATGGCCTTATCCGTACAGTAGTAGAGAATTCATCTATACCTGTAATTGAAACTGGTGTAGGGAACTGCCATATATTTGTAGATGATACGGCAGATCTTGAAAAGGCAATAGATATAGTGATAAATGCAAAAACCCAAAGACCTGGTACCTGTAATGCAGCAGAAAAGCTCCTTGTACATAGGGATATAGCAGACAAATTCCTCCCTTCTATGATAAAGACTCTTAGGGAGCATAATGTAGAGGTAAGGGGAGATGAGATGGTACAAAAGATAGTACCAGATGTTGTACCTGCCAAAGACGAAGATTGGGAGACAGAATATCTCGATCTTATTATTGGAATAAAGGTTGTAGATAATGTAGATGAGGCAATATCCCATATTACAAGATATGGGACAAGACATTCAGAATCCATACTTACCAATTCTTATGAAAATGCCGAAAAATTCATACATAGTATAGATGCAGCAGCGGTCTATGTAAATGCATCTACAAGGTTTACAGATGGTGGGCAGTTTGGCCTTGGTGCAGAGATTGGTATAAGTACACAGAAGCTCCATGCAAGAGGTCCTATGGGGCTAAGAGAGCTTACTACTTATAAGTATGTAATAAGGGGGATGGGTCATATAAGAAAATGAACCTAAAGAGAGTTATTTTTTTGATCTTACTTTTCATCCTGGTATTTTCATCTTTTTCTTTTGGAGAGGGGCAAAAGGCCCATATTGGTATACTCTATTTTGTTCCAAAGGGAGAAGATGTCCCATGGATAAGAAAGGGTATAACTATACTCCTAATAGATCGATTTACACAACTTAATAGCTTTAAAATTTTACCACGGGATAAGTTAAATGATATAGATTATAATCTTTTTAGTGCAAAAAATGTAAAAAATATAGCTAACAAATTTTCCCTTGACTTTATTGTTGGAGGTACCTATACCCTCTCTAAAACAGGTAGTTTAGATGTAAATGCATGGGTCTATAAAAGAGAGGGAGATAGATTTTTGGTAAGTTTTTCTGCAACAGGAGAGTTTTTAGATATCATCAAAAAGGTGGCCATCTCCTCATATGATGCAATAGTAGGTACTACAACAGATATGGTATCCAAAGTTTTGACGACACTTCCTACAAAAAGTAACAAGGCATGTGAATATCTCTTTAAGGCAGTGGATTATATGGACCAGGCAATAGCTACCTATGGGGGTGCAGATTTTCCTTCAAAGCCCCTTTGGAAAAGGGCAATAGAGATGGGAGAGAAGAGTACCCAGATTGATCCTAAATTTTCCCTTGCATATTATTATCTTGGCCTTATCTATAGTAAGACCAAATGGGTAAAGAGAGAAGCAGAGGCATGGGAGAATTATCTTAAATATGCAACCCAAAGGGAGGTACCCGGTGAGATAGGTGCACTTGCATATTATAGATTAGGATACTCTTTTTATGAAAAAAGGGTATATGACCTTGCCGAAAAATACCTAAAAAAGGCTATTGAAATAGATCCAACCCTTGCAAAACCGTATGTATATCTGGGTAATATCTACTATGAACAGGATGATTTGGATAAGGCTATCTACTATTATGAAAAGGCCTATGAGAGAGATCCATCTGATAAGGATATAGAGTGGCTTTTAAATAGGGCCAAAAGGGTGAAAGAGGTAGGAAAAGAGGCATATGAATATTTTGAAAAAGGTAGGGCGGCCTTTTTACAAAAAGATTATATGGAGGCAACATACTATCTTGAACATGCCATAGGGATAAATCCTTCCTATCTTGAGGCATTTGTCCTTTTGGGAAAATCATATATAGAGCTTAACAATTTAGATAGGGCATATGAGATATTCAAACAAGCCGAGGGGCTTGATCCTACAAATTATGAGATAAAACTCCTTGTAGATAGGGTCAAAAATGAGATAAAATATGGAAAAGAGGCCTATGAAGCATTTGATAAAGGATATGAACTTTATAAAAAGGGAGACCTTGATCAGGCACTTTTGTATTTTAAAGAAGCCCTTAAGAAAAACCCTTCATATGATATTGCACATGATTATCTTTCAAGAATATATTATAGGATGGGGAGACTGGATGAATACAGAAAAGAGCGAGAAAATGTTGCAGCCCTTACCCAGGATCCAAAGGAGAAGGCAGAGATATACTATCTCACAGGATATGAATTCTTTTCTCTTAAAAGGTATAAAATAGCAAGAGAGGAGTTTGAAAAGGCCCTTAAGTTTTATCCAACACATGCAAAGGCCCTCTTTTTTATGGGAGAGGTTTTTTACAATCTAAAGGATTATAAAAAGGCTATAGACTACTATACTATGGTCATTAACAACCCTAAAGGATTAGGTTTTTATGATAAGGCCCTATATGGGAGGGCATGGTCATATTTTTATCTTAAAGAATACGAAAAGGAGATAAAGGATTTTCTTCGTATTGTAAATGAATTTAAAGATTCTCCTTTAAGGGTAGTATCTCAGTATAAATTGGGTGAGGCATACTACCTTAGGGGTGATTACCTTGATGCTATAAAGTGGTTAAAAGATTTTATAAAGGTGGAAAATAGCCCATATAGAAAAGATGCACTATATATAGTTATTGCATCATACATAAAAGCCAAAGATTTAAAGAATGCGAAACAGTATCTTGATATGGCACTTAAGCTTTACCCTGATGATAGGGATTTTTATAAATTAAGAGACCTTTTGGGAGACTATGCCTTTAATAATAAAGAGTATGAAATTCTCCTTGAGACACTAAAAGGCAGAAAAGATGAGACCTCATCTTATGAGAAGATTGTGGCCCTTTGGAATTTAGAAAGAAAAGATGAGGCAGAATTTCAATTTTCTATATTTAAGAAGAAGTATCCTGAAAGTAAGTATCTAAAAGATATTTGTACCCTATTTTTATCTAAATATATTAATAGTGACAAGAAAAAGGCAATAGATCTCCTTACATATGTTATAGATAAAAATATCAGGGTCTTTCCTTCTACCTACAAGACTTATTTTATAAGAGGGAAGATTTACTATGACCTTAAGGATTATAATAATGCGATAGAGGACTTTAAGAAGGCTACAGAAGGCGAATTTGAAGGGGTAAGTGAGGCATACTATTTGTTGGGACTTAGCTATGATAAAATAGGTGAAAAAGATAAGGCACTTTCTATATTCAAGATAGTTGGAGAAAAATTTAAAGATAGCTATTCTTGTTTGGGCAATTACTATGTGGGTAGTTTTTATTATGAAAAAGAGAAATGGGATATGGCACTTAAATATTACAAAAACATTACACTTACCTGTAAAGATATAGATTACCTTGATAAGGTACATTTTTACTTAGGTATGATACATTACAATAAAGGGAATTTTGGGAGTGCCATCTGGAATTTTAAGAAATCCCTCGCCCTTTTAAAACATAATGAATTAAAAATAGAAAATTACTACTTTATAGGAGAATCTTACATAAAATGGAAAAAGACACATAAGGGAGAGACCTGGTTGAGAAAGGTAGTAGATGAAGGAAAGGGAACAAAATATTATAACCTAGCCAAAGGGGAACTTGAGAGGTTAAAAGAGGCACCATATGAGAAGGCATCAAAGCTAATAGCAACTGGAGATTATAAAGGTGCTATATCTGTACTTTCTAGCATAGGGGAAAAGAGTGATAAAAAGACATATCTTTTGGCAAAGGCTTATGTGGGACTTAAAAATTGGAGTAAGGCAGAAGAGCTTTTCTTAGGGCTTTTGGATAAAAAAACATCCATGTATGAGGATGTAGTTTATGGTCTTTCTTATGTATATTTTAAGGAAAAGAAATATTTCCTTCTCATAGGACTTTCAGATGATTATCTTAAAAATGGTAAATATGGTAATCTGGGAGATGATATTTTGTATCTTTCTGCACTTTCCTATGAAATGCTTGGAAGGAAAAAGGATGCAAAAAATATGTACAAAAAGATATTGAAGCTTTTTCCAGATACACCACTTAGAGGTAAAATAGAAAAAAGATTGGAGGTAATCAAGTAGATGTTTGCGTTTTTGAATAAAGGCGGATGGTTAATGTATGTAATTCTTTTTTTATCTATACTATCTTTTACCGTATTTGTAGAGAGGATAAGGTATCTAAAAGAGGTAAAAAAGAGAAGTAGAAGGCTTGCCGAGCGGGTAAGACAGGTACTCAAAAGGGGAGATATAAGAAGTGCCATATCGATATGTGAAAAATCCAAAGAACCTATCGCAAAGGTGCTCCTTTCAGGGCTTAAAAATTATGAAGAAGATAGAGAATATATAATAGAGGTCATAAAATCTACTGCAAATAGGGAGATCCCAAGGCTTGGTAGAAACCTTGGCATTATGTCTACATCTGCAACTGTTGCCCCTCTTATAGGACTTTTAGGTACCGTGTTTGGTATGATTCAGTCCTTCCACTCTATAGAACTTGAAGGGACGGGAAAGCCCCAAGTTTTAGCAGGGGGTATATCTGTTGCACTTCTTACTACAGCCTTTGGTTTGACTGTTGCCATACCCACAATTATTGCATACAACTACCTTACTCACCTTGTAGATAATGAGATCTTGTATATGGAAGAGGAGGCCTTTTTCGTGGTTGATTTTATTATCAAAAATAGAGAATTACTTTTAAAAAAAGCTGAGGTATAGACATGCAGTTTAGAGAGAGAAAGTGGCAGAAGCCCTCTTTTGACCTTACACCTCTTGTAGATATCGTATTTTTACTTTTAATATTTTTTATGCTTACATCATCCTTTGTGGAGGTAAAACCCGGGGTAAAGGTTAATCTGCCTCAGGCATCTGCACCAAATATCGGTGCAAAAAAAGACCTTACCGTATCAATTGATATAAATAATACGATCTATCTTAACAATAGGGTAATATCCCCAAAAGATCTTTACTATCAGATTGCCAAAGCAGCAAAGGCAAACCCAAATATAATGGTTATAGTAGAGGCAGACAAAAATGTTACCCATGGTAAAGTGGTTAGGGTGATGGACCTTATTAGGAAGGCAGGTGCAAAGAGAATTGCCATTGCGACAAGACCGCCAAAGACGTAAGAAAATATCTGTACAGAAAAAGAGAAAAGGGAAAGTAGATAAAGAGAGGTGGAGTAAGCCCTTTATCACCTCTTTGATACTCCATGTGATAGTGCTTTATCTTTTGTCAGGACTTTTGAGTACAACTATTGCCCAACAGCCTGTTAAAGAGCCAAAACTTATCATGGTAGATATCCTTGAACTCCCTGAGAAAAATATGCCAAAAAGTAAGGCAAATACAAAAAAGGTAGAGAATATCTCTCCAAAAATCAAGGAAAGGGTAAAACCAAATCTGAAAAAAGAGGAAAAAA
This sequence comes from uncultured Atribacterota bacterium, assembly GCA_964462295.1. GTDB lineage: Bacteria > Atribacterota > JALVIU01 > JALVIU01 > JALVIU01 > JALVIU01. Next base: position 7,262 of record CAYWXH010000004.1, read on the forward strand.
AACCAAAACCGATAAAGCCAAAGATAGAACCCCAAAAAAAGAAGATAAATCTACCCCAGGCATCAAAGGGGGATCTAAAGAGTCGTGCCCCCGATAAGATTATAAAGGCACCGGATGTTGCCATATCTAGTGACTTTCTCAAAAAGGGAACAGATAATACAAAAAGACCACAAACAGGGGAAAAATTGCCACTACCTGATACCTCTGTGATTAAAGAGGGGGGAGATAAGGGAAATATTGAGATAGATTCTACATATTCTAAGATAAAATCTCATGGAGAGGTGAATGTTCCTATTCAAGGGGAGAGGTATTCTCCCTATGGAGATAGGCCTGTAGCAGTTGTTATAGAAAACTCTCCAGGGGCTATCCCTCAGTCTGGTCTTTCCCGTGCAGACCTTGTTTATGAGGTACCTGTAGAGGGGGGGATGACCCGTTTTCTTGCAGTCTTTTCCGGAAAAGATGTAGGGAAGGTAGGTCCAATAAGGAGTGCAAGGGTATATCTTGCCGAAAAGGCAAAGGAACTTGGTGCTGTATATGTACATGCAGGGGGTTCACCCCAAGGGGTTGAATATGTAAAGGAAAAGAGGATAGACAATATTGATGAATTTAAAAACTTTGAACCCTTCTTTAGGATAAAAGAGAAAAAGCCCCCACACAATCTTTATGCATCTACTGTGCTTTTACGAAAAGAGATGGCAAAATTGGGATATGATATAAATAAGATGAAGGATGAGTATCTCTTTCGGGGGCCAGGGGAAGAGGTGCAAGGTCGAAAAATCGATACACTTACTATAAAATATTCAAAAAACTATGTGGTAACTTATAGATATGATAAGACCAAGGGTGGTTATATCCGTTATATAAATGGAAAAATACATATAGATAAATTAAAAAGAAACCCAATTGTTGTTACAAACCTTATCATTCAAAGGGTATCTGCAAAGGTAAGGGATGAAAAGGGGAGACTCTATATAAAATTTGTGGGCAAGGGAAATGCAGAGATATTTATGGATGGGAAGCTTGTTGAGGCTACATGGGTAAAAAAGAGTGAGGATGATAGGACAAAATTTTTAGATATTCAAGGTGATGAGATAAGGTTTGTTCCAGGTAATATATGGATAGAGGTGGTCCCCAATTGGGTGAAGGTGATCTATTAGAGGGTTTTTTGAACTTTATTTACTATCAAAAGGGGTATTCTGAAAATACTTTGGATGCCTACAGACAAGACCTTGAAAGATTTCTAGAATACTTAAATACAAAGGGTATGGGTATAGAAGATGTTACAAGAGAGGATGTGATGGATTATCTTATATATCTTCGTATTCTTAGATTATCACCTACCACTGTCTCTCGTCATCTTGCATCATTAAAGATGTTCTTTCGTTATCTTACATATAAGGATATACTAAAAAAAGATGTAATCTCCCTTATAAGATTTCCTAAGCTCCCCCAGAGATTACCAAGGGTACTTTCTATGGCAGAGGTCTCAAGGCTTTTGGACTTTTCTCCAAAAAACTATATTGAGATAAGGGATAAGGCGATACTTGAGCTTTTTTATGGGAGTGGTCTTAGGGTTTCTGAGCTTATAAACTTGAGGTTTTCAGATATAAATCTTTATGAGATGTTTGTGCACGCATTTGGAAAAGGGAAAAAGGAGAGACTTATCCCATTTGGAAAGATGGCAAAAGATGCAATTGAGAGATATTTAAGAGAATCAAGACCTAAATTTCCCAAGGCATCTTCTACAAATTATCTTTTTTTGAGTAAAAAGGGTGGATCTCTTACAAGACAAGCAGTATTTTATATTGTAAAAAAATATGCAAAACTTCAAGGGATAGGGGAGTGGGTGACCCCACATACCCTAAGGCACTCATTTGCCACACACCTTCTTGAAGGTGGGGCAGATCTTAAGATTTTACAGGAGATGTTGGGACATTCTGATATCTCTACTACACAGATCTACACACATATAGATAGAAGACATATAAAATCTGTATATAAAAAGGCATTTCCAAGGGCATAGGAGGTAAATATGGGTCTTATGGAAAAAGTAGAAGAAAGTATAGCATTTTTAAAAGATAAGATAGGTGATTTTGTACCAAAGATTGGAATAATACTTGGGACAGGACTTTCACCTCTGGCAGATGATATAGAAAGTGATATAGTAGTTCCCTATGGAGATATCCCCCATTTCCCTGTATCTACTGTGGAGGGACATAAGGGAAATCTTATGTTTGGTAGCCTTTCTGGAAAAGATGTGGTTGCCATGCAGGGAAGGGTACACTACTATGAGGGTTATTCTATGCAAGATGTGACATATCCTGTAAGGGTTATGAAGATATTGGGTGTAGATGCACTCATCGTCTCAAATGCATCAGGTGGGCTAAATAAAGATTTTGAAAAAGGGGATATAATGCTTATCACAGATCATATAAATCTCATGGGGGATAATCCTTTGAGGGGACCTAATGATGAGAGGTTTGGGCCTCGTTTCCCTGAGATGATGGAGCCTTACAGTTATCGTCTTATAAAAATTGCAAGGGATGTGGCTTTAGAATGTGGAATCTTTGTAAGAGAAGGTGTTTATGTGGCACTTTCTGGTCCAAATCTTGAAACCCGTGCAGAGTATAGATTCCTATCCCTTATTGGGGCAGATGCAGTAGGCCAGTCCACCGTACCTGAGGTGATTGTGGCAAATCATATGGGTATGGAGGTATTGGGCATATCTCTTGTTACAAATGTCTCATCATGGGGACATATATCACCTACTACACTTGATGAGATTATAGAGGTGGGAAAAGTAAGAGGTAAAGAAATAGGAAGGATTGTGAGGGGTGTAGTAGAGAGGTTATGAGAAAGATCCATGTAGATACCATAACAGAGGAGATATCCAGACTCTTTATAGATGCAAATATCTCATTAGGTGATGATGTAAAGAGTTTATTGGAAGATGCACTTACCAATGAAGAAAAGAGATCCCTTTCACATGAGGTCCTAAAGGTTTTGTCTGAAAACTATAAAATCGCCGAAAGAGAGAGGATCCCCCTTTGTCAAGATACGGGAATGGCGATCTTATTTATAAAGATAGGGCAAGATGTGCATATAGTTGGAGGAGATATAAATAGTGCTATAAATAAAGGGATAGAGAGAGGATACAAAGATGGATATCTTAGAAAATCTATAGTAGATGACCCTTTATTTGAAAGGAAAAATACCATGACAAATACCCCAGGTATTATCCATTATGAGATAGTCCCTGGGGATAAGATAGAGATAGTGGCACTCCCTAAAGGTGGAGGTGCGGAAAATACAAGTAGATTGGTGATGGGTTCCCCTTCATGGGGGGAAGATGAGATATTAGAATTTGTATTAGAGAGTGTAGAGAAGGCAGGGGGTAAGGCATGTCCCCCTATTGTTTTGGGTATTGGAATAGGGGGGTCTTTTGATTATGTTACATATCTTGCAAAAAAGGCACTCGTAAGACCCCTTGGTTCTAAACACCCTGACCCTATGTATGCCAGATTGGAAGATAGAATATTGAAAGAGGTAAATAATACTGGCATAGGTGCAGGTGGGTTAGGTGGTAAATTAACATGTCTTTCTGTAGCCATAGAGACATATCCTACACATATTGCATCATTACCTATTGCCATAAATATACAGTGCAATGCACATAGGATAAAGAGGATAGTTGTATGAGAAAGATAGGATTACCCATCTCCAAAGAAAAAGTCTCTTCTCTTTCCAGAGGAGATAAGGTCCTACTTACAGGTTTTTTATATACAGCACGGGATGAGGCACACAAAAGGATGGTGGCTACCTTAAGAAAGGGAGAAAAACTTCCGATGTCTCTTTTAAAAGAGACAATTTACTATATGGGGCCAAGCCCTACGCCCCCTGGGAAGATAATAGGTGCATGTGGACCTACTACATCAAAAAGGATGGATCCATATATGGGGCAATTATTAGAGATGGGTCTTTTGGCTACTATTGGAAAAGGGGAAAGGTCAGAGGATGTAGTTAGACTTATTGCAAAGTATGGGGCCATCTACTTTGTTACCTTTGGGGGGGCAGGTGCATACCTTTCACAAAGGGTAAAGTCTAAAGAACTTGTTGCATATGAAGATTTGGGCCCTGAGGCCATATATCGATTATATGTAGAGGATTTTCCGGCAATAGTTGCAATTGATTCTTATGGAAGAACTATCTTTAGATAGTGCTTGTAATATATGGAAATATATGGTATAATTTGTATAGAAAAATTTTTACTGTTTTTATGTCCTATTTTTGGGAAAATAGGGTATTTTAAAAATAAAAGATAAAAGGAGGTTTTAGATATGTTTAAAGGTACAAGAGGTTTTACCCTTATTGAGCTTTTGGTGGTTATTGCCATAATCGGTATCTTAGCGGCAATTATTGCACCAAATGCCTTTAAGGCAATTGAGAAATCCAAAGTAGCAGCAGTGGAGAGTGACTATAAGGCAATAAAGAGTGCAACACTTATGTATTACTCTGATGTGGGTACCTGGCCA
>CAYWXH010000004.1:11893-64345 GCA_964462295.1 uncultured Atribacterota bacterium
AAAATACTCCTTTTGTCCCCAACCTTTGGACTTTTGAAAGGAGAGACTATGGGTTCCAAACAGGAAGAGGCTTCCCTTGCAGAGCTTGCATATCGAATATTACTTTCCCATAATGAGCCAATGTATTACAGAGATATAGTTGATGAGATCTTAAAGATCCGAAAGATAAAGGGGAAGTCACCTTACTATATTGTAAACTCCTGTATGAGTCAAGATAGACGGTTTGAGCGTATAGATAAAGGTATATGGGGACTTTCTAAGTGGAGGTATAAAGATATTAGCTTCAAATATACATTAACCATATATTGTGTAAAAAATGGCATCATAACCCTTACCTCATATATGAGACCCTATTTCCCTTCTGAGCCTGAGGAGATAGAGCTTACCTTCATAGATGACAAGGGAGAGAAGATATCCGCCCTTTTGAATAATAAATTAGGAAAGATTATAGGGTTTAAAGAGTGGTTTTCTAAAAGGGGACTTGATGTTAATGATATCTTGGTATTTGGGATTTCAGATTATGAAAAAAATATCTACACAGTATCTATCCCAAAAAAGGAAGAAGACCTTGACCCAGATAGGGTAAGGGAAGAGGTTCTACGTATTGTAAAAGAAAATAAAAGGACCATAAGGACCGGGGAGATAATAAAAAGGCTTCCAAAAGAGATACGAGACTATATTAAGATAGATGATATAAAACATATCTTAAATAGAGAACACTGGTTGGTGGAAGTATCTGACAATCTCTGGGTACCCAGGGAACTTCTTACCGAAGGTGAGGCACTTATTGCAAGAATCAATACCACCTCAAAGGGAAAAGAGGGTGATTTTAAACTACTCCTTAAAGATATATTTACATATTTTGGTTTTACCATAAAAGAGATAGATTTTCGGGGTACCAATCTCTACCTTGCAAGTGCCCCATTGGATGCAGAAGGATATAGATTTTTGATAGAAGGAGGGACATCTTCCAACACACTACCCATAGGATTATGGGAAGAGGCTATGGAACATTTAAGGACAGATTATTTCCTCTATGTATCATATACCATTCCAGGGATGGTGAAAAATCCCAATATAATCTTTTTGAGTATATATACCCTGAAGAAACTTATCCAGTGGCATGATGAGTTCCCCCTTACCCTGTTTGATTTTCGTCCCCTCTTTGTGTCAGGAAGAGAAGAGGAAGATAGACTGGCCGAGATAGATAAAAAGAGGAGAGAAGTGGTAAGGAGGGTATCATTACTTAAAGATATCCTTAATGTACTTGATAGGTTGACAAAAAATGTAAAACTTATAGATATGAGATCTCTTATGGCTGATCTTAACCCTCAGAAAAAATATACACTTGAAGAGGTAAGTGAGGCGCTTAAATTTTTAGAGGTAATGCCTGTTGGTATAGTAAGTTTTACAGAGACTGATTCTATTATCCTCAATCTTAAAAAGGATCTTGCAATAAGGAGGTTAAAATCATTTATAGATTTCCTTATAGATAAGAAATAGCTATGGAAATTAGATGGTTCGGTCATTCCTTTTTTCTCATTACAAATTCCCGCGAAATAAGAGTTGCCATGGACCCCTTTGATGAGACTCTGGGATATAAAGTTTTAAAACCAAGGGCAGAGGTTGTAACTGTAAGCCATAACCACTTTGACCATGATGCCCCCAGAATGGTAAAAGGTTTACACCCTGTTCTAAAAGGGGCAGTAAATAGAGATATCCACAAGATACATTTTAAGGGAATAAAAACTTACCATGATAGAAAAAAGGGTAAATTAAGAGGAGAAAATACCGTATTTATTGTTGAAACAGATGGGCTCAAGATAGTGCATCTTGGTGATCTGGGTCATATACCCTCTGAAGAGATTATAAAAGAACTTAAAGGGACAGATATACTCTTTATCCCTACAGGAGGTATATATACAATAGAGCCAGATGAGGCAAAGGTGATAGTAGATGCTATCTCGCCTGCTATTACTATACCTATGCACTATTTTACACCTTATATAAAACTGCCCCTTAGGGGGGTAGAGGAGTTTACAAAGTTCTTTGAAAATGTAAGATATTTTAATACTAATAAGGTTTATGTTGAGAAAGAAAATATGCCGAAGAAAGGAGAGGTTTGGGTACTTACGATATGAGTAAATATATATTTATAACAGGTGGTGTAGTCTCTTCATTGGGAAAGGGTATATCTGCAGCCTCTTTGGGTAGGCTTTTAGAAGAAAGGGGTATTTCTGTAACTATACAGAAATTTGACCCATATATAAATGTAGATGCAGGCACTATGAATCCCTATCAACATGGGGAGGTATTTGTTACCTCAGATGGTGCAGAGACAGATTTGGACCTTGGACATTACGAAAGATTTATAGATAGGGAGCTAACCTCTAAGAATAATATAACTACAGGTAAGATATACAGTACTGTTATAGAGAAAGAGAGAAGGGGGGATTTTTTAGGGGCTACAGTGCAGGTTATTCCCCATATTACAAATCAGATAAAAGAGGAGATCAAAACCCTTGCAGATATTGAAGGTGTGGATGTCCTCATTGCAGAGATCGGAGGAACTGTAGGAGATATTGAAAGTCTTCCATTTTTGGAGGCTATTAGGCAATTTAGGAATGAGGTAGGGCCTAACAATGTAATGTATATACATGTAACCCTTCTTCCCTTTATAAAGGCTGCCAATGAGCTTAAGTCAAAACCTACTCAACATAGTGTAAAAGAACTTAGGAGTATAGGTATTCAACCTGATATGATAATCCTTCGTTCTTCTCGCAGGATAACCAAAGAGGTAAAGGCAAAAGTGGCACTTTTTGGAAACTTAAGGGAGGAGATGATAATTGAGGCAATAGATGCAAAAACTATATATGAGGTACCTCTTATATTTGAAAAACAGCATGTGGCAGATAAGGTGATATCATATCTTGGACTTATAGAGAAAAAGACCCCCAATCTAAAGAATTGGAAAGATATAGTCGATAAGATATTACACCCAGAGCGAGAAGTCGCAATTGCCTTGGTAGGCAAGTATGTCCACCTAAAGGATGCATATATAAGTGTTCATGAGGCCCTTATCCATGCAGGTATTGCAAATAATGCAAAGGTGTTGGTACGATGGGTAGATGCAGAATTACTTGAGAAAAAGGATATAGATGTAAAAGAGTTTTTTAAAGATGTGAGGGGGATTCTTGTCCCCGGTGGGTTTGGCTCAAGGGGTATAGAGGGAAAGATAAGGGCTGTACAGTACGCCCGCGAAAATCATATACCATATTTTGGACTCTGTTTGGGTCTTCACTGTGCAGCCATTGAATTTGCAAGAAATGTATTGGGCCTAAAAGGTGCACATAGTACAGAGTTTGATGAGGGTACCCCATATCCTGTTATACATATGTTACCATCCCAGATTCACATAAAGAAAAAAGGTGGTACTATGAGATTGGGTAACTATAGGTGTGTATTAAACCAAAATAGTAAAGTTTATACAGCCTATAACACCAATGAAATCAGAGAAAGGCACAGACATAGATACGAGTTTAATAATGAATTCAAAGAGCTTTTTGAGAAAAATGGGATGATACCAGTGGGTATAAACCCTGAAACGAATCTGGTGGAGATTTTTGAGTACAAGGAGCATCCATGGTTTGTAGCGACTCAGTTTCATCCCGAATTTAATTCAAGACCTACACGGCCACACCCTTTATTTAGAGATTTTATAAAGGCTGCCCTTGAAATCTAAAAAGATGGAGGAGAAATTGACCTTTGATGTGATAATCCTTGCGGGAAGGAAGAAAAACGGAGTTTTGGAAGCCCAGTTTAATGTCTCTACGAAGGCACTTATTCCCTTTAACGAAAGACCTATGATCCTATATGTATTAGATGCAGTAAGAGATACACCAGGTGTCAGGAATATTATTATTACAGGACCTAAGGATGTCTTAATACCTGTGGTCTCTGAGGACAATATAAAACTACTTCCAGATAGGGGTGGAATATTGGAAAACATAGAAGAGGCCATAGGTTATCTCAATCCTTCAGAAGATGATTTTGTCCTTATAATAACATCAGATATCCCACTTATAACAAGTGAGATGATAGCTTATTTTGTAAATACCGCAGAAAAATATGATGCAGATTTTTTCTACCCTATCTTAAGAAAAGAGGTCTGTGAAGAGAAGTTTCCAGAGACCAAAAGGACCTATGGTACAGTAAAGGAGGGCACATTCACAGGGGGTAATCTCTTTTTAGTGCGTGCACATGCCTTTATGGATGCACGAGATATCCTAAAGAGGGCTATAAGTTATAGGAAAAAACCCTGGAAACTGAGTAAGCTTTTAGGTCTTAGTTTCCTTATAAAGTTTTTTGCAAAAAAGCTTACTATCCCAGAGGTAGAGGATAGGGCATATGAGCTTTTGGGATACAAAGGGAAGGCAATAGAGGTTCCTTATCCAGAGATAGGTATAGATGTTGATAAAGAGAGTGATTATCTAATAGTTCAAGAGAGACTAAAAAATAATTAGTAAATGGAGGTGTTGATTTTTGGATCTTGCAGAACTTAAAGAAAAAAATATTAGTGAACTTACTAAAATTGCGCAAGAAATAGGAATAACCGGTTATAGCAAAATGAAAAAGATGGACCTTATATTCAGTATCCTTCAGAAAGAGATAGAGAGAAATGGCTACATCTTTTCTGAAGGAATACTGGATATAGTCCAGGAGGGGTATGGATTTTTAAGAATCCAAGGATATCTTCCCAATTCAAATGATATCTATATCTCTGCCTCTCAGATTAGGAGATTTAACCTAAATGTCGGAGACCTTGTCTCAGGACAGGTGCGCCCACCTAAAGAAGGAGAGAGGTTTTATGCACTTCTTAGGGTCGAGGCAGTAAACAGGGAGGACCCTGAAAAGGTAAGAAATCGTATATTTTTTGATAATCTTGCACCTATCTATCCTGATGAGAAGATAAAACTTGAGACCACCCCTGATGAGGTCTCTACACGACTTATAGACCTTTTATCTCCTATTGGAAAGGGACAGAGGGGTTTGATAGTTGCACCTCCTAAGGCAGGAAAGACTATTCTTTTGGAAAAGATTGCAAATGGTGTTACTACAAATCACCCAGAGATTCACCTTATGATCCTTCTTATAGATGAAAGGCCAGAAGAGGTCACATGGATGCAGAGGGTGGTATCCAAAAATGTAGAGGTAATAAGTTCTACCTTTGACCAGCCCCCTGAAAATCATATAAAGGTTGCAAGACTTGCCCTTGAGCGTGCAAAGAGATTGGTAGAGATGAAAAAAGATGTTATGATACTCCTTGATAGTATCACAAGACTTACAAGGGCATACAACCTTACCACACCTGCTACAGGGAGGACTCTATCTGGTGGTATAGATTCTACAGCACTTATATGGCCAAAGCAATTCTTTGGTGCGGCAAGAAACATAGAAGAGGGTGGGAGTCTTACCATAATCGCGACAGCATTAGTGGAAACAGGTAGTAAGATGGATGAGGTTATATTTGAAGAGTTTAAGGGTACGGGAAATATGGAACTCAAATTAGATAGAACCCTTGCAGAGGCAAGGATCTTCCCTGCTATTGATATTGCAAAATCTGGTACGAGAAAAGAGGAACTTTTGATACCACCTGAGGATCTTAAGAAGATCTGGGCACTTAGAAAGGCACTCTCCTCTCTTTCTCCCCTTGAAAGCATGCAAATGGTACTAAATAGACTACAAAAAACAAAGTCCAATAAGGCATTTCTAAAACTCATAAAGGATGTATAAATGAAGGCCCTCTTTATAGAGGATATTGAAAAATTAACCATTAGAGAAATACCTTACCCCGAGGTGCCAAAAGGTGGGGCAATACTTAAGGTAGTATCTGCCGCTATCTGCGGTACAGACCTCAAAATATTTAAATTTGGACACAGGAGGGTAAAATTTCCCTGGATCTTAGGACATGAAGTCTCAGGCATTGTGGAAGAGGTAGATGATCCTTCTGGTTATTACAAAAAAGGAGATAGAGTAGTACTTAATCCTACAGTGTACTGTGGAGAGTGTTACTATTGTAAACGTGGGATGTACAATATATGTCTTAATCCACATTCATATGCCTATGAGGTGCCAGGGGGATTTTCTGAATATATGAGCATTGAAGAGGTTACGATAAAGAGAAGGGAGCTCTATCACCTCTCTTCTTCTTTGGATTTTGATCTTGCATCTATTACAGAACCCTTTGCCTGTGTAATAAATGGTCACAAAGATATACATATAGAGCCAGAAACTGTAGTTGCTATTTTAGGTGCAGGTACTATAGGGATAATGCATGCTATATATTCTAAGATGAGAGGTGCAAAAAAGGTATTTATGTATGATATAAATAAGATAAGGGCAGATAAGGCAGATACCTTTTCATATGTAGATGGTGCCTTTTTTGGAGAGAAAGAGTTTGTTGAGGCCCTTTTAGATGAGACATTGGGGATAGGCCCTGATGTAGTAATAGTTGCTGCACCTTCTCATCATGCCCAGCAATTGGCTATAAAAATTGTAAGAAAAAGAGGAGAGGTACTCTTTTTTGCAGGCCTTCCACATGGAGAGGGGGCAAACCCTATAGATACCAATCTTATTCACTATAAAGAACTTAAGGTTTTTGGATCATCTAACTCTACAGGACTCAATATGGAAGCCTCTCTTCTTTTCATCTCTCGAAATAGAAGGCTATTTGAGCCGCTTATTACAGGGAAATATCCGCTTAAAGATGCCGAACATGCCTTTTCTTCTGCATTTTTACCTACCTCTTATAAAGTTATTATTAATCCTTGACTTTCTTTCTCGGGTGTATTAAGATAGATTAGGTTTTATGTCAAACAAGAGAGGGATATTATGAAAAAGTTGAGGATTGCTGTCTGGATTATCCTTGTCTTTCTTTCCATTCCCCTGTTTTCTTTTGGGAGTGGAAACAAGGTGGCCTATGTTACTACATATAGTGGCATTATAAGCCCTATCTCCTCAAGGTTTATAGGAACTGTTATAGATGATGCAGTGAAAAAAGGTGCATATATGCTTATTATAGAACTTGATACACCTGGTGGACTTGATACCTCTATGAGGGAGATAGTGAAGAAGATTTTAAATGCCCCGATTCCTATTGTAATTTATGTCTATCCCAAAGGGGCAAGGGCTGCATCTGCCGGTGTTTTCATAACACTTTCTGCACATATTGCGGCTATGGCACCAGGTACGAATATTGGGGCAGCTCATCCTGTATCACTTATGGGAAAACCGGATAAAACTATGGAGGAAAAGATAGTAAATGATGCTGTTGCATATATCCGTGCACTTGCCAAAGAAAAAGGCAGAAATGCCGATTGGGCAGAGAAGGCTGTACGGGAGAGTGTATCTATTTCCGCAGATGAAGCACTTAAGTTAGGTGTAATAGATTATGTTGCAGATAACCTTGATGACCTTTTGAAAAAGATAGATGGTAGAGAGGTTAGTGTTTTAGGAAAGACATTAACCCTTACTACTGCGGACCTTTCTGTAAAGTATATAAAGATGAATTTTGTAGATCTACTTTTAAAATACATCACAAATCCAAATATCGCATATATACTTTTGTTTATAGGTTTTTATGGAATAATCGGAGAGTTTTCCCATCCAGGGAGCATGCTTCCAGGATTTGTAGGTGTAGTTTCTCTTATTCTTGCATTTATTGCCTTTCAAGCCCTCCCTATAAATTATGGAGGAGTGGCACTTATCATATTTGGTATATTTTTGTTTATTGTAGAGATATTTACACCTACCTTTGGGGCATTCACATTGGGGGGTATTATCTCTTTGATTTTGGGCTCCCTTATGCTTTCAAAGGCAAATGTGCCGTTTTTACGAGTTTCCCTTCAGGTTATCTTGCCTATGGTAGCAACTACTGCTATCTTTTTTCTCTTTGCTATAGGAAAGGCGATAAAGATACAGTTTAGAAGGCCTGCTACAGGAAAGGAGGGAATGATAGGGGAGATTGGTGTATGTAAGGAAGAACTTAACCCCTATGGTACAATATTTGTACATGGTGAACTTTGGAAGGCAGAATCTCTATCAGGGCATATAAAGAAAGGGGAAAAGGTAATAGTAAAGGAGGTAGATGGACTTACATTGAAGGTAGATAGGTTAAAATCTTAGGGAGGTGTTAGGTTATGGATGTGTATGCTTATTTTAATACAATTTTTTCTTATCTAGGTGTGCTCATTGTAGTGCTTATTATTCTTTCTCAAATGATAAAGGTAATTCCCGAGTATGAGCGGGGTGTAGTATTAAGATTGGGACGTCTTGTGGGTTCTAAAGGGCCAGGGATCATCTTTCTTATCCCAATAGTAGATAAAATGGTAAGGATGAGTCTTAGAGTAGTAACTTTAGATGTCCCATCACAGGAGGTAATAACAAGGGATAATGTACCTATTAAGGTAAATGCTGTGGTCTATTTTAGGATAGTAGATCCGGCAAAGGCATTTGTAGAGGTGCAAAACTATATTCTTGCAACATCTCAGATTTCTCAGACTACACTAAGAAGTGTACTGGGAGAGTTTGAGCTTGATGAGCTTTTAGCGCAGAGAGAGAAGATAAACCAGAAGCTCCAGCAGATAATAGATGAACATACAGATCCTTGGGGGATAAAGGTTATAACCGTTGAGGTAAAAGATCTTGAGCTCCCTGAAGAGATGAAACGTGCTATGGCAAAACAGGCAGAAGCAGAGAGGGAGAGAAGGGCAAAGGTTATAAATGCAGAGGGTGAATATCAGGCAGCAGAGAAACTCTCTCAGGCAGCTGAAATAATAGGGAAAACTCCTGTAGCACTTCAGTTAAGGTTTTTGCAAACCTTGGTAGAGGTGGCAACAGAGAATAATTCTACTACTATTTTCCCTGTACCTATAGACCTTTTTGAACCATTTTTAAAGTACATAAAGGATAATAAGAAGGAGGAATAGTAATGAATGAGAAATCACTTTCATTTTTAAAACGCCTTATGGGGACACCATCTCCATCTGGTCATGAGAGAGCGGCACAAGATATAGTAAAAGCGGAAATAGAGGGGTTCTGTGATAGAGTAGAGAGGGATACCCATGGAAATCAGATAGGCATAATAAATCCCGAAGGAAGACCAAGGGTAATGCTTTCTGGGCATATTGATGAGATTGGTTTTATGATAAAATATATAGATGAAAATGGATATCTCTACTTTGCCCCTGTAGGGGGATGGGATCCTCAAATTTCTCAAGGCCAAAGGGTAGTAATTCTTACAAAAAAAGGACCTATAAAGGGTGTTATAGGCAAAAAACCCATACATCTTTTGACACAAGAAGATAGAAAAAAGGTAGTCCAGATCAAAGACCAGTGGATAGATATTGGCGCAAAGAACAAAGAAGAGGCCGAAAAGATAGTACGTGTAGGAGATTATGCTGTAGTAGATGTACAGTTTGAAGAGCTTATGGGCGATATCGTAGTCTCCAGGGGTTTTGATGATAAATCTGGTGCCTTTGTAGTAGCTGAAACTTTAAGACTCCTTAAAGATAAAGGGTTTTCCGCAGGGGTATATGGGGTAACATCTGTCCAGGAAGAGATAGGTTTAAGGGGGGCAAAGACCTCTGCATACCATATAAACCCCGATATTGGTATCGCTATAGATGTAACCTTTGCAACAGATGCACCAACTGTAGAGAAAAAACTTGTAGGTGATATAAAGATAGGGGGAGGACCTGTTATAGCACGGGGACCTAATATAAATCCCAAAGTGGAGGCATTGCTTATAAAAACAGCAGAAGAGGAAGGTATCCCATACCAGCTTGAGGGTGCAAATAGGGCAACAGGTACAGATGCAAATGCTATCCAGATTACAAGAGGGGGTATCGCAGCAGGTCTTGTAAGTATTCCAAATAGATATATGCATACACCCTGTGAGATAGTATCTCTTTCCGATCTGGAAAATGTGGCCAAACTTCTGGCAGGGTTTATAAAGAGACTTACACCCGATATAGACCTTATACCCTGAGGATGGTATATGTATAAAAAGGTTTATATTTATGTTTTTCTTTTTCTTTCTCTTTTGATAGGTGGGTGTAGTATATTTACAGTACCAGAGCATCCACTATATAGCCCTACACCTACCTATACTGTTTTGCCTCAAGGAGGTGGAGAGAAATTAGAACCACCTCCCTTTGGTATATATCATGGGGCCTTTCCTGATTTTGGGCCTACAGAGGATGTGGTGACAAGGGATGCAGTTTTGGATTTTGAAAGACTTGTGGGTAAAAAGATCGTATGGGGGTACTTTTCTAATAATTGGTATAATGGTATAGTTTTTCCTAAAGATGCAGTTGAAACCCTTCATAGCTTAGGGGTAGTGCCTTTTATAAGACTTATGCCACGCTCCAGCCTGGATACATATATAGAAGAAGATGAATTTACACTGGATAAAATAATAAGGGGGGATTTTGATGAAGAACTTAGAAAATGGGCACAAGATGCGAAAGATACTGGTATCCCCTTGCTTTTAGAGTTTGGGACAGAGGTAAATGGGGATTGGTTTCCCTGGTGTGGTGCCCCAAATGGAGGTGGCCAGACAGATGGCTATGGAGACCCCACATATCCAGATGGTCCTGAAAGGTTTAAAGATGCATATAGACATATACATGATATCTTTCAGGAAGAAGGTGCAAACAATATTACCTGGTTTATTCACTATATAGCATATCCATGGCCTGAGGCATGGTGGAACAAGATGTCGTATTACTACCCTGGAGATGATTATGTAGATTGGATAGGTGTGAGTGTGTATGGTCCATTAACCCCTTATGAGGAATGGATAGAATTTCCCGAGATTATGAATGATATATATGATGAACTCACATCTGTCTCACCGGGAAAACCTGTTGCTATTTTAGAGTGGGGGGTAATTGATAATCATCCCTTTGGAGATAAGGCAGAGTGGATTAGAAATGCACTTACCTCTTTGATAGATGGGGATTGGCCTGCGGTAAAGGCAATAAGTTATTGGCACTCTTCCTGGGAAGAGGATGATGGTACTATTACAAATTTGAGATTAGATTCATCTCCAGATGTCCTTGAGGCATATAGAAGTCTTATAAAGAACGATGTATTTATAGATACACCTATATTTCACTAATGGAGGAAGTTTTGAAAAAAGGGGTTTTAATCACATTTGAGGGAATAGATGGTTCAGGTAAATCTACCCAGGTGGAACTTCTTTTAGAATTTTTAAAGGCCAATGATAAAATGGTATCTTCATATAAAGAGCCGGGGGGTACACGTTTTGGAGAGGAGATAAGAAATATACTTCTCTTCTCTCCCTTTGATATCCCCCCATGGAGTGAGGTTTTTTTATTTCTTGCATCAAGGAAGGTCTTAGTAGATAGTGTTGTATTACCAGAACTACATAAAGGGTATTTTGTCCTTTTGGATAGATTTTTTGATTCTACTTATGCCTATCAAGGGTATGGAAATGGTATAGATATTTCATATCTAAAGGATATCCATAGATATGCAGGTATAGATATAAAGCCACATATTACTTTCCTTTTAGATATATCTCCCAAGGATGCACTTTTGAGAATGGAAAAGAGGAATATCTCACCTACAAGGATAGAGAAGTTTCCTATGCAATTTTTTGAAAGGGTAAGAGAGGGATATATTACCCTTTCAAAAGAGGAACCTGATAGGATTAAGATAATAGATGCGACAAAGAGTCCAAAGGATATTCACAAAGAAATTATAGAGAATTTGGAGAAAAATGGATTTATTTAGTATTTTGGGACAAGAGATACCAAAAAGATACCTATCAACCATTTTAAAAACTGGCCATTTCTCTCATTTTTATCTTTTTATAGGTCCACCTGGAGTGGGTAAGGGAAAAATGGCAGAGGAATTTGCCGCACTTATCTCTTGTGATAAAAAAGATACTTTATGTAAGAAAAAGATAGAGGAGAATATACATCCCAATATTAAAGTATTAGAGGAGAGGACTATAAAGATTTCACATATAAAAGATATTCAACAAGAGATATACCTTTCTTCTTTAAATGGGAAAAAGAAGGTTGTAATAATAAAAGATGCAGAAAGACTTACCCCTGAGGCTGCAAATGCACTTCTTAAAACTTTAGAAGAACCACCGGAGGATACTATATTTATCTTGACCTCTTCATGGGTATACATACTTCCCCTTACAATTATTTCTCGTGCTCAAATGATAAGGTTTTCTTCCCTTTCTTTTGATACAGTTTATACTTTATGGAAAGAAAAGTTTAAAAAGAAGACCCCTTTGCCAGTATATGATGGGACAATGCACTTTATGGAGACAATGGATATACGGGAAGAGCTTTTTTCACTCTTTCAGAGTATAATATCTGATAAAAAAAGAAAAAGGGTATATGAACTCTTTAATTATGGGATGGAAAAGAGGGGAAGGCTTAAAGACCTTAGAAGTGATCTTTTGGAGATTTGGTTTTCTTTTCTAAGGGATATCTATTTATCGGAAAATAATGGTATAATAAATCTATATAAGAGAGAAGAGTTTGACCTCTTTCGCGATAAGTTTAAGCATATAGAGGTTTCTTATCTATTTGAATCCCTTTCTTTTCTTGAGAAAGGGATTATTTTTAATATAAATTTTATCATATGGTGGGAATATCTGATTTTATCTACTTATGATATATTGTTTGGAGGTTAAAAGGTGGCTGAAATTGTAGGTGTAAGGTTTAGACCAGAAGATAATATTGTATATTTTGATCCTCAAGGCATAAGCTTTAAGATAGGAGAGCTTTGTGTGGCAGATAGTCAATATGGAGAAGAGGTAGGGAGGATTGTTACCTCTGTTAGAAAGATAGAGGCACATCTTGATGAGAAGTTTCCCAAGATAAAGAGAAAAGCTACAAGAGAAGATATAGAGAAGATGAAGCTTTTTGAAAAAAAGGAGGAAGAGGCCCTTCTTATTGCTAGAGAAAAGGCCAAAAAGAGAGAGCTTCCTATGAGACTCATAAAGGTAAGATATATGTTGGATAAAAGTAGGATAGTCTTTTATTTTGTTGCGGAAAATAGGATAGATTTTCGTGAACTTGTAAGAGATTTGGCTGCTATATTTAAGACAAGGATAGAGATGAGACAGGTGGGTGTAAGGGATGCGGCAAAGATCTTAGGAGGAATAGGAATGTGTGGTGAGGAGGTCTGTTGTAGAAAGTTCTTATTTGAGTTTGAACCCATATCTTTAAGAACTGCAAAGGAGCAGAATCTCTCCCTAAATTCTGAAAAGATTACAGGGATTTGTGGTAGACTAAAGTGCTGTCTTGCATTTGAGTATCCATATTATAGGGAGCTTTTGGATATGATTCCCCCTATAGGGACACGAGTAAGGATAGATGATGAGCTTGAGGGAAAGATAGGTGGGGTAAACATATTTAAAAAATCGGTATTTATAGATCTAATAGAGGGGGGAAGGGTAGAGGTTCCTATTGAAAATCTAAAGGATATGGTATGAATACACATTTTGAGGGGATCAAATTTTTACAAAATAAAGATGGATACAAGATAACGCAAGATTCTGTCCTTTTGGCAAATTTTGTAGATTGTAATTTTGATAAACCCCTCATTGATTTAGGGACAGGCTCTGGGATTATTTTACTTCTTTTGACAAAAAGGTGCAAAGGTAAGAAATTTTATGGGATAGAGTTAAATGAAAATTTATACAGTATAGCATGTAAGAATATCTCATTGAATAAATTGGAAGATGATGTAAAGATTATACATGGAGATATTAGAGATATATCCACATTTTTTCAACCCGATACCTTTGATGTGGTGGTTACAAATCCCCCTTACTATGAGGAGAGTGAGGGTTTTGTAAGTAAGAACCTTGAAAGAAAAATGGCAAAGGCCCAGTTAAGTATAGATCTTTCCCTTATCTTTAAAACAGCATTTTATCTTTTGAGAGAAAAGGGAAATCTTTATATTATCTATCCTACTAAAAAGTTGCAAACTGTTTTTTTGCTTGCCAGAAGATTTCAGTTTATGCCAAAAAAGTTAAGATTTATACATTATGATTTAGAGAGAAATTCAGAGCTTTTTTTGATGAAATTGGCCAAACGCACCAAAGAGGGACTTATTGTAGGCCCACCTGTTATAATTCGGGAGAAAAAAGATTTGTAAATGAACAAAAAATCTGGTATACTTTATATTTGTGGGACACCTATTGGAAACCTTGAAGATATTTCTATAAGGGTCCTTAAAGTCTTAAAGAGTGTGGATTTTATAGTAAGTGAAGATACAAGATATACAAAGAGACTTTTAAATTATTTTCATATAAATAAACCCTTAATTTCGTATTTTGAATATAGTAGCAAGAGACGAGAAGAGCATATAATAGATCTCTTATTAGGGGGCAAAAATCTTGCACTTGTCTCATGTGCAGGTATGCCTATTATCTCTGACCCTGGGGCCCCCTTGGTAGGGCGGGCAATTGAGGAAGGGATCGAGGTTGTGCCCCTGCCAGGACCTACGGCTTTTGTGCTTGCATTAGTTGGTTCTGGAATAGATGCAAGGAGGTTTATCTTTTTTGGGTTTTTGCCAAAAAAGGGAAGAGAGAGAAAGAACATCTTGGAGGAGATATCGAATAGTCCATATACCTCAATAATCTATGAATCCCCTTATAGAACGCTGAAGACCTTAAAAGAGTTAAGGGAATACATAGGGGATCATAGAAGAGTGGCCCTTGCCCGGGAGCTTACAAAAATACATGAAGAATTTATAAGGGGGAATATAGAAGAGGTTATAAATGGACTTTCCAAGAGAAAAAAGATAAAAGGTGAAATCACTATAGTGGTTGAAGGTCTACAAAACTCAGAAGGAGGAGATAGTTCTATGACAGAGGAAAAAAGGTATTTTTATATAACTACACCGATATATTATGTTAATGATTCTCCCCATATAGGTCATGCATATACTACCATTGCAGCAGATGTAATGGCAAGATTTAAAAGGCTTTCTGGTTATGAGGTGCTTTTTTCTACAGGTACAGATGAGCATGGACAAAAGATAGAAAAGACCGCAAAAGAGAAGGGAATGACCCCGAAAGAGCTTGCAGACAGTGTTGTTGGAAGGTTTAAAGACCTATGGAAGCTTTTAGATATAGAATATGATGATTTTATAAGAACTACAGAGAAAAGACACGAAGAGACAGTCACTTACTTTTTTGAAAAGCTCAAGGAAAAAGGGGCAATATACAAAGGAAGTTATGAAGGGTGGTACTGTGTTTCATGTGAGACTTATTGGCCTGAGAGCCAGCTTGTTGATGGACACTGTCCTGATTGTGGTAGAAAGGTAGAGAGGCTTCAGGAAGAGAGTTATTTTTTCCGTATGTCAGCATATCAGGATGCCTTATTGGAACATATAGAGAAACACCCAGACTTTATCCAACCTGAGACAAGAAAAAATGAGATAGTAAGTTTTGTAAAACAGGGGTTAAAAGATCAGAGTATTTCCCGTTTGAAGAAAAATTTAAGTTGGGGGATACCACTTCCAGGTGACCCGGATCATGTGATATATGTTTGGTTTGATGCCCTTATAAATTATCTCACTATACTAGGCTATCCTAAAGATAGTGAAAAACTTGAGAAATTCTGGCCCAATGCCGTACACCTTATCGGAAAAGATATCCTGAGGTTCCATGCGGTTATATGGCCTACTATGTTAATTGCTGCAGGACTTACTCCTCCAAAAAAGGTATTTGCACATGGCTGGTGGCTCTCAGAAGGGGAGAAGATGAGTAAATCCAAAGGGAATGTCATAGATCCTGTAAAGGTAGTTAAAAAGTATGGCAAAGACCCCTTTAGATATTTCCTATTACGAGAGGTACCTTTTGGTCAGGATGGGAACTTTGCAGAGATGTTATTTGTAAAAAGATACAATTCTGACCTTGTTAATGACTTGGGAAATCTCTTAAATAGGACCCTCCCCTTAGTTCATAGATACAGGGAAGGGATAGTCCCTGAACCAGGAGAGTATACAGCACTTGAGGAGTCCCTTATAAGTCTGAAAGAAGAGGTCTTTGCCAATGTGGAGAAATTCTTTGATCAGCTTGCATTTAGTCAGGCCCTTGAAGAGATCTGGAGATTTGTAAGGGCAACTAATAAATATATGGATGAAGCAGCCCCATGGAGGGTGGCAAAAGAGGGAAATGAAAAGAGACTTGATACAATTCTTTATACCCTTCTTGAGGCTATAAGATTGATATCTATGCTTGTATATCCTGTGATCCCCTCATCTTCTTTAGAGATGAGGTATCAACTAGGTTTGAAGGGAAAATGGGAAAATGGTGATATGGTAAATAAGGGTAGATGGGGATACTTAAGGCCTGGGATCCGTGTTAAGGAACCTGTGCCTATCTTTCCTAGAATAGATATTAAAAAAATGGAGAAAGAAAAAGAGAAACAAAAAGAGAAAAAGGAAGAACGTATGGAATATATAGATATAGATTACTTTAGAAAAGTGGACCTTAGGGTGGCAAAGATCCTAAAGGCAGAGGATATAGAGGGGGCAGATAGATTATACAAACTTACCATAAAGGTAGGGGAAAATGAAGAAAGAACCCTTGTTGCAGGGATAAAAAAGTACTATAAACCAGAAGAACTTGTAGGAAAAAAGATAATAATAGTGTATAATTTAAAACCTGCAAAGATAAGGGGCGTAAAATCCAATGGTATGCTTCTTGCTGCAAAAGATGGAGAGGTGTTGGCCCTACTTACACCAGAAAAAGATGTTAAGGAAGGAGCTAAGATAAGCTAATATGTATTTAACAGATACACATGTACATCTTAATATGAAAGATTTTCAAGATGACCTAAGTGAGGTTATAGAGCGTGCACATAGGCAAAATGTAAAACAGATGGTAAATATCGGATATAATATAAAAAGCAGTGAAGAATCTCTTTCCCTTGCAAATAAATATGCCTTTATATATGCGGCAGTAGGTGTGCATCCCCATGATGCAAAAAAGGTAAAAGGGGGGTACCTTAAAGAGTTAGAAAATATGGCAAAAGAGAAAAAGGTCATAGCAATAGGAGAGATAGGTTTAGATTACTATAGAGACCTATCTCCACGAGATATACAAAAAAAGGTATTTGAAGAACAGCTGGAGTTTGCCATCTCACTTGGATTACCTGTAATTATCCATGAAAGAGAGGCAAAAGAAGATACCTTAACTATCATAAAAAAATATAGAGATAGACTCAAAGGTGGTATATTCCATGCCTTCTCCGGGGGGGAGGAGTTTTTAGGTGATTACCTAGATATAGACTTTTATTATGGCATTGGAGGTGTTGTCACCTTTAAAAATGCACATAAATTGAGAAATATGATAAAGAAGCTCCCTATAGATAGGCTTCTTTTGGAGACAGATTGTCCCTATCTTACCCCACATCCATTTCGGGGAAGGCGTAATGAACCGGGGTTTGTCACCCTGGTAAGAGACCACCTATCTTTAATATTAGGAATACCCCGGGAAGAGATGGATCAGATACTTTATAAAAACACAAAGAAGGCCCTTGGTATATGATGGTAAATGTAGAGATTATGGAAAAGGCAAAAAATAGAGAGGTATTTTTTATAGAAGGTGGAAAAAGGCTTAGGGGAAAGGTTAGAATAAATGGTGCTAAAAATGCAGCTTTACCTATAATTGCAGCCTCCCTCTTAGGGGATACCCCATCGATTATAGAAAATGTACCAAAACTTTTGGATATATATACTATGATAGAGGTTATCTCTCATTTGGGTGCAAAAGTAGAATTTACCGATGAGGGAAGGCTATATATTGATCCTGCCAATTTTGACCAATACATTGCACCATATGAGCTTGTGAAAAAGATGAGGGCATCTATTTTGGTAATGGGACCACTTCTTGCCAAATTGGGAAGGGCAAAAATTTCTTTGCCTGGGGGATGTGCAATAGGCCCAAGGCCTGTAGATCTTCACCTTTCAGGCTTTAAAATGCTTGGGGCAGAGGTAAATTTTGATAAAGGTTATATCTATGCAGAGGTACAAAGGTTTAAGGGAAATTATATATATCTTGACCTACCCAGTGTGGGTGCAACAGAGAATATAATGACTGCTTCTGTACTTGCAGAGGGAGAGACTATAATAGAAAATGCAGCCAGGGAACCTGAAGTTGTAGATTTAGGAAATTTCTTACAAAAGATGGGTGCCAATATAGAGGGGGTAGGTACAGACCTTATAAGGATAAAAGGGGTAAAGAGTCTAAGGGGTGTGAATTTTCATAGGGTAATCCCTGATAGGATTGAGGCTGGTACTTTTATGATAGCAGGGGCGATTACAAAAGGGGATGTCCTTCTTGATGATATAAACCCAGAATTTTTACATGCTGTCATTGTAAAACTAAGAAATATGGGAATAAAGGTAGAAGAGTATGAAAATAGTATCCGTGTAATGGGTGCAGAAAATATTTCAGCAGTTGATATAAAAACCATGCCATACCCTGGCTTTCCTACAGATATGCAGGCCCAGATGATGTCTTTACTCTCTGTGGCAAATGGTATAAGTATTGTTACAGAAAATATATTTGAAAATAGATTTACACATGTAGGGGAACTAAAGAGGATGGGTGCAGATATAAGGATAGAGGGACATAGTGCCATAGTAAAGGGTGTGAAGAAACTAAGTGGTGCAGAGGTAACAGCACATGATCTAAGGGCAGGGGCATCTTTGGTTATAGCAGGACTTGTGTCTGATGGTCTAACACGGGTAAGTGGTGTATATCATATAGATAGAGGTTATGAGGGCATAGAGAAAAAGTTAAATGCACTTGGTGCATCTGTGGAGAGGGTAAAAACTATGGAGGAAGAAGAGGTTTAAAAATGCTAAAGGATAGACATATAGGAATAGACCTTGGAACTGTAAATGTGTATATCTTTGTAAGGGGTAAAGGGATTGTATTAAAAGAACCATCTGTAGTTGCTATAAATAAAGAGACAAATAAGGTACTTGCCATAGGAGAAGAGGCAAGAAGGATGGTAGGAAAAACCCCTGGAAATATAATAACAAAAAGGCCAATGAGGGATGGTGTAATAGCTGATTATTATACTACAGAAAAGATGCTTGAATATTTTATAAGAAAGGTTTGGGGAAGGAGAAGGTTCTCAAAACCGAGGGTGATAGTAGGTATCCCTTCAGGGGGGACAGAGGTGGAAAAAAGAGCCGTTATTGAGGCATCTCTTCAGGCAGGCGCAAAGGAGGCCTTCCTGGTAGAGGAGCCCATGGCTGCCGCATTAGGTGCAGGAATAGATGTGGGTGAACCTAATGGGAATATGGTTGTAGATATAGGAGGGGGAACCACAGATATAGCCATCATCTCCCTTGGGGGTATTGTGGTAAATAATTCTATCCGTGTTGCGGGAAATAAATTTGATGAGGATATAATTCGTTACATAAAGAATAAGTATAGTCTTATAATAGGAGAGACTACGGCAGAGAGGATTAAGATAGAGATAGGTATGGCCTTACCTCCTGAGACAGAGGAAGAAAACAAAGTAACAGAGGTAAGGGGAAGGGACCTTGTATCAGGTCTTCCAAAGGGGATAACTATTAGTTCAAAAGAGGTATATGAAGCACTTAAAGATTCCCTAAAGGAGATTATAGAAGGGGTAAAAAGGGTACTTGAAAGTTCTCCACCTGAACTTTCTTCCGATATTGCAGATCGTGGAATAGTCCTTACAGGTGGAGGGGCTCTTTTGAGAAAAATAGATAGACTTATAGCAGATGCCACAGAAACACCGGTAACAGTTGCAGAAAATCCCCTTTCATGTGTTGCCATAGGGACGGGAAAGGTATTAGACTATATACAAGTATTAAGACAGGGGAGGGGGCTTATAACATTAAGCAGATGAAAAAGAGTATCTACATTACTATATTCTTTGTATTACTGGTAATATGTTTTTCCATACATGCCTATGCCCTTGAAATTATATCTGTCTCTTCTATCCGTCCAGGGATGGAAGGTATAGGAAAAACAGTTTTTCAAGGGACTAAAATAGAAAATTTTAGGGTAAAGGTTATAGATGTTGTTGAAGAGGATAATGGGGAGAGCCTCATATTTGTAAAACTTTTGGATAAGAGATTTTCCGATTATGGATCTATTGTAGCAGGAATGAGTGGAAGTCCTATATATTTTGATGGAAAATTGGCAGGGGCCTTGGCATATGGATGGAAATATACCAAAGGTCCCTATGGATTGGTAGTCCCCATTGGAAATATGTTAAAAATAAAGAGGGATTTTTTTGCCTTTAAAAACTTGGTAAACACTGCATCCTATCTTTCTGTCTCTGGTGTGGGGGAGAGAGGGTATGAATACCTAAATAAGACATTTTCTAAATTTGGTATAAAAACGATTCATACTGGAATAGTAAATGCTAAGCTTTCTAAACACCTTTTGTTAGAACCAGGTAGTGCAGTCTCTGTAGGTCTTTCTACAGGGGATCTAAATATATCTGCAATAGGTACACTTACATATAGGGATAAAGATTTTTTCTTGGCCTTTGGTCATCCGATATTTAGAAAAGGGGATGTGGATTTTTTATTGTCCTCTGCCTATATATTTGGGGTAGTCCCTAATACAGAGATGCCATTTAAGCTTGGGGCCCCTATTAGGCCTATAGGAAAGGTTACCCAAGATAGGGGACAGGGGGTAGGGGGATTTATAGGAAAATATCCAAAGGTTATTTCTATAATTGTAAAGGTAGAGGATAAAGATTATAAGAAAACTCACTTTTTCCGAGTAAAATCTGTTCAAGATGAAGACCTATTTCCCATTGTACTTCTTGTATCTGTATTGGAGGGTATAGATAAGTCTATAAATAGGGTAGGAAGGGGTACATCAAGTATTACTGTCTCTTTTAATAGAGGTGGTGTCCCCATAGCAAAGATAGATAATATGTTTTTCTCTTCAGAAGATATTGCGGCAGAATCCCTTAGATCTTTGAGGGATTTAATATTTGATCTTGAAGATAATCCATTTGAAAAATTAGATTTTGATGAGGTAAAGGTAAACATAGGGATTACAAAGAAAAAAAATGTAGGTTATATAAAAGAGGTAACACTTGATAGGGATAACTATAAACCAGGGGAACTTATAAAGGCAGAGGTAAAGATAAAACCGTATAGAAGACCTATATTTACAGAGCATGTCTCTATAAGGATTCCAGATGACTTTCCTTATGGTACGGCCTATCTCCTTGTAAGGGGAGGAGATGTGGTACTTCCTGAGAATATAGATGCAGAGAAAAAAGAGATAAATAACCTTCAGGATTTTATAGAAGACCTCACAAATAGGGAAAAGAACAACTCTATTGTAGTGGAACTTTACTCTGA
Source organism: uncultured Atribacterota bacterium (assembly GCA_964462295.1). Classification (GTDB taxonomy): domain Bacteria; phylum Atribacterota; class JALVIU01; order JALVIU01; family JALVIU01; genus JALVIU01. The sequence goes on from CAYWXH010000004.1 coordinate 33,335, forward strand.
AACCTTTGCCAAGGCTGCAAAAAAGGCAAAAGAAGAAAAGGGTGGTATTAGTTTAGAGGAGTTTTTTGCAAATATAGAGACAAAAAAGGCAAAGCGAGTATTTGATATGGATATGGTAATAGGAGATTGGGTAGAAAAGGAGGTGCGTATAACCTCTGGAAAAAGATAGCCCTATAAAGAGTAACTCCATTTTGGAGAGTTTTCATTATGCGATAGAGGGAATATTCTTTACCATTAAAACCCAAAGAAATATGAAAATTCACCTTGTAATAGGGGGATTGGTAGTTGGCTTTTCCCTTTTTTTACATATTTCTAAGGTAGATTTTGCGATACTCCTTATCTTAATTTCTTTGGTTTTGGTGTCTGAGCTTTTAAATACATCCATTGAAATTCTTTTAGATATGATAAGTCAAGAATATAGTAAAGATATAAAACATGTAAAAGATATTCAGGCAGGTGCAGTTTTTGTATTTTCTATGTTTTCGGCTATAATAGGTCTTTTGATTTTGTGGCCCTATGTTTATAAACTCTTTTTTAAGTGAGGTGGAAAGTTATGGATGAAAAGGAGAAACTTCCCGTTTCTGTAAAGGAGATAATTTTAAGTTTTATAGGGATACTTTCAGAGACTGGATGGGAATATATGGGACTTATTGCAAATAAAATTACAGGAAAGATTCATAAAGATATGGATGAGGCTAAACTTGCCATTGATACCATTGATGTACTATTTGAAAAGATAAAAGATAAATTAGAGGATAAAGAGATTAGAGATATAGAAAAATTAATAGATGACCTAAAGATAAATTATGTGATGCAGCTTAATGAGAAGGGAGATAAGTGATGAAGAGAAACTATACTATACTTATTGCGGTTTTATTGCTCTTGGTTTTTGTCTTATCTTCTCTTTCTTATGGAGAAGATGCAAAGACTTATTACAAACTTGGATATACTTACTTTTCTCAGAAAAATTATAAAGAAGCCATAGGGGCTTATAAAAAGGCCCTTGAGTTGGATCCAAAAAATGCAGATGCCTTTTATTGGATAGGGAAGTGCTATTTTGAGCTCAAACAATATAATAACGCAATGGATGCATGGATTTCTGCACTTAGGATAAAAGAGTCTCACAAAGGGGCATTTTTAAAATTGGTAAGTTATTACTACTATCTCATTCCGAAGAGTTTTAAAGATCCCGAAGGTTATTTTAATTATGCAAAGAATCTACTTAAAGTGAATGAGGAAAATTTTATATCCACTAACTTGCCTAATAAGACACTGCTTATCGGATTTGCATCCCTTAAAAGATACTTAAGGGACTATCCTTCCTCAATTACTGCCAATTTTATAATAGGCCAGGTATATGAGAGGCTCTCTTACAATTTTTCGTATCAGTTTTATGGATATGCTATATCTTCTTTTAAAAAGGTTATAGATTATGAGGAAGGAAAGCACAAATATACCTTTTCTCACCCCCTTGAGTATTGGTTTTCATACAAAAGGCTTATAAAGATATACAAAGTAATAGATAGAAAAGACCTTGCAGAAAAGTTTAAGGCAAAGATGGAAGATGCAATAGTTGAACCCTATAATGCCCTCTTTCGTGCCAATAATCTTGAGCCACTGGGGGCACCAGATAGAGTAGAGGTGCTATATGAAGATGGGAAAAGAGAAGAGATCTGGTATTATGATAACAAAGAATTGTCCTTTATTTATAAAGATGGTGTACTTAAAAAGCAGGAGGAGAGGCCATGAGTATAAGGATATATTATGACAATGTTTTGAGTGAAAATGTAGGAGAAGAGGGGCTTTCTCTATCAGAGATAGATGCCTTCTCTAATAGGGCTTTAGAGATTATAGAAAACATAAAAAAGAGTTCTCCCGGATTTATGAGATTGCCCTATAATAGTGAACTTGTAGATAAGATTAATAGATTTGTTGAGGAAAGGAAAGAAAAAATAGATAATTTTGTAGTTTTAGGAATAGGTGGTTCTGCACTCGGAAATATCTCTCTTCATAAGGCACTAAATCACCCCTTTTACAATCTTTTGTCAAAAGAGGAAAGAGGGGGGTATCCCAAAATTTTTATCCTTGACAATGTAGACCCAGATACTACAGAGTCACTTTTGGATATTTTAGATCCGTGTAATACTATATTTAATGTAATTACAAAATCGGGCTCTACAGCAGAGACTATTGCAAATTTTCTTTACTTTTTGGATAAGGTAAAGAAGATGTGTAAAAATTACAAGGAGCATTTTGTGGCTACAACTTCCAAAGACAAGGGCGCCCTCTGGGAGGTTGCAAAAAGAGAGGGTTTTGAGACCTTTACCATCCCATACGATGTGGGTGGGAGATTTTCTGTGCTTTCTGCGGTTGGCCTACTTTCTGCAAGGTTTTCAGGAATAGATATAGAAGAGTTGCTAAAGGGTGCAGCTTATGCAGAGGAGATAATTGAGAATCCTGAATTTGAAAAAAATCCAGCATTTATTTTGGCAGTTATCTATTATCTATTATTTGAAAAGAAAAAGAAAAATATATCAGTACTTATGCCCTATTCTGATAGGCTGTATGAGATCTCTTTTTGGTACAGACAGCTTCTTGCAGAAAGCATTGGGAAAAAATATGCCAGAGATAAAAAGGAGGTATTTGTAGGGATAACCCCTGTTTCTGCAAGGGGAACTACAGATCAACACTCCCAGGTCCAGTTGTATGTGGAAGGGCCTTTTGATAAATTTGTTACATTTATAAGGGTTGAGGAGTTTTCTAAAAAGGCAGAGCTTCCCAATATTTATCCAGATATAGAGGCCTTTTCTTACCTTGGAGGACACTCACAGGAAGAACTTATAAACTATGAACAATTAGCTACAGAGTATGCACTTACAAAAAATAAAAGACCAAATCTTACCATATCCCTTGACAAGGTTTCTCCTTTTAATCTAGGGGCCCTGTATCAGATATTTGAGATGCAGATTGCAATAATGGGTGAGCTTTTCAATATAAATGCCTTTGATCAACCAGGTGTAGAAGAGGGTAAAAGGGCTACCTATGGACTTATGGGGAGACCTGGTTTTGACTCATACAGAGAGGAACTTAAAAATATAGAAAAGAGATTTATATTAGAGATATGAAAAGACGTATAGGTATAATGGGTGGAACATTTGACCCAATTCACTATGGACACCTTGTTACCGCAGAGGAGGTAAGGGTAGAGTTTGGACTTACAGATGTGATATTTGTCCCATCAGGAAGTCCTCCCCATAAGATAAATAGAAAGATTACATGGGCAGAACACAGATATCTTATGACAGTGCTTGCAACAGTTACAAATCTATTTTTTTCTGTATCTCGCATTGAGATAGATAGAAAAGGCCCATCTTTTGCTATAGATACTATAACCCAATTTAGGGGTATCTTTGGTGAAGATACAGAGCTTTTCTTCATAACAGGGGCAGATGCCTTTTTAGAGATGGACAAATGGTACAGGGCAGAGGATTTGGTAAAGATGTGTAGATTTGTTGCAGCTACAAGACCCGGGTATCCGATAGAGAAGATAGATACAAGATTCAGTAAATATATAGAACTTATTGAAGTTCCGGCACTTTCCATATCTTCAACAGATATAAGAAAGAGAGTAGTAGAAAACAGAAGCATAAAATATCTCTTACCAGAGGCAGTAGAGGATTATATATTTAAAAATGGACTTTACAGAGATTAAAGAAAAACTAAAGGGAATGCTTACATATAAAAGATATACACATTCTATAGGTGTCTCAGAGCTTTCTAAAACCTTGGCCAAACTGTATAACTACGACCCAGATAAGGCGTATATTGCAGGACTTTTACATGATTGTGCAAGGGATTTAAGTATAGAGAGATTGAGAGAATATGCTATATCCTGTAATGTAAAAATAGGGGAGATAGAGGATTTTCATCCTGTCCTTTTGCATGCACCGGTAGGTGCATGTATAGCAGAGAGAGAGTTTGGCATTAACGATAGTGAGATTTTACAAGCTATCTCCTCTCATACTGTTTTGAATGAAAATCCAACACTTCTTGATAAAATAGTATATGTCTCTGATCTGGGGGAACCTGGGAGAAAGTTCGATGAGGCGGAGAAGATAAGGAAAGAGGCCAAAGATGACCTTGATAGGGCTGTTATCCTTGCTATAGATGTTACTTTTAGGTATTTGATAGATGAGAAGATATTGATACATCCTGCAACATTTTTTGCGAGAAATTTACTTATAAAAGAGGTTTACTATGGGAAAAATTGATTATAAAGATTATCTGGCTGAAGATGGTAAGACAAGAGCTAAAAAGGTAGAGATTCCATTTTTGAAGATCTTTGTTATTGCCCTTATCCTTACAATACTAATAGCTATCTTTCCTATGTTTAAACTTATTTTAGGGGTTACATATTCTCATTTTTTTGAGAAACCAAAACATATAAATATCCTCTTTTTGGGTGTTGATAGTGTAGATCATAGCTCTCGTTCTGATACGATAATTGTTGTAGGTATATCCCCAGATAAAAAAGTTGCACTTTTATCTATACCAAGGGATACAAGGGTTAATGTACCAGGCAAGGGATATACAAAGATAAATCATGCATATGCATATGGTGGTATAGAACTTTTGAAAAAGACTATTGAGGATTTTATGGGTATAGATATAAATTACTATGTAAAGACAGATTATCAGGGTTTTGAAAAGGTTATAGATAAAATTGGGGGGATAGAGATAAATGTTGAAAAGAGGATGTATTATGTAGATAAGGCAGGGCATCTCTATATTGATTTAAAACCAGGAAAACAGGTTTTAGATGGGAAAAAGGCAATACAATATGTGAGATTTAGACATGATAAATTAGGAGATATTGGGCGTATAAAGAGACAGCAGAAGTTTTTAAATGCCCTTGCCCAAAAGCTTATGAAAAGTGGTAATATACTAAAAAACCCTTCTATTATAAAGGATATCTTTGATGCACTTGATACGAATTTGGGTCTTAAAGAGGCACTTCCAATTGTGAATATGTTAAATGGGATAAAGAGAGAAGATATTAAATTTTTGATGTTACCTGGTAAACCTAAATATATAAAGGGTATAAGCTATTGGATTGCAGATATGGAAAAGACAAAAGAGATAATAAACGAATACTTTTTACCCAAAGAGGGAGAAAAATCTAAACCAAACAATATAAAAAATAAAGAAAAGAAACTTGATTGGAAAAATGTAAGAATTGAAATCTTAAATGGTAATGGTGCACCAGGTATGGCGGCAAAGGTAAGCAAAAAGTTAAGAGAACAAGGCATTACAAATATAGTAAAGATAGGTAATGCAGAGAGTTTTACATACAAAAAGACAGAGATCCTTTATAGAAAGGGTTTTGAGGATTATGCCAAAAAGATTGGAGAAATATTTGGAACGACCCTTATTAAAAACAGAGAAAGAGATGATATAGATATAACAATAATTGTAGGTGCTGATTATTTAAAACTATAGAGGGAGAGATAGGTATATGTATTTTTATGACAAAGAGTATGATGTTGTGGTGGTAGGTGCAGGCCATGCAGGAACGGAGGCAGCCTTGGCCACAGCTCGGCTTGGATATAAGACCCTTGCACTTAGTGTATATCTTGACAACATATCACTTATGGCATGTAACCCATCTATCGGTGGACCTGCCAAGGGACATCTCGTGCGTGAAATAGACGCACTTGGTGGGGAAATGGCTAAAAATATAGATAAAACTACTATACATATAAGAGTCTTAAATGAGAGTAAAGGACCTGCTGTTCAGGCATTAAGGGCTCAGGCAGATAAAAAAGAGTATCATCTTGAGATGAAAAAGGTAATGGAAAATCAACCCAATCTTGACCTAAAGCAAGGGATAGTGGAAGAGATCCTGGTAGAGAATGGAAAGGTGGTAGGTGTTGTTATTGATACAGGGATTGCGGTAAAGACCAAAACAGTAATTGTATCAACAGGAACATTTTTGGGAGGCGTTGTCCACATAGGTCTTGTAAACTTTCCCAGTGGCCCATTGGGAGAACGACCTGCACTCAAACTTACAGATTCCCTAAAGAGATTGGGGTTTGAGGTGGGGAGATTAAAGACGGGAACGACACCAAGGGTAGATGCAAGGACTATTGATTTTTCTTCTTTAGAGCGTCAAGATAGTGCAGATATACCCCTTGCCTTTTCTTATGAATCAGAGCCAAAGGTGTATTCGGGTTATCACTGTTATCATACCCGTACACAACCTAAGACACATGAGATTATAAGATTAAATCTTGATAGATCCCCCCTTTTTACAGGGGTAATTGAGGGGATTGGTCCAAGGTATTGCCCATCTATAGAAGATAGGGTAGTGAAGTTTCCAGATAGAGAGTCACATAGCATTTTCCTAGAGCCTGAAGGAAGAAGGACCAATGAGTATTATGTACAAAATTTCTCCACATCTTTACCTATAGATGTACAAGTGGAGATGATACGGACTATTCCCGGTCTTGAACATGTAGAGATTATGAGACCCGGTTATGCAATAGAGTATGATTTTATCTATCCTACTCAGCTTAAGCCATCCCTTGAGTCAAAACAGATAGAGGGACTTTTTTTTGCAGGTCAGATAAACGGTACCTCAGGATATGAAGAGGCGGCAGCTCAAGGGCTTATTGCGGGGATAAATGCGGCCCAGTATTTACGAGGGGAAAAACCCCTTATCCTATCAAGGGATGAGGCATATATTGCGGTTTTGATTGATGACCTTGTAACAAAAGGGACAAAGGAGCCATACAGGCTTTTTACATCCCGGGCAGAATATAGATTACTATTAAGGTTTGATAATGCAGATCTACGGCTTACGAAGTACGGCTATAAGGTAGGCCTTATCTCAAAAGATCGTTACGAAAGAGTGCTTATTAAAGAAAAAGCTATAAAGAGAGAGATAGAGAGACTGAAAAATACAAAGATACCGCCTACAAATAAGGTAAATGAATGGTTAAGGGCACATGGTTCATCCCCTATACAAAACCCTACAACCTTAGATAAGCTATTAAAACGCCCAGAAATAAAGTATAAAGACCTTTTTGAAATAGATGAAAATATAAAAGAGACCCCTGAAGATATTGGCTATCAGGTAGAGATAGAAGTAAAATATGAGGGTTACATAAATAGACAAAAGTCCCAAGTAGAGCAGTTTAGAAGGATGGAAGATAAGAAGATCCCAGATGATATAAACTATGAAGAGATAAAGGGACTTAAAAAAGAGGCAATTGAAAAACTGTCAAAGATCCGACCCATATCTTTAGGCCAGGCATCCCGTATATCAGGTGTTACTCCATCTGATATAGATGTACTTTTGATCTACCTTGAAACCAAGAGAAAAAAGAAGGGGCTCTAATCTTGAATATAAGTTTTTTAAATCTTATAAATATAGTACTTTTCTCTTTTCTTATATTTCTGTTAGGGGCACTTTTTGTAAGTTCTTTTTGGGAAAGAAGATTACGCCCAAGGTATATATCTTTTGTCTTGATAGTTACTCTCTTAGTAATGTTTCTGCTTTTTTATCGTTTTAACAATATAGGTGTTGTGTATGTATTGAATTTAGTATTTATAACACTTTTTTCTATCCCTATTCTTATGTCAATAGTTTATTGGTTTCCCTCAAAAAAGGACCCTATAGATCGAGAAAAGATAACCCAATTTGATGAGAGAGACCATATGCTAAGTAGAAATATGATAAAAGATTATCCCCACCTTTATAAAAAATACTACACCATGTATCCAGATCGGAAACAGAGAGATAAAATTGCTCATAAACTACCCGAATTGGGGCAGCCTGGTAGTAAATTTTATGATCCAATTTATTCTCTTATACCAGATGCTGCATTTACTGTAATTGCCAAAACGGCCCCATCTATATTAGAAGGTAAGCCATGGAAGGATGAAAAAGAGAGTATAGACCCAGGAGAGATTACAGAGATAATAAAAAACATAGCTATGTTGTATGGGGCTATAGATGTAGGAATTACAGAACTTAGAAGTTATCATCTTTATAGTTATAGGGGAAGACAGCCTGATACATGGGGAGATAGAGTAGACCTACTTGATAGGCATAAGTATGCTATCGCTATATTTGTAAAAAAATCTTTAGATATGATAAATGAAGCCCCTTCTTTGCCTATAGTTTTTGAATCTTCAAGACAATATTTGGAAGCTGCCAAGATTGCATATGTTATTTCTGAGTTTATACGAGGCCTTGGGTATGATGCCCTACCCCATGTAGATGCCAACTATCAATTATCTTGTGTAGCTGTGGCATGGGATACGGGTCTTGGAGATGTAGGGAGGTTTGGCTATTTTATCCATGGTAAATATGGTCCTGGTGTAAGGATAGCTGTTGTAACTACTGATCTTATCCTTTCTCCTACCAAGAAGAGGGATTATCACATTGATGAATTTTGTAGTATCTGCACAAAGTGTGCAGATAGTTGTCCCCTACAGGCAATAAATCATGGGGAAAAGACCCTTTCTCGTGGGGTAAAGAGGTGGACCTCAGACCAAGAGAAGTGTTTCATAGCATGGAAAACATACGGTACAGATTGTGGCATATGTATGAGGGAGTGTCCATATACCAAACCTTACAATCTTATTCATAATTTGTATAGATTTTATATATCAAGAAATCCTATTACTCAAAGAATTGGTCTTTACCTTGATTATCTATTTTATGGGAAGAAAAACAGAGGAAGGGCTAAAAATCCGGAGCTTCTTAAATTTTTAAGATATGTAAATAAGAAGTTATTAAGATTAAAGGTAAAAGTATAGAGTAAAGATGATTAAAGGGGTCTTGTGGGTGGCCAATTTTTTCCCTGATATAGGTTGTGCTCTATCATATATCTTTCTATCTTATTGAGTACTTCTGTCTTTTTTAATATCCAAAGAGGTGCTATGAGTTCTTCTCTTTTTGCATCCCCTGTTATCCGTTGTATGATTATGTCATTCCTTAGATATGTAATATATTCACTTACAAGTTCTATGTATTCTTCTAATTCTAAAGGGGAATATTTCCCCATTTTATACATTTTTGCCATATGTGTATCTTTTACAATATATAGTGGATGAATCTTTATACCTTGAATATTGCAAGTAGATAGTACCTTTGCTGTCTCCATGATCTCACCTCGGTTCTCTCCAGGAAGGCCTATTATAGTATGGACTGCAATATTTATTCCCCTCTTTCCTGTCCTTTTTATGGCATCAAATATCTCCCATAAACCATGACCTCTATTTATCTTTTTCAGTGTACGATAATGTATAGATTGTACCCCATACTCTATCCAAACCTCCAACCCTTTACTCTTGTAAGATGCGATAAGGTCAAGCACATCATCAGGTACACAGTCAGGTCGAGTCCCTATTATTAATCCTACAATTTCCTTTTTATATTCAGATATAAATAGGGCTCTCTCATAAAGTTTTTTTAATCTTTCAAGTGGGGCATATGTATTTGTAAATGATTGAAAATATATGAAGAACTTCTTTGCTCCAAATCTCTTTTTTGCAAATTCTATACCATTTTTTACCTGTTCTTCTATAGAGAGATTCCTTAGGGTAAATGCACCACTGCCAGACCCTCTTTGATCACAATAGATACAGCCGTATTTACTTAAAGTCCCATCCCTATTGGGGCAGGTAAGCCCTGCATCTATGCTTATCCTATGTACCCTTACGCCATATTTTTCTTTCAGATATTTACTATATTTATAATAGGCCTCTTTTTTCATATAAATATTTTAACACAGTTTTATTTTATTAGTTAAATTTTATCCGATTTTTTAAATTTTAAAGGTAGCATCTACCCAACGAGTTCCTTCTTTACTACTTTTTACACAATCATGGATAAACTTTACACCTCTTGCGCCATCTACTACATCTGGAAAGACCTCATAAGGATTTGCCTTTCCTCCTCTCTTTTTAGAAATTAAACGATTTACATAAAATTTATAAAGGTTGGAGAGTGCCTCAAAATATCCCTCAGGGTGTCCCCCAGGAAGTCTTGTAGCAGATTGGGCTGCACCTGATAGGTAATTTCCACCTTTAGAAAGGTATTGGGTAGGTTCACCTTTTTTTGTGAATTTTAAAACTTCTGGGTTTTCTTGTTCCCATTCTATAGACCCTTCTGTGCCAAATACCCTTATTTTTAAGCTATTTGCACGTCCTACAGCCACCTGAGAAGACCAATAATTGCCACTTGCCCCAGATTCATATTTTAGGAGAATATATGCATTATCATCTAATGGTCTTCCTTCTACAAAGGTTTCAAGCCTTGCAGCAAGTTCTTTTATTTCAAGTCCTGTACCAAAGTGGACAAGATTTTCTATATGTGTCCCTATATCACCTACACAACAAGATATGCCTGTATACTTAGGGTTTGTCCTCCATTCGGCCTGTTTTTGACCTTCCCTTTCTATCGGGTCAGAGAGCCAATCTTGGGGGTATTCTGCCATAACAATTCTTATATTTCCTAATGCTCCAGAAGAGATAAGTCTCTTTGCCTCCCTTACCATAGGATAACCTGTATATGTATATGTAACCATGAACTCTACATTTTTTTCTCTGGCAAGCTCTACAAGTTCAGTAGCCTCATCTACAGTAAAACATAGTGGTTTGTCACATACTATATTGAAACCTTTTTCTAAAAAGGTCTTTGCAGCTTTGTAGTGTAGGTGATTTGGAGTTGTTATAAGAACAAAGTCTAACTTGTCTTCCCTTTCTGCCTCTTTCTCAGCCATCTCTTCAAAATCTTTGTATACCCGATCTTCTGATATACCCAAGTTTTTGGCTGTCTTTAAACTAACATCGTAGTGTCGTGAAAAGCTTCCAGCCACAATTTTTACCCCTCCATTCAGGGCTATTGCTGCCCTGTGGACAGGTCCTATAAAAGAGCCCTCTCCACCTCCTACTTGTCCGTATGTTAAAGTGCTTCCTATCTCTATCTTTTTTCCTTCTATCATATAACCCCCTCCTTTTTATTTTTGATAAGATAGCTTAAATTTAGAATAAAATTTATTATTATTTTTGTCAAGTACTGTTATGATTAATTATAAAAATTGTAAGATCTTTTACTTTTTAAATGACCTATTTTCTTAGAAAAAACTATATGAACTTGAATATTACACTTTTATTTATTGACTTTTTCCATCTATTTGTTACAATAGTATAAAAAAGAAAGGGAGGTGAAAGATGTTAGATGTTGTGGCTATAGGAACTTTGGCTGTTGATTATGTGGCCCTTGTTCCAAAGGTTGCAGAAGCAGAAGAGAAGGTAGGGGCAAATGACTATCAGGTTCACCTTGGAGGGGTTGCAGGAAATACACTCACACAGCTTGCCCTATTGGGTGCAAAGGTAGGGTGGTTTGGAAAGCTAGGAGATGATGAGACAGGAAAGATCTTGATAGATGATTTTAAGGAACATGCTATAGATACAGAGGGGATAATAGTAGAGAAGGGTAAAAATTCCATGTTTACATGGATTCAGGTAGACCCCGATGGGAATAGGGCAATAGTAATGTTTCCAAACACTATTGTGGAGCTTGGAATTCAAGATCTTGAAACACGCTTTTCAAAATATATAGAAGGGGTGAAGATCTTCTCATCAGAGGCCACACTGATTCCTCTAAATATAATCCTTAAAGCTGCAAGGATTGCAATAGATAAAGGTGCAAAGTTTGTATTTGATATCGATGTGGATCCCCTTTCTCTTTCTGTTTCAGGCCTTGGACGAGAAGAAGAGTTAAGAGAACTTATAGGTTTGTCCTATGCCACCATTCCTTCTAAGGCTACGGCACGAACCCTTACAGGAAAAGAGGATCCCTATGAAATTGTAAAAGCCCTTTTAGATATGGGGCCTGAAGTAGCAGGGATTACATTGGGAGGGGAAGGATGTATATTGGGTAACAGAGAGAAGATCATAAAGATCCCCTCATATCCTGTAGATGTAAAGGATACAACAGGGGCAGGGGATGCCTTCCATGGTGCATTTATATATGGAATATTGAATAATTGGGATTTGGAGAAAATAGGAAAATTTGCCAATGCTACAGCCTCTCTTGTTTGTACAAAAATAGGTGCAAGGTCAGTTTTTAAAAGGGAAAATGTGGAGGATTTTATGAAGAATTTTGACTGATAAGGAGGATGAGACTATGTCAGAGATAGTGAGGGTTCCAATTAAGGATGTTACTGTATCTGATTTTGAAAAGTATGGGTGGGTAGCAGGACCTCAAACAGGGTGGACACCAGCAGAAGAAAACGAAATTTATAAATGTTGGACGACTGTTTCAGATATAAAATTTGATGCAGGGGATATTCGTATATATGAGTTTCCAAAGAGGCCTTTTACCTTTGATTGGATGGAGAGACATTTAAATACTTATGAGGTACTTATCCCATATGATGGAAATCCAAGTATAATTGGTATAGCTAAACCTAAAAATTCTGAAGATAAAGAAGATGTACCATTGGCTGAAGATGTTGAGCTTTTTTTCTGGAACGGAAAGGATATCTTAATACTGGATAAGGGGATTTGGCATACTGCACCATTTCCAATTACTCCATCTGTAACCTATTTTGTGGTTATAGAAAAAGGTACTCCTACCATGGATATGATCCAGAAGAAGTTTAAAGATGACAAAAAGATCGAGGCAATTTTTCCTGTTTAAGGGATTTTTTATAAAAAGTTAAAAAAATTTCTTTTGTATTGTAGAATTTAGGGAGATTTGTGGTATAATAAAATAGAACATTCAAAATATGGTGGAACATTTGTTCAGGTCTTTTTAATTAATTTGAATTCCTCTATCCCGATATAGGGAGAAAATGCCTATAATAAAAAGGGCTAAAAGCCCAAAATAAGGGGGTATCTGTATGTTAAAGAAAAAGCTTACAAGGCGCGAATTTCTAAAGTATTCTGGCGCCGCAGGTGCAGCTTTGGCTGCAAGTAGTGCATTAGGTCCTGTTGCTCGGGTATTTGCAAAGGACAGAATTAAGGTACCTATCGGTGATCCCAATCACTTTGGTGGCATGAAACTCAACTATGTTCAGGATACCAACTGGTTATATGCACCGCTTTATGTATCTCCACATATTGAGAAAGAGGCCGGTGTAAGTGTAGGAAAGGATACAGTAGAATACTTCAAAATTGGTGAGGGTTTCTCTAAGATTGTTCCACAACTTATGTCTAAAAAACCAAAATGGGATTGGATTCAGTATTCTCCAATGTTTTTAGGTAGTTTTGTATCCATGGGTGCACTTGAGCCATTAGACCCATATTTGGAGAAATATCAAGGGACAGAGGAATATCTTGACCAAGTAATGCCCGCATATCGTGAGTTCTATATGAAATGGGATGGAAAGGTATATGGCGTAATGCTTGATGGAGATATCCATCTCTTGCACTATCGTCCATCATTCTTTAATGATCCAGAGCTTAAAAAGAAATTTGAAAAGAGATTTAAAAGGGAGCTTAAGCCACCTGAAACATGGTATGAATACAGAGATGTTGCACAATTCTTTACAGAAGAACTAAAAGATAAAGGAATATATGGTGTTGAGTGGGTTGTTAATAATCCACTGTTTGGATGGGGATTCTATTATGATATGATCGCATCAAAGGGAGTAAACTACTTTGATGAGAATATGAATCCAGCAATTGTAAATGATGATGCTGTTGAGGCACTTGAGCTCTTTAAGGAGATTAACCAGTTTGCACCTCCAGGACATGAAACAATGGGTATAGATGAAACTATTAACTACTGGCAAAGTGGTAGAGTTGTAATGGCAGTATGGTGGATTGACCTTACAGAGTTTACTGCTCAGGCAAAACCGGAAATTGCAGATGACCAGGCAAGTGCACTTGTACCTGGGTGGAAGATAGGAGATAAGGTTGTTCATAGGGCTATGACCCTTTACAATAGAATTGCAAGTATTCCTAAAAACTTACCACCTGAAAGAAAAGAGGCAGCATTTTACTTTATTTATCGTCTTTCTCATCAGGATTATAGTACTTACTATGTTGCAGATGAGTACTCTGGTTCTGACCCATACATGAAGATGCACTATGTATCACCTGAACAGTATCTACTTCCTGACCCATTAAGGGGTACATCTGACCTCTGGCCAACAAATAGTGGTATTTTCCACAAACTCTCTACAGCAGAGAACCATCTAAAAGCAGGATATGCCAATGTACAGGTAGGTTACCCACAATTCAACTGGTCAGGTGCAGTAGAATATGCACAGAGCATGAGTATTAACTTCTCCAAATTTATCTCTGGTCAGCTAACAGCAAAGCAGGCACTTGAAAAGACAGCAGATGAATGGGTAAAGATTGTACAAAAGTATGGCCTTGAAAACCAGAAAAAACAATATGCAAACTTTGTTGCAGGTGCTAAGAAGTTAGGTTATTGGAAATAGTTTATATAAAGATTATTGGGAGAAAGGTTTATCCTTCTCCCAATAATCTATTAATATAGGAGGAGACTATGTCAAGAAAAGGTGAAGATATATTAGTCAAACGGTATGTACCCGCTCTTTTGGTTTTACCTGCATTTATCGTTCTATTCTCTGTAACAATATTTCCTACAGTATGGTCACTTTATATGAGTTTTCATCAATACAACCCTATTATTGGGAAGCCTACACCTGTAGGATGGCAAAATTTTAATTATGTTGTTCATTGGGATAGATTTCAAAATAGTGTAGTTCACCTTTTTTATTATCTCTTGTTTGGTGTAGGGATAGAGATGATATTGGGAATCACCGTAGCACTACTTCTGTATGAACTTATAAAAAGCGAAAGGCTTCGTCTTTTGCTTTTGGTCCTTTTTATCATTCCTATGATGATTCCGCCCTCTATCGTAGGAACTTTGTGGAGATTCTTGCTCGACCCATTCTCTGGGGTGGTAAATACCATACTTAACTTTTTACATCTTCCTGCGGTAGATTGGTTTGGAAGGAAGATGGCCCTTACAAGCCTTATCATTGCGGATATTTGGGAATGGACTTCACTTCCACTTATGATTATATATAGTGGTAGGGTATCTTTACCACAGAGTGTGTATGAGGCAGCATGGGTAGATGGGGCCTCTCAATGGACAATACTGAGAAGAATTACCCTTCCCATGTTAAAAGAATTGATTGCCATTGCTCTCATTATTAGATTTATGGATGCTTATAAATTTATAGATAAGGTAAGCGTTATGACTCAAGGGGGACCAGGAGGTGCATCTGAGCTTCCATCATATCTTGCATATCTTGTAGGTGCACAGCAGTTTAATATGGGTGTGGCATCTGCTATGACATGGATTATAGGACTTGGGTCTATTATAGTAATAATGCTTTTTGTAAAGTTTATGAAAAAAGTTATGAGATCCCAGAAGATTGCATAAGTGAAGGAGGATAAGAATGTCCGAGAAGAGATTTAATCTTGTAAGAACATTGGGTATTATTTTTATGCTTATATATATAGTATTTATAGCTTTTCCTATATATTGGCAATTAAACACCTCTTTTAAACACATTGGAGAGGTAAGAAAGATACCACCAACATTTTTTCCTAAACATTTTACAGTCTCTCCTTATGTAAATGTAATGAGTAATCCTATGGCACGAAAATCCATAGTAGATAGTCTTATAATTTCTATAACTACAACACTGCTTTCGGTGCTTATAGGTTCACTTGCGGGATATGCCTTTGCTAGATATCCAAAATATGCAGGAGGGGAAAACCTATCATTTTGGATGCTTTCTGTGAGGATGTTCCCACCCATAGTATTTATCTTGCCTTTTTTCTTTATTTTTAACAATTTAGGACTTACAGATACATATTTTTCTCTTATTGTAATGTATTTTACATTTAATTTGCCACTTTCTGTTTGGCTTATGATGATGTTTTTTGGAGATGTGCCTAGGGAATTGGAAGAGGCTGCATATGTAGATGGTTATAAGCCATTTAGGGCATTTTTTAAGGTAACCTTACCTCTGGTCTTACCAGGGATGGTTTCTGTCGTAATGCTCTGTTGGATATTTGCATGGAATGAATTTTTATTTGCCAATGTTTTGGTAGGGACACGGGTTAAGACATTCCCTCTTGTGATCCCTACTTTTGCATCTGGTAGTTCGATTCTATGGAATCAGGTTATGGCATTTACAGTTGTTGCTATGCTTCCACCTATTATCCTTTTCATAATATTGAGAAGATATATGATTAGAGGACTTTCACTTGGTGTTGTAAAGGGATAAAATTTATAGAGAAGGGGTTAGACTATGGCCAGGATTAGATTTGAAAATGTAACCAAAAAGTTTGGGAAGGTAACGGCATTAAAGGATGTCTCCTTTGAAGTAGGGGATGGGGAATTCTTTGTTTTATTGGGCCCAAGTGGTGCAGGAAAAACTACCACATTAAAGTTACTTGCTGGTCTTTATAAGCCTACAGAAGGTAGCGTATTTATAAATGATAAAGATGTTTCGGAAGATCCTCCATATGAGAGAAATGTAGCTATGACTTTTGAAAGTTATGCCCTTTATCCCCATATTACTGTATTTGAAAATATAGCAAGCCCACTCAAAGCACCCGGTAGAAATATACCTCCAAAGGAGATAAAAGAGAGGGTGGAAAGGGTAGCTAAGATGTTAAAAATAGATCAGTTATTGGATAGAAAACCTGCAGAGGCAAGTGGTGGGCAAAAACAGAGAATAGCCCTCGCAAGGACTATGGTACGTGAACCAGACATATATCTTCTGGATGAGCCTCTGTCCCATCTTGATGCAAAGATTAGATATGAATTAAGACAAGAATTCCATAGGCTTGAAGCATTGAAGGGTGTAACTACAGTATATGTAACACATGATTATGTGGAGGCACTATCCCTTGGAGATAGAATTTTGATGTTAGACCAAGGAGAAGTTCAACAGATAGGAAAACCTTATGAAATATATGAGGATCCTGCTAATGTTCGTGTGGCAAAACAGGTTGGACAACCAGATATAAATATTATTGAATGTGTAACAAAGGTAAAGGATGAAAAGATTGTACTTATGCCTAAAAATGACCCTACTTTAGATATTGAAATTACCGAAGAGGCACAAAGAGCTTTTAGGAACAATACTTACCCTGAGGTGCTTTTAGGTGTAAGACCCCAATTTATAAAGGTTGGAACAAGGGAAGATGCTCAAGTTTTTGAGGGTAAGGTTGATGTGTATCAGGTATTAGGATCAGAGGGTGTCCTTAATGTAGAGATAGGTAGTCTGAATCTTGTTGCATTAACTACACCAGAGGAAAGGTATAATCACGGACAAGATATAAAAGTTTATTTCCTTAAGGATAGATTCTACTTCTTCTCTCCAGAGAATGGAGAAAGAATAAGGTTCTCTTAGATAGGGGGAAAAAATGGCGAAGGTAATATTAAAAAATGTTTATAAAACTTATGCTCCTCGAACAAAAGGTGGTAAAGAGGTAGAAGCTGTAAGAGATCTTAATTTAGAAATAAAAGATGGAGAATTTATGGCCCTTTTGGGACCATCAGGTTGTGGAAAAACATCTACTTTGAGGATGATAGCAGGTCTTGAGTCTATTACAAAAGGTGATATATATTTTGATGATTTGCGGGTAAATGACCTTTCTCCTGCCCAGAGAAATGTAGCTATGGCATTTGAAACATACTCTCTTTATCCTCATATGACAGTTTATCAAAATATTGCTTTTCCTTTAGAGGTAAGAGGTAAGACGAAGAAGGAGATAAAAAGGGTAATTGAAAATCTTGCAGGAAAGTTCCAGTTAAGTGATGTACTATCAGAGTTTCCTGCTAAGCTATCAGGAGGACAACAACAAAGGGTCTCCCTTGCAAGGGCATTGGCAAGGGAACCATCAGTGTTTTTATTAGACGAACCTCTTTCACACTCTGATGCACAGCTTAGATTTCAGATGAGAACAGAGATTAAGAGACTACATTATGAGATAAAATCTACCATGATATATGTAACACATGATCAGCTTGAGGCACTATCTTTGGCAGATAGAGTAGCTGTTATGAATTTTGCAGAACTTCAGCAGGTGGGAACCCGTGATGAACTTTACAATAATCCATACAATCTTTTTGTAGCAGATTTTATTGGAGAACCTCCTATGAACTTAAATAAAGGTATAGTCACCCAAGAAGGTGATACCCTTTATATGAGACTATTGGGTTCCTCTGTTGATTTGCATCTAAATGAAGAGAGAGTAGATAAGATCAAGAAATTGGGTAAAAAAGAGTATATAGTTGGCCTAAGACCTCAAGATATTGTACCTATTGATACACTACCCGGATATAAAGTCTTTAAGGCAGAGGTAGACTTTGTAGAATTTATTGGAGAAAAGAGTTTATTGACTATAAAAAATGGTGATTTATATTTAAAGGTTATAGCATCTCCTGATCTAAAGATAAAAAGTGGAGATGTTATAGATTTTTCGTACCCACCCGAAAGGGTACATATTTTTGATATTGAAACCGAAAAGTCTATCTTGCTTTTGTAATTATGGATACACTATTAGGAATCGATATAGGAACTACAGGTATAAAGGCTGTATTATTTGATGTAGATGGAAAGATATTGGGAAGTGAGTATAGAGAATATCCCCTCTATACTCCTTCTCCTCAAATAGCAGAACAAGACCCCAAAGATTGGATTTCCTCCCTTATCGAATGCGTAAAAACTCTCTCTGCAAATTATCCTCAATTTGTAGAAAATGTAGCAGTCATTGGAATAGATGGCCAGATGCACACCTCTGCCCTATTGGATACATCAGGAAATCTATTAAGAAGGGCTATTACTTGGATGGATCAGAGAAGCAAAAAGATAGTAGAAGAGCTCGAGGTAAGGCCTGGACGAGATTTCATATTTAAAAATACCCTAAATTTTCCTACAACTACCTATCTTCTTCCAAACCTTCTTTGGTTAAAAGCTCATGAACCAGATATTTATAAAAAGATTTCTAAGATTCTTATAGCAAAAGATTATGTAAAGTATTGGCTTACCCATGAGATGGTAACTGACCCTTCAGATGCAAGTGGGACACTTCTATTTGATGTAAAAAATCTTATCTGGGCAGAAGAAATTATAGACTACTTTGAGATAGATAAAGATTGGTTTCCTCAGATAAGGCCATCTACAGATATTATTGGAAAACTCAAAAGAGATGCCTCCTTTGCCCTTGGACTAAGAGAGGGTATCCCTGTTGTTAATGGATGTGCAGACCATGCGGCAACCTATATAGGAGGGGGACTTTTGGAAAAAAGGGAAGGGGCAGTAATCATTGGAACAGCAGGTGTTTTGAGTTTTGCTACCCCTAAACCCGTGCCTGATCCTTCCTACCGGGTTTTGACATGGGCACACGGCATTCCTGATAGCTGGGTACTTCTTGGAGTGATGCAGACGGCAGGTGCATCACTTAGGTGGTTTAGGGATGCCTTTTCTTACAAAGATGATTCTTATATCCGGTACTCTGAATTGGCAAATGAGGTACCCCCTGGCTCTGAAGGTCTTATATTTTTACCTTTTCTTATGGGGGAGAGGAGTCCTTATTGGAATCCTTATGCGAAAGGCATATTTTACGGTATAACCTATAAACATAAAAAGGCCCACTTTATCCGTGCCATAATGGAGGGCGTGGCTTTTGGATTGAGAACCATATTAGATACTACGGGGGAACTCGGAGTAGAGGTAGAGAGACTGAGAATCCTTGGAGGAGGGAGTGTAAGTAAGGTTTGGAGAGAAATTATAGCACAGATACTTGACAAAAAGATAATTGTAGTGCAAAATAAAGAGCAGGCAGCATGGGGTGCCGCAATTTTAGGAGGTATAGGGGTTGGTCTTTACGATTCTTTCGAAGAAGCCGCTTCTGGAAAGATTCTTATAGATGAAGAGATCTTACCTGGGGATTTTGAGCTATATAAGGCCAATTATAATATATATAAAGAATTGTACGAGGTATTAAAACCGATATATGAAAGAACTTGAAGATAGAGAAATGACCTTAATAGAACATCTTACAGAGCTTCGGGCAAGACTTATTCGTGCCTTTTTGGCTATAGGTATAGGTTTTATTATTACATATTCCTTTTCTCTTAAAATTTTTGAAATTTTAAAAAAACCTGTAGGGGAACTTGTCTTTTTAAGCCCTACAGAGGCCTTCTTTACAAGACTTAAGGTCTCTCTTTTTGCAGGATTTCTCCTTGCACTACCTTATATATTGTGGGAGGTTTGGGGTTTTATTGCCATAGCCTTAAGGAGGCATGAGAGAAAATATACCGTTATTTTTATCATTTCTGCCCTTGCATTTTTTATTCTGGGTGGGTCTTTCGGTTTTTTTATAATCCTTCCACTTGGTCTTAAATTTTTATTAGGATATGGACTACCTGGGGTAAACCCTATGATCTCTGTAGGCAAGTATGTTTCGTTTGTTATAGGGGTTATCCTGGTATTTGGAACAGTTTTTGAAATGCCACTTTTCTTCTTATTCCTTGCAAAACTTGGGGTAGTTACCCCTAAATTTATGTCTAAAAATAGACCATATATAGTATTGATAATTTTCATTTTAGCTGCCTTACTTACACCGCCAGATGTTGTTACACAGGTACTTCTTGCCCTTCCCATGCTCCTACTTTATGAAATAAGTCTTGTACTTGTAAAGATTGTGGTTAGAAAGAAAGAAAAAGATAAAGAAGACCAATGATAAAGTTTGTCCTTGGTGGTGCCCGTTCAGGAAAGACCCATTTTGCCGTAAGTGAGGCGAAAAAATACCCCCAAAAACGTATTTATATAGCTACAGGATTGCCTATTGATGAGGAGATGAGAGAGAAGATTAGGATGCATAAGGAAGAAAGAGGAGACACCTTTGAAACATGGGAAGAGCCTATTTATATACCCTCTCTTGTAAAAAAACTTACTCCTGGTGTAAATGTGGTAGTAGTTGATTGCCTTACCATATGGACAGGGAATGTAATTTTGGATAAAAAAGATCCTTTGGATTTAATAGAGGAATTTTTTGATAATATAAAGAAACTTTCTTTTGAAGTAACTTTTTTTATAATCTCAAACGAAGTAGGTATGGGGATAGTACCTATCCATGAACTTTCCAGAAAATATAGAGAACTTTTGGGTCGGGTAAATATATTTTCTGCAAAAAGATCGGATGAGGTCTATTTTATGGTAGCAGGTATCCCGTGGAGAATAAAGTGAGTAGTCTTTTTAGGCCATTTATTCTTGCTCTTTCCTTTCTTACTATTTTTCCAATATCATTTGGCTTTAAAGAATATAGAGAAGAAGATTTTAAGGCTACTATTTTATTCTTTCCTATAATAGCTCTTTTGGTAGGCCTTCTTAATATTCTGGTATATACCTTGGCAACACCTCTTTTTTCGAATGACATAGTTGTTCTTTTTATTCTCTTTGTGCAATATATATGTTTTAATCTATTCCATTTTGATGGTTTTTTAGATTTTTTTGAGGCGGTGTTTTCTCAAAAACATAAGCGCGAAGAAATATTAAAGATAATGAAAGACCCTCGTATCGGAAGTTTTGGTCTATTTTTTGGTTTATTTTACATGCTATTTAAGTTTTTCCTCTTAAAAAATACTCTTTCACTCTATTTACCTCTTTTTGTTTTATATCCTATAGTGGGAAGGGCTTCTCAGATTTTAATAATGGGATTTTTAAGACCGGCAAAGAAGGAAGGACTTGGTTATATGTTTAGAGATATCCCTATCTTTTATACTTTGAGTGCATATATGATAGGGGTCTTTCTGGTCTATTTTCTAGGGAGTTTTAAATTTTTGCTTTTCTATCTTATCTCTTCCATACTTTCATTTTTGTTTATAGGGGGTATGGCATTTAAAAAGTTAGGTGGTTTTACAGGTGATGTTGTAGGTGCATCTAATGAGATAGCCGAACTTCTCTTTTTGTTTGTTTTCCAAATATTTTAGAATATGATATAATATAAAAAAAGTAAGGTGGTTGATTATGGATGATAAAAAGCTTGAGATCCTTTCCAATGTAAGATTTATTCCTTTCAGGGAAAGAGAAAGGATGTATGATAATATTATAAATCATGCGAAAGAGTTATTTGGGGCAAGAAGAATAGTCCTTTATACAAAAGACGAAGATTGGAAAAGGGAATTTTCCTATCCTTCAGAAGAGATGCTTGGGTTTGAATTAGAGAAAGAACACTTAGATAATATATATGAAGACCTTAATCCATACATACTCTCCTTTGATAAGGCAAAGGAAATCGGTATAAATATAGAAGGGGTTACCGTTTTTCTCCCTCTTGGTACGAAGGATTGCCAGATAGGTATATTGCTACTTTCTGGTATAAAAAGCACAGAAGAAGAGGTAAGAGAAGAAGTGCCAATTTTAAAAATTTTCGCCCGGTATCTTGAGATTTATATGTATGCCTTAGAGGAACTTCAGGCGAAGAAAGAAACCTCTGAGGGCGATCCTCTTGAATCCTTGAAAGAAGAGATAGTATCTATGATATCAAGAAACCTAAGAACCCCACTTGCATCTATTCTTGCATATGCAGAGACCCTAAGAGAGGGTGGCAATCTTAGTGAAAAAGAAAAGTCTGAATTTATAGAGACGATCTATAAAGAGAGTATGTCTTTAAAAAATGCGATAGAAGATATGATGGGATATATAACCATATTCACAAAAGAATAGGACCTATTTTTAAAATATATTGAGTATGCCCAATGTAGCAAGGGTAACTATTACTGCAGATAAAATAAGCCCAAAAAAGATGGCAATAAGTGAATCTTTATAGGGTAGGCCCATAAATAGTGCAATTAGTGTTCCTGTCCATGCCCCACTTCCAGGCAGAGGAATGGCAACAAATATAGCAAGAAATATAAGCCCATACTTTTCTATTTTCTTTCCCTTTTGTAGAGACCGTCTCTCAAGGTATTTTATAAATTTACTTAATATATTTATCTTCTCCAGATAGGGGAAAAGTTTTGGTAAAAACCATAAAATTAAAGGAGCAGGAGCAAAGCTCCCGAGTATTCCTAAAATACTTGCAATAAATGGATTCATTTTATAGATAGTTATTGCTACAGGAATACTTCCCCTCATCTCTACTGTAGGAACAATAGATATAAGGAGGGTCTTTACTATACTACTTATCATCACTTATTATTCTTTTTACCCTTTCTATAAACTCTTTTACCTCAAAGGGTTTTGTCTCATAATAGTCTGCCCCTAGCTCTATGCCAAGTTTTTTTTCATCTTCCATGGCATTTGCACTCAACATAAGAATCTTTAAGTGTTTATAATTTTTATCCCCTTTTACTACTTTTAGGAAATCATAGCCTGACATTGCAGGCATTAGGGCATCTAAAATTATAAGATCAGGTTCAAATTCTTTTAATTTTTCAAGACCCTCTTTGCCATTTGTAGCCTCCACTACTTCAAAATTACTTTTCTTTAGGTTATGTACAACTATTTTCCTTAAAATATTGTCATCATCTACAACAAGTATTTTTTTCCCCATTTTCATCTCCTCTTTATTAATATGATAGAAACTCTTTTTACCTAATTATTCTGAAGCATTTATAATATCGATATTCTTGTATACCTTTACATTATTTTCTAAAAGTAGAGAAATTGCCTTATCTATCTCTTTAAACCTAAATATAAAGGTTATTTTTCCCGGTTCTCTTCTTGCAAGTACATATAGGTATTCTATATTTATTTTATTTTTCTCTAAGAGTTCAAGGACATCTGCAAGTCCACCAGGTCTATCCTCTATATCCAGTGCAATTACATCATTTTCAAGCACAGTAAAGTTTGATTCTTTAAGTAATTTTTTGGCATCTTCCGGTCTATTTACTACCATCCGAAAAATGCCAAAATCTGATGTATCTGCAAGGTTTGAAGCTATTATATTTATATTGTTATTTGCCAATATCCTACATACTTTAGATAGCTCTCCTACCTTATTTTCTAAAAAGACAGATAGCTGCCTTATTTTCATTTTTTCCTCCCATTATTATTTTCTTTAATATTAAATTAAAAATTTCATTTTGTCAATAACATATATACTTTTAAAATCTTGACATAGCATTATCCCTTGTGCTACAATACCGAACAATAATATAAAAAGGGGTGATTGGTATGAAGCGTTTTTTAGTTTTACTAGGTATTTTTTTACTTTTATTGACTTTTTCTTCTCTGGGCCTTTCTGCGCCAAAAGACACGGTAGTTATTGCACAGGGTGTAGATGCAACTACATTGGACCCCCATATGCAGCAGGAAACACCTACCTATAACGTGTGTGAAAATATTTATGATGCACTTGTTTCGAGAAACCCAAAAGAAGAGATAGTGCCAAATCTTGCAGTATCTTGGAAGGTTTTAAATGACACTACATGGCAGTTTAAATTAAGAAAGGGTGTGAAATTTCACAATGGAGAAGAGTTTGATGCAAATGCTGTAAAATTTTCCATAGAACGTGTAATAAATCCCAAGAATCATTCTCCGCAAATCTCTGATTTGAGCGCGATAGACCATGTTGATATAGTGGACAAATATACAGTAAATATCGTAACAAAAAAACCTTACCCTGTACTCCTTGCAAGACTTACTGCACATATGATAATACCCCCAAAATATACACAAGAGAAAGGGGCAGATTATCTAGCACTTCATCCAGTAGGAACAGGACCGTATAAGTTTAAAAAATGGTATAAAGATGAGAAAATAGAACTTGTAGCAAATGAAGATTATCATCTCGGCGCACCTAAAGTTAAAAAACTGGTCTTCAGGCCTATTCCTGAAGCATCTTCTCGTATAGCAGAACTCCTTACAGGTGGTGTAGATATCATTACAAATGTCCCACCTGATAAACTTAAAGAGATAGAAAATAGTAAGAGAGCAAGGGTAAGTGCTGCGCCAAGTGCAAGGGTTATATTTATTGTATTGGATATGACAAGAGAGAGTCCCTTAAAGAGTAAAAAGGTACGTCAAGCCCTAAATTATGCAGTAGATGTAGATAGTATCATTAAATATGTACTAAATGGAAATGGTTATAGGGTCGCAACCCCTCTTCCTTCTAGCTTCTTTGGATATGACCCATCTATAAAGCCATATCCATATGATCCAAAAAAGGCTAAAGAACTCTTAAAAGAGGCAGGCTATCCCCATGGATTTAAAATGACACTTCTTTCCCCAAGTGGTAGATATCTTATGGATAAAGATGTGGCACAGGCCATTGCAGGACAACTTAATAATGTAGGATTGAAGGTAAATGTAAAGGTACTTGAATGGGGTGTATATGTAAAGCAGATCCTCTCCAGAAAGACCGAATCTCCAATGTTCTTACTCGGATGGGGAAATACCACATTTGACGCAGATGGAACACTGTTCCCTATGTTTAGATCTGGAGAGAGACTATCTTTCTATGAAAATCACGAATTCGATAAATATGTAGATTTGGCAAGACAGACACTTGACCCAGAAAAGAGAAAAGAATACTATCATAAGGCCTTGAGAATTCTATATGATGATCCAGGATGGATATTCCTCTATCAGCAAAAAGACTTATATGGTGCATCAAAGAGAATTAAATGGGAAGCAAGACCTGACGAAAGAATCCACGGTATAGATATAGATTGGAATAGGTAAAATTTCAATACCAATGGGAGGGTTTTCCCCTCCCATTTAAAGGAGACTCCTATGAAAGCATATATTATCCGTAGGTTACTTCAATCCCTTATTGTTATTTTGGGTGTATCTATAATAGTTTTTTTTATTTTACATCTTACGGGAGATCCTGCAGCACTACTTTTACCCCTTGATGCCACCCAGGAAGATATAGACAAATTTAGACATGAAATGGGCTTTGATGATCCAGTAATTGTACAGTATTTTAGATTCCTAAAAAACGCTTTGAGAGGGGATTTTGGAAAATCATTACGACATGCTCAACCTGCGATGGGTCTTGTCTTGGAAAGGCTTCCTGCAACTATTGAACTTACACTTTTTTCTTTGTTTCTTGCACTTTTGGTCTCTTTCCCGGCAGGTATTATATCTGCTATTAAAAAGGGGACAATGTATGATTATGTTGCCATGACCTTTGCACTTATTGGTCAGTCTATACCCATATTTTGGTTAGGTCTTATGCTTATACTATTTTTCTCCGTACAACTTCATCTTTTACCTGTTTCGGGTAGGGGAGGGCTTTCACATCTTATCCTTCCCTCTGTAAGTATTGCCCTTTATTCCTCTGCTGCACTTACAAGGCTCATACGCTCTAATTTTATAGAGGTAATGAATGCAGATTATATAAGAACAGCTAGGGCAAAAGGGGTTTCTGAATTTAAGGTAATTCTAAAACATGCCTTAAGAAATGCATCGATCCCTGTTGTTACAATGCTTGGTCTTCAATTTGCCGCACTTTTAGGTGGTGCTGTAATTACAGAAACTATCTTTGCATGGCCTGGGGTGGGAAGGCTTGCCATTCAGGCGATATATGATAGAGATTATCCCCTTGTACAAGCAGTGGTATTTGTTGTGGCACTTACTTTTGTTATTACAAATATTATAATAGATATCATATATACCTACCTTGATCCCCGTATAAAATATAATTGAAAGAGGTGAGAAATGGCTGAAAAATCTATCTCTTATAGTATATGGAAAAGATTATTGATTGGCCTTAAAAAGAGTAGGTCTGCACAGTTTGGTCTTGTTATTATATTTTTATTTATATTTATGGCCATTTTTGCACCACTTATATCCCCATATGATCCACTTATTCAAGATATATCTCAGAGACTTAAACCCCCAAGTATGGCACATCCTTTGGGAACAGATCAACTTGGTAGAGATGTATTAAGTAGAGTGATATATGGTTCAAGGATTTCTCTTATAGTGGGGTTTTCTGCAGTATTTATATCTGGTATTATAGGTATAACCCTTGGAATGGTCTCAGGTTTTTATGGGAAATGGGTTGATACTATTATTATGCGGCTTGCAGATATACAACTTAGCCTCCCTTTTATCCTTTTAGCTATTGCAATAATGGCAGTATTGGGCCCAGGACTTAAGAATATCATACTTGTATTAGGGATTACAGGATGGGTTATATACGCAAGAATTGTAAGAGGAGAGACATTAAAGACAAGGAATATAGATTTTGTTAATGCTGCTTTGGCTTTAGGAAATAATGATATAAGGATAATTTTTAGACATATTTTGCCTAATGTGCTTGCATCTGCTATTGTTGTGGCTACTTTAGAGATGGCAAGGATGATCATAATGGAGGCGGCGCTTAGTTTTTTGGGATTAGGTATTCAGCCACCTACCCCCTCTTGGGGAACCATGGTGGCAGATGGGAGAGATTATATAACAAACGCCTGGTGGCTTATTACATTTCCAGGACTTGCCATAATGATAACGGTTTTAGGGATAAATCTTTTTGGTGACTGGTTAAGGGATTCTCTTGACCCAAAATTAAGACTTTAATAGGAGGAAAAAATGGGGACAAAGATTTTACAGGGGGTAAACTTACTTGATGTAAAGGAGAAGGTAGTTAAAGAGGGTGTAAGTATTGTAGTAGAAGATAAGGTGATAAAGGAGATTTCAAACGAATTAGACGAGATTAAATACAGGGGAGCAGAAAAGATAGATCTTAGTGGAAAGTATGTAACACCTGGACTTATAAATACCCATGTACATCTTTTTTTGGATGGTGGAGTAAATCTTATAGCATCTCTACAGGAAGATGTGGGAATAAAACTTTTAAAAGCTGCCAATTTCGCTATAGATTTTTTAAAATCAGGTATCACTACGATAAGGGACTTAGGAGGTGTGAATTATCTTGATATTTCCCTGAGAAACGCTATAAACAAAGGTATAGTAGATGGCCCACGGTATCTTGTAAGTGGTAAACCTGTTGTAATGACAGGAGGACATGGATACTTTTTTGCAAGAGAGGCAGATGGACCGTATGAGGTAAAAAAAGCGGTAAGAGAGAACTTAAAGAAAGGGGTAAATGTGGTAAAGTTTATGGCCACAGGTGGGGTGCTTACCCCAGGAGTAGAACCTGGTTCTCCCCAACTTTCATACGAAGAGTTAAAAGCAGGCGTAGAAGAGGCCCATAAGGCAGGGAGAAAGACTGCAGCACATGCACAGGGTAATGAAGGGATAAAAAATGCTATTCGGGCAGGTATAGATAGTATAGAGCACGGTATATTCTTAGATGATGAGGCTATATCTATGATGCTTGATAATGGTACCTATCTTGTTCCCACCCTTTCTGCAGGATACCTTATTGCAGAGGAGGGAGAGGAGGCAGGTATCCCTAAATACGCTTTAGAGAAGGCGAAAAGGGTTATGGACCCATATTATAAAAGCTTTCAGACGGCTTATGAGAGAGGGGTAAAGATTGCATTTGGTACAGATGCAGGGACACCCCTTAATTTTCATGGGCCCGTAACACTTGAAATGAAACTTATGACAAACCATGGTATGAGCATGTGGGATGCCATCCGTTCTGCCACTTTGGTTGCCTCAGAACTTCTTGGAATGGAAAATGTAATAGGGACGATAGAAGAGGGAAAACTTGCAGATATTGTGGTTTTTGATGAAAACCCCCTAGAAAATTTAGATACATTTACCACCCCTTATCTTGTAATGAAAGATGGTGATATTTACAGATGAAAAAGGGCGCATATTTTATAGGACATAGTCATATAGATGCAGTATGGCTTTGGGATAGGGAAGAGACAAAAGAGGTGCTTAAAAATACCTTTGGTAAAGTACTTGATCTTATGGATAATAATCCTGATTTTTATTTTATCCAAAGTAGTGCCCAATTTTACAAGTGGATGGAAGAGCTTTCTCCTGAGCTTTTTGAGAGGATAAAACAATATGTAAATGAAGGTAGATGGGAGATCACAGGAGGGATGTGGATAGAGCCTGATACAAATGGCATATCAGGAGAATCTTATGCAAGACAGATTTACTATGGAAAAAGATACTTTAGGGAAAAATTTGGAATAGATATTGAGCTTGCCTGGCTTCCTGACTCTTTTGGATATCCAAATACACTCCCTATGATTTTGAATGAGGGAGGCATAAAGTATTTTTATACCGCAAAACTCAATTTTGAACACCCGCTCCATTTTCCCTATTATATATTTAGATGGCTCTCTCCAGACGGTAGTGAAGTACTTTCAGTCCATACCTTTAGATATGAGGGGAATCCTGATAAAAAAAGTGTAAAAAGCACAATAGGCCTTGCAAGTATTATGCACCCTAACTATGACAGATTTTTGGTTGTTTATGGTGAAGGAGATCATGGTGGTGGTATTTCTCAAGAGATGATAGATAATATCAGAAGCTTGAGAGATGAAGGAAAAGTAGAAGTGGAAACGGGTAAGGCTATTGATTACTATAAGGATTTAAATACTCATAAAGCATTATTTCCTATATGGGATGATGAGCTTTATCTTAAAACACATCATGGTACATATACTACCCAGGGAAATTTTCGTAGAAAAAATAGGTATTTGGAAGGACTTTTGTACAAGACGGAAGTATGGGCTACTATAGCCTCTTCTTATGGATATAATTACCCAAAGGAAGAGATAGATAAACTTTGGAAGATACTTTTGTTTAATCAGTTTCATGATGCACTTGCAGGAAGCTCGATACCTAAGGTATATGAAGATACCTGGAAAGACCTTGTATATGTAGAAAATGAGGCCAAAAGGCTAAAGAATGATGCACTTTCATATATTAAAAATGGTATAGGGGCGAAAGATAATATTGGTTCGTTTTTAGTTTTTAATCCCCTTAACTTTCCTGTATCAGATATTATTGAATATAAGGGTGAAATTATATATGTAAAGGATGTGCCACCATTTGGATATAAAGATGTCGATATAAGTAAAAAGGAAGATATCCCTATGCTGAATCTTAGGGCAGGGGAGGGTGAAATTAAGATAGAAAATGAATTTCTCTCTTTCGTGCTTTCGGAGGAGACAGGGGCTATTACATCTATCTTCAATAAAAAAATAGAAAAAGAGTTTCTTGTATCTTCGGGAAACCTTATTCAGGTATATGAAGATGATGACCTTTTAGAATCTGCATGGAATATACACCTTGGAAGAGAGAACTCTCTAAGAGATCCAGAAACTATAAGAGTAACAAAAGATTCACCTATTTTTAAAGAAATAGAAGTTGTATATAAGTATAATCAAGAGGGAAGGCCCGATTCTACCATAAAAATGTATGTTTCACTTGATGCCTTTTCTCCCTATATAAGAGTGAGACTTTGGATGGATCTCTATACGCAAAAAAGGACATATAAAATAGCCTTCCCCCTCAATGTAGAAACAGAATATACTACATATGATGCACCCTATGGATACATAGAGAGAATAGACCCTATATCTCCTAATGCAGGGAGTTTTGAACGTTATAAGGTAGAAGTTCCAGGAGGAAAATGGGTAACACGAGATGGATTTACACTTATAAATGATGGAAGATTTGGATTTGATATAGGAGATGGAAAAACTTTGCGAATGACTATAGCAAGAACGGTGAGGTATCCAAAACCAATTATTATGGCACTTGACGGCCCACTAAATGATGTATATACAGATCAAGGAGAGATGGAACTTACTTATCTTATTTATCCACATGGAAACAGTTGGAAAGATGCAAAAATTCCTTATCTTGCATGGCAATTTAATGTGGGTCTTGATATTTTACCAGAAAGAAAAGTAGGAAATGAAAAGAGTCTTTTTTATTTTTCAAAAGATGTGATATTAACGGCACTTAAGAAAGATGATAAAGGAAGGAAGGTAGTACGATTCTATGAACCTTTAGGGGCCAGTCCTTTCATAGAGGGTTCTTTTATAAAGAGTAATATTATGGAAAACGAAGGAGAGGAGCTCAAGGGAGTTAATGTAAG